>CAYUYT010000026.1:0-26802 GCA_964449345.1 uncultured Spirochaetia bacterium | reverse complement strand
TTTATTACCTCTTTTAAACACTCAACAACACATAAACGTTCCGGTTCGGGATCAATATCAATTACACCTTCTTTATAAAATCTATGAGCTCTATCAAATCCCCAGGCAGCGTAAAAAATTATTCCATTGAATTTATCTGTTAGAAGTTGCTTTCTTTCAAAATCATTTTTATCAAATATTAAGTATTTTTCGTGCAATGTACTTCCAACGACTTCAATTACATCTTTAAATGTTGGAAAATATTTAACAGTTAATTCATATGCGTCCTGATTCCACAAAAAAAATTTATTAACGGTGGGCATTCTATCTAAATTCCAGCCGATTATTGCACTTTCTATATTTTCTTCGCGAAACATACCTTCAGCGTGTAGAGAAACTACATAAATGCCTCGTTCTTTGGCATATTTAGAAACGATGTAGTTGTGAGAGCCGCCGTTACAATCCGCCAAAAATAATACTTTTGGGTTGAGTTTATCTATTACGCCATATTCAAATATACTTCTAATTTCGACATTAAGTTTATATTTATTCTTAAGTAAATAAATCGTGGGTACAACCATATCAGCGTCTCTTCCCACCATTCCCCATAACATAACGAGAACATCACATTTGTGTTTTTTTGCCATGTTTATTAACCTTGCCTTGACTCATGCAATTTAGCTTTAATATAATAAAAAAAAAAAAGACTTACAAGCTATTATAATTTTATACCCTAGTTGATTTTCATTTTTAATAAGATATATTTATAGTTTGGCTAAAATTATAAAAGACAGGTATAATTTTTTATGGCTGAACATATTCATAAACGCAATCATTTGAAAACTATACTAAAAAACTCTTCCATGTATTTTATATCTTCTATTTTAACAAAAGCAAGCGCTGTTTTTTTATTGCCGGTAGTAACGCGTTTATTAAATCCCGGACAAATGGGTTTGCTTGCAAACCTGGTTTCATTTTACCAATTTACAGGTGTTTTTGTATCATTATATCTTGATTCAACTTTTAACAGGTTTTATTTCGAAAATAATAGTGATAAAAAGGAGTTAGAAAAATTTTCGAGCACTTTTTTTTGGTTTGTAGTTATATGGGGTATTTTTTTCACTGTAATATTAATGATAATTGGTAATATATATTTAACAGATATATATTCAATTGATTTTTATCCGTTAGTTTTTTTAACAACTGTAATTCCGTTGTTACTCCAATTGTCAAATTTTGGCAAACAACATTTACGTAATCAGGTAAAATCTTCTGGAATTGTAATTCCCGATACAATTATATTCTTTATCTCAATAGGCTTGAGTTTGTTTTTAATGATAAAGTATAAAATGGGTGTAACGGGTAGGTTTATTGGTCATTTTTCCGTTGCTTTTTTATCTTTTGTTTACTTTACCGGTGTTTTGTTTAAAGATAAACTCGTTAAATTTAAATTTGATAAAAAAGTTTTATTTAAATCGCTTAAATACTCTCTGCCCTTGCTGCCTCTGGCTATGTCAAGCTGGGTTACTGAATTCAGTGATCGGATATTGATAACTCTATATGATAATTTGGGGGAAAGCGGATTGTATGACGTTGCTTATCGAGTTTCAAGAGGTATGAATTTGTTTACCGAATCAATTTTTCAAGTTTATGCACCAATTATGACATCAATGTATATCCACAGTAAAAATGAATTCAATGAAAAACTCGGAAAGTTTATAACTTTTTACTCATTAGTTATTTTTGCCGCGGCTTTTTTTCTATCTATTTTATCAAAAGAACTTCTTTATTTTTTAACTGAAGCAAAGTATCACGGTGCTTATACTTTAATACCCGTTTTAGCTTTTGCCTTTTTTATTAATTCTCAAAACAAATATCTTGGCAGTGTTTTTGGTTTGAAAAAAATTACATATTTAGCAACTATTGGTTACTTTTTACAGGCAGTAATTAATCTCGTTTTTAATATTATTTTTATTCCCGTTATTGGTAAATCGGCAGCTGCTTGGTCAACATTTGTTTCAATGCTTTTTTTAACGCTTTGGTGTGGGTTTTGGTTTATTAAGTTATTAAATGTAAAATTTGAATTGGGAAAACTTTTAAAAATAATCATCATAGGTATATTATCATTTCTTTCATATATATTGCTCGATGAACTGCTAAATTTAAAAATGACATGGATGTTTATAATTAAAGCTTTAGGAATAGGGTTAATTTTTATAGGATTAATTTTCCTTTTTAAATTAGTTGATATTAAAGCAATAAAAAAAATATTTTTTAGAGAAACAAAAAATGATTAATTATAGTGCATTGGTTGTATTATCTGCATTAACCTTGATATTCTTGGCAAAGCTGTTATATTTAAATCGGGTGGGGTTCACCTCACGATTTAATTTCTAAAGAATAAAATATTATATGGATATACAAGAATATTGATTGAATCTAAGTAGATTTGTTTTTTTGAAAAAGTTTGTTTTCATGTTATATTTAAGATAGATCTATTACCTAGTTAATAAAAATAAGTTATTTTACTAAAAAAAATTAAGATGTTTTAAGAGCAAGGGAATTTAATGTCAAAAAAAAATCAATATTCTATCTGGCAAGTGCATTCTAGCAATATTACCAGTGATAATATAATTGAAAATTATAATAATCCAGCTGTATTTCAAAAAGAACTCAGTGATTTTGTTAATAAATATATTTCTGAAAATAAAAAAGAAATTATTGAAGTTGGTTGTGAAAGTGCAGTTACTTCAATGTTATTAGATAATGATTTTAATAAAACAGCTTTAGATATTGTTCCAGATATAATTCAAAAATCTAAAAAAGCTTCTGAAATATTGAATAAAAAAATAAATTTTATTATTGGAGATATGTTCAATATGCCTTTTGCTAATTCAAGATTTGATATAGTTTTTAATTCAGGCGTAATTGAACATTTTAATAAAGAACAAAGAACAGCAGCTTTAAAGGAGTATAAACGGGTTTTAAAAGATGATGGCTATATGGTCATTGCTTTTCCAAACCATTATTCGTTTCCTTATCGGTTTTCTTATATTACTTTGAAATTATTTAAAAAATGGAAATATCCAAATGAATATAAAATATACAATTTGGAAAAAGAAATTATAGAAAATGATTTAAAACTCGAAGCAAGAATAATAATGTCCAAAAGCACTGTCTTAAAATGGGTTGATTTTTTTAGACCTTTATATTATTTATTTAAAATTTTAGATAAAATTGTTTCATTTGAAGGCTATTTAACCGTTTTGGTCATTCGAAAAAAAAATTAACTTTGTAAAAACTATTCTATGCTTTTTTTTGTAAATATGTCAAATAGGTTATATTAATAAAATGAGATTCTACTACTTAACGCGTTCATGGTTGCCGGAGCTTACCGGGGGGATATTAATAAGAAAAGGCGCTGTTGATTTATTAATCAAAAAAGGTTTTGATGTTACAGTAATAACTCCGGATTATAAAAATATTTCTTATGATGAGCAAGGTTATAGTGTTATGCGTTTTCCTTTTAATCGTAAATTAACGCGCCCTTATTTATGGCTGGAGCGTCTTGGTATTTTAGAGGATTATTTAGATTTATGGGTAAATAAAACGTATTCTCAACTAAAAGATAAAATTAATAAAAATGATGTTGTTTTTTCTACTTCCGGTGGCGAGCTTGGAACTATAAAACTCGGATCAAAGTTGAAATCATATACAGGGTGTAAATTCATAGTTAATTTTCATGATCCACTTGATTATAGTAAAGTCAACGGATTAATTATGGATAATAAATTTCACGTTAGCCGGGAAAAAAAAGAAAAAAAATATCTTTCAAATTCTGATTTAATAATAACGTCTTCCAAAACGAATAGAGACGCATTAAAAGGTAAATACCCTGAGTTTAAAAATAAAATTAAGAATAACTATTTTGGATATATTAAACCCATAAATCTTATTAAAAAAGAAAAGTCTGAAAAATTACGGATAGCTTACGTGGGCCGATTCGGCGGCAACCAGAAACCTGAGATTTTTTTAAACGCTGTTGATAAAGTTAATGACATAAAAGTTACATTAATTGGCAACTATGAAAATTATAAAAATATTAAAAACTATATAGATAAATATGATTTTATAAAATCAATGCCGCATGAAAAATTTCTTGAGTTTATGCAAAAACACGTTGACGTTGGGTTTGTTTCCCTTGCAACGGATTATCTAGGTGCCTGTGTACCTTCAAAAATATACGAATATATAAATTTAGGCCTTCCTATAATTGCTGCTCTTCCAAATGGGGATGCAATGAGATTAATCAATGAAAATAATTACGGCATAGCTTGTGACTATAATGATGAGGCCTGCATTGTTAAGGCAATTCAAACTTTTAAAAATACTAATAAAATAAGAGAATATAAAAGCAACGTGTTAAAAGATAAGCAAGAATGGTCAATGGAGAATAGAATACAAGAGGTTATAGGTTGGATAAAAAATTTGAAATAAAAATATTTAAACCTCCTGATTTTGAAAAGTTCCCTCTTGATTTAAAGCATTTAAACAAAATAACGGGGAAAAACTGGTTTTACGCTTCAAAAGGGCGATGGGCACTGTATCATATTTTAAAGCATTTCAAAGTAAAGAATAAGATTTTAATACCAGCTTATTTATGTGAGACCGTACTTGAACCTTTAAGTGCGTTGAATATAGAACCTGTTTTTTACGATATTGATAAACGGGATTTGAACCCCGATATTGAATCCGTTGACTTTATGCTAAAGAAAAGCAAGGCAAAATGCGTTCTCGTTCCTTCTCTTTATGGATTTCCGGCTAATTTAAAAGATATAGAAAAACTTTGTAAAGAAAAAAACGTTTTGATGATTGATGACGCTGCTCAATCTTTCGGCGCGAAACTAGAAGATAAATTTGTGGGCACTTTCGCAGACGCGGGCTTTTTTTCATTTTCACCCGGAAAGGCAACTGCGGGGCATATGGGCGCTTTTTTTTGGTGTGAAGATAAAGAAATAAATATAAAACGTAATAATCATTGTTTTAATCATAAAATTACTTATTTGGATTTTTATTTTAATCGGCTGAGAATATACAATAAGAAAACAGGGCTTTTAGGAAAAACGTTTTCTTTAATGAAAAAAATATCATCAAAATTTATTGATATAAAAAACGATGATATTTGCGGTTTTGAGCGGCCTGTTCTCGGTGGGATATTAAACTCGCTTTTAGACGGTGATTTTGATTTTCGCGTAAAGCATTTTTCAGGTTTTGATGAAAACTTCAAGGGCGACGGTCTTTTTCAAGTGGTTAAAAGTATTAGAGGCGTTGCTTGCCCTCATAAATTCGTTTTACTTGCACATGAGAAAGAAATTTCTAAAAGCTTAATTCAATATTTAGCAAACAATAAAATTTATTCAAGAAACGGTTATAATTTGCTTACAAATAATGTTGATTTTTTGCCAAATACAAAGCATCTTAACAAAAGAATTATTGAAATTCCAATAGAAAATGATAATATTAAGATGAAAAGATTATTTGATTTATTACAGGAGTTTAACGTATAATATATGCATATAAAATTTCTTGAAGATTGGCAATGGAACGGGCAATACTCAGTTTTTTCTTCTGAAAAGTTTCTTAAGGCCCATTCAGATGAATACGGTTGGATTGGAGGGTATGTAAACGGGCAATTGAAATTCGTTTTACCTTATTACATCAATAAAGTAAAAAAAATGGGGCTTACACTGTTCCGCCTTATAAAATTTACAACATACACTATTTACATTGATGATGATATGGCCTTAACTGATGAAAAGGATTTTTTAAATGAAACGGTTAACTTTTTAAAAAAAGAAACGCGTTATGATTTTATAGAACCCCCAACCGCTATATCCGTTTTTAATACTTATCCTGATAATAGCTATTTTGCACCTTTTGGAACGTATCAACTCGATTTAACTATGACAGAAGATGAGCTTTTTAAAAACTTGCATTCAAAACATAGAAACGTTGTCAGAAAAGCAATGAAAAGTAATGTTGATATTAAAAAAGGAAACGATCAAATCAATAATGCTTATATAAATATGGTTATAACGAAAAAGAGGCAAGGAGTTTCTTTTCTTTCTAAAGACGCTTTTAAAGACTTTATTGATTGTCTTCAAAACAAAGTAGAAATTTACGTTTCTTATTACGAAGGCGTAGTACAGGGATGTGCTATTATTCCTTTTTCTAATTACGCGGGTTATTATCTTTGGGGGGGCAGTATTGACAGGCCGTTTACCGGAGCTTTAAACTTTATGCAATGGGAAATAATTAAAGACTTAAAACAACGCGGTGTTAAAATATACGATTTTGTTGGAGCGAGAATTGAACCGGAAAAAAATTCTAAACTTGAAGGCATTCAGCGGTTTAAAAAGCGTTTCGGCCCGGAATTAAAAACGGGTTATACATGGAAATGTCCATTAAAGAAAACGAAATATAAATTATATAGATTTTTTATACATTTGCAACACATTATAAAGTTTAAAAAATGGCAGGGTGATGTGGTTGACCAAGAGCAGGAAAAAAAATGAAGAAAATCCTTCTGACATTTGATTATGAGCTTTTTTTGGGTGATAAATCAGGTACAGCTGAAAAATGCATTATTAATCCCGTTGAAGAATTAATTCATATTTTTAAAAAACTCGGTATAAAAGCAACGTTTTTCGTTGATATTCTTTATTATTTGAAGTGCCTTGAAAAACGGGAAACCCAAAATCAAGCGGAAAAATTAAAACAAAATTTAATTAAACTCGTTGAAAATAATCACCGCATTGAACTTCATCTTCACGCTCACTGGCTGGATGCAATCTATGAACAAGGTGAGTGGAAGTTTGAGGAATACCGTTATTTCCGCCTTCATAATTTGCCCCAAGAAAAAATTACAGAGTTATTTGTATCTGGAGTAAATGCTTTAGAAAAAATAGCCCGGGAAGTAAAACCTGATTACAAAGTAATTGCTTTCCGCGCGGGTGGCTGGTGTATTCAGCCTTTTGAAAAAATAAAAAAAGGTTTTATAAAATCCGGTATTAAAATTGATTCAAGTGTTCTTCCTGGAATAAAAGGTAAATCCTTGACGCATGAATACGATTTCGTCACAGCGCCTAAAGCTCCTATTTATAAATTCAACAATAACGTTTTAATTAAAGATGATGATGGTGAGTTCTCAGAAATACCAGTTACAACGTATAGTGTTAATATCTTTAAAAAAATTATTAACAGATTTAAAACTAAACTGCCTAACTATAAACAAAGTGATATTTACGGTGATGGTAAGGGCAGGGGAACGGTTAATAAAAGTTTCTTTCAAAAATTAAAAGAGCCGAGAAAGGCTTCCCTCGATATAAAATATACACCGTTTTTGAACGAGCTTAAAAGTTTTATAAAACGGAAACAAGGCGTAATCAACGTGGTTTCTCATCCTAAAACTTTAACTCCGTTGTCTTTTGATGCAATCGAATTTATGGCGGAGAATGGCTGTGAATTTATTACTTTTCAGGATTTATAAATCCATAGATATGAAGTGCTCTAAGTTGTTAAACTAAAATATTTTAAATATTAATAATTTATTTCTCTTTAGTTAAACCGCAAAAATCAAGTACATTATCACCTTTTAAATTAAGAGTTTTAAACTCTTTATGGGGAACGAGTAAAGCAATGATATCCGAATCTTTAAAAGCTTTCTCAAAATCTATTAGCTCAATATCTGTGTAACTTTCAAGGTTCGGTTCAACAGGCAACACATTGTATTTTTTTTGAATTAAAGTTTTCGTTATTAATAAAGCCGGGCTTTCGCGTAAATCATCTATGTCCGCTTTATAAGCAAGGCCCATACACGCTATTTTGGGAGAACTGCCTGTTTTTTCTTTATACCGCGCAGCTGCTAACTCAATTTTAGCAATAACCCATTCGGTTTTGTAGTTATTAATATCCCTAGCGAGCTTAATTATTTTTGATTCTTCTTTATAATCGTGTACAATAAACCATGGGTCAACCGCAATGCAATGGCCGCCCACGCCCGCTCCCGGCTTTAAAATATTGACCCTCGGATGTTTGCTTGCAAGCTCAACGAGTTCATATACATCAATACCGGCTTTATCGCAAATTATTGAAAGTTCGTTAGCGAACGCTATATTCACATCACGGTATGAATTTTCAACGAGTTTACACATTTCAGCAGTACGGCTGTCTGTTTGGAATAATTCACCTTTAACGAATAAAGAGTAAAACTTTATTGCCATTTCAGTTGATTTTTCGTTTATACCGCCTATTATTCTGGAATTATTTTCAAGCTCGTATAAAATGTGGCCGGGTAAAACGCGTTCAGGGCAATAGGCTATGTAAATATTGTCTTTTAGTTCACTTCTTTTTGAGAAAATAAGCTCGGCCATTTTCTCCGTTGTACCTATGGGAGAAGTGGACTCAATAATAATAAGATTATTTTTTTCAATATAAGGTATGATTGCATCTATTGATTGTTCAACATATGATATGTCAGGTTCATTATTGCCTTTAAAAGGGGTGGGCACGGAAATAAGAAAAACGTCTGCTTTTTCCGGTTTATCATGCGCTTTTAAAAGAGCGTTATCAACAACGTATTTAACAAGGCCTTCCAAATCCGGTTCTATTATATGCGTTTTACCTTTATTAATTATATTTATAACGTCTTTTTTTACATCAACACCGTGTACTTTTATATTTTTACTCGCTATTAATGCTGATGTTGGCAGCCCTATATAACCTAGACCCATCATAACGACTTTGGGGTTTTTCATATTTTTACCTCAAGTTGAATATTTATCTATTTAATATATCACAATATTTCAAGAATTCAAAAAATGTTTATAAATTGTTAATTATATCAATAATTTTTTTCCCCGTTGTGCCGTCTCCGTAGGGGTTTACGGATTTAGATATTTTTTCATACTCTTTTTTATCATCGAGTAATTTAGCCGCGGTGTCATAAATTTTATTTTTATCTGTTCCAACTAAAATTGCCGTTCCCGCATCAATACCTTCAACGCGTTCAGTTACATCACGCAATACTATAACGGGTTTTCCAAGAGAAGGCGCTTCTTCCTGTATCCCGCCTGAATCCGTTAAAACGATATAGGATTTTTTCATAAGCCAAATTAAATAAGGGTAGTCTAGGGGTTCAATTAAATGTACGTTATCCAAATCTTTGAGGATTTCATATACTGTTTTTCTTACATTAGGGTTTAGATGTACTGGATAAACAATTTGTGTATCGGGATAATTTTCAGCAAGGCTTTTTATAGCATGGCAAATATTTTCAAAAGGATTGCCGAAACTTTCTCTTCTATGTCCGGTCACTAAAATAACGCGTTTATTTTTATCCAGAAAATTGAAATAATTTTTATATTCGTTGTTTTTAGATTTTTCAATTATATCAAGGCCTAAAAATAAAGCATCAATTACAGTATTACCTACATTGAAAACATTTTCAGTTATATTTTCATTTTTTAAGTTATTAACCGCGCGTTTTGTGGGTGCAAAGTGATAATGAGCCATATGTCCGGTTAGGGTCCTGTTTACTTCCTCAGGAAACGGTGAAAATTTATTATGGCTTCGCAAGCCCGCTTCAACGTGAGATATTTTTATTTTTTTATAAAAAGCAGCAAGCGCTCCGATTAAAACCGTAGTAGTGTCCCCTTGAACAAATACGTTATCCGGTTTAAAATCATCGTAAACTTTTTCTAGTGCTTTTAATCCGTTAGCTGTTATGTCGAAAAGTGTTTGATTGGGTTTCATTAAGTTTAAGTCATAATCAGGTTTGATGCTGAAGAAATCAAGAACCTGATCAAGCATTTCCCTATGCTGAGCTGTGACACATACTTTGGTTTCAAATTTATCCT
Organism: uncultured Spirochaetia bacterium; assembly: GCA_964449345.1. GTDB lineage: Bacteria > Spirochaetota > CALGPD01 > CALGPD01 > CALGPD01 > CALGPD01. The sequence continues at coordinate 16,906 of CAYUYT010000026.1, read as the reverse complement.
CATGCTTTTTAAACTCTTTTATTAAAGGAGCAAGTTTAATAGCTTCCGGCCTGGTTCCGAAAACGAATAAATGTTTTTTCATGATAATGCAATACCTTCTAATGCTAAAATATAATACCAAATACAACTAAATTTAAAAAATATATTTTTAATTAATTATTTATAAGAGTTTCAATTGTTTTTATCAAAGTTTTTTTGTTTTCCATGCTAGATAATTCTTTAGCGTTTTTATGAGATTGCTTTTTATAAAAAATAATATCATCAATAGTTAACGTATTTAATTTATCAGCAACGTTTCTGGCTGTGAAATCAGTAAAGGTTATTCCGCAGTTATATTTATTAACTAGTCTAGCCATCTCAGTGCCACCGGACGCTACAATCATTAAACGCGATTGTACATATTCAAAAAATTTATTCGGTATGGTTATCTTATGATTTAGATTAACAGGCATGAGTGTATGAATCCCTATATCATACTTATTAAATTCTCTAGAAATATCAGGCATGGGCACAGGAGGAATAAAACTAATTCTTTCATTTTTTTTAGCCATTTTTTTTATTCTTTTTACGTAATTTTTATCGCTAGTTGGCATAAAAACAACTAAGTCCATGTTGAACCTTTCATCCAGATATTCCATCATTTCAACTAGAATTTCAATATGGCGTGAAGCTTTAAAACCACCGTGATGAATTATTTTAACTTTATCCTGATTAACTTTAGTAACAGGGAGCTTTTCATATTCCGGTGCATTAGTAATAACAACGGGATTTACATCATAATATTTCTTGTATTCTTTAGACATGCTTTCTGAAGTACAAAGCATTTTATCAGCGATAGGGATATATTTATCGCATAAATAAGTGAATTGTTTTTTAAAAAAAATACGCCATTTCCAATTATCTTGAAATAACTCGGGATAATATTCATGAGCATCGAAAATAATTTTTGTACCAGTTTTTTTTATTTCTGTAACAAGTGGCATCGCTGTAATATCGTTAGCAATAATTAAATCGAAATTTTTATTTTTCAACTTATTTAAAACTTTTTTAGGATTATCTAAAGATTTCCAAAATGCTTTTTCGTAATTTTTTAATATGGTTAAATCCATAATTTTTAAAAAAAGTAAAAATGGATTTGTATTTGCGTTATATTTACTGTACTCAATTTTATAAAAATCAACTCCATTAACCTCAGGGTCAGTAAAACCTAAAGTCGTTATTTTATATTTATCATTTAGAAATGCTATTTGCCTTTTTACTCTCGGGTCATGTTTTAAATTAGATAAGCATATAATTAATATTTCTCGCATTGTAAGCCTCTTTAATATTACTTACTAATATAATAAATTTTATCAAAAAAACATAAAGGGTTAAATCATTTAAAACGAATACTAAAATTTATATACTGGAAAAAAATATGTATTGAAAAATTATTATATTGTGATATGTTTTATTTTATAAATAACGCGGAGATTTTATGTATAAGATTGCACTTGTAGGATGCGGAAGAATATCAAAAAGGCATTCGGATATTTTAGGTAATGCTGTCATACCAAACACTTCATTAGCAGCTGTGTGTGATATTGTTCCGGAAAAAGCAAAAGAATTAGGAAAAAAGTTCAATGTCCCCTATTATAAAGACATGGATGAAATGATGCAAAAGCAAAAGGAAATTGATATTGTAAGTGTTTTAACACCAAGCGGTTTGCATGCAAAACACGTTATTAATTTGGCAAAATACGGAAAACATATAATCGTTGAAAAACCCATGGCTTTAACTTTGGAAGATGCTGATGAAATGATTGAAACTTGCGATAAATACGGTGTAAAACTTTTCGTTATTAAGCAAAACCGGTTTAATATACCTGTTCAAAAATTAAGGCAGGCATTAGAACAAGGGCGTCTCGGTAAACTCGTTTTAGGTACTGTAAGAGTCAGGTGGTGCCGTCCGCAGGAATATTATGACCGTGATGATTGGCGCGGTACATGGGCTTATGACGGCGGTGTTCTAACTAATCAAGCTAGCCATCACGTTGATTTGCTTGAATGGATGATGGGAGATGTTGAAAGCGTATTTGCTAAAAGCACAACGGCACTTGTAGATATTGAAGCAGAAGATACTGCTGCTGTAGTGCTTAAATTTACAAACGGTTCAATAGGAATTATTGAAGCAACTACTGCTACTAGGCCGAAGGATTTGGAAGGCTCTTTATCTATTTTAGGAGAAAAGGGTTCTGTTGAAATCGGCGGGTTTGCTGTAAATGAAATGAAGGTATGGAATTTTACCGATAAACAGGATGACGATGAAGAGGTTATGGAAAAATACTCTGTTAACCCTCCGAATGTTTACGGTTTCGGACATCAGGAATATTACGAGCACGTTATTGATTGTATACAAAACAATAAACAAGCATTGATAGACGGGTTTGAGGGGCGGAGAAGCTTAGAGTTAATTTCCGCTATATACGAGTCCGTTGAAACGGGTAAAGAAATATTCATGAAATTTAAACCGCAAAAATGCAAATTAGGAATTATAAATGATAGCTGAGAGTGCAAAAATTTATCCAAATGTACAAATAGGTGAAAATGTAACAATTGAGGAATACTGCATTATAGGTGTACCTGTTAAAGGACAGGAAAATGCAAAGACAATTATAGGGAATAATGCTCACATCCGTTCACATACTGTTATTTATGCAGGAAATAAAATTGGCAATAATTTTACTACAGGTAATAAAGCTAACATCCGTGAATTTAATGAAATAGGCAATGATGTCAGCATCGGAACGTTATCCGTTGTGGAACACCACGTTGTTATTAAAAACGGAGTTCGTATTCATACGCAGGTTTTTATACCGGAATATTCAATTCTCGAAGATAATTCATGGATAGGCCCTAACGCCGTTATAACTAACGCAAAATATCCTCAATCTCCTGATGTTAAAGAAAACCTAAAAGGGGCACATATTAAGAGTAACGCAAAAATAGGGGCAAATAGCACATTATTACCCGGAATAGTTATCGGTGAAAATTCATTAATTGGTGCAGGAAGCGTTGTTACCGGGGATATCGGTAACGGCATGATTTATGCCGGTAATCCTGCTCAACCTATAAGAAAAGTATTTTATTAATATTGGAAATATTATGGTGAAATTTTTAGACTTACAAAAACAGTATTTGTCAATCAAAACGGAAATAAATAACGCAATTCAAAATGTTATAAACGAAACGGCTTTTATTAAAGGGAAATACGTTAAAGAGTTTGAAAACAATTTTGCTTCTTTTATCAACGTAAAGCATTGCGTTGGCGTGGGCAACGGGACAGATGCACTTGAAATTGCTATCGAAGCTCTTGATTTACCTAAATCAAGCGAGATAATCGTTCCGGCTAATTCTTTTATTGCAAGTGCGGAATCGGTTACCCGGACAGGGCATAGAGTAATTTTTTGCGATTGCAATGAAAATAATTATACAATTTCAATTCATGATTTAAAAAGGAAAATAACGGACAAGACTTCCGCAATAATGCCTGTGCATTTATACGGCCATCCCTGTGATATGGATGAGATTATGAAAATAGCACATGATAAAAATTTAAAGGTCATAGAAGATTGTGCTCAGGCTCACGGGGCAATGTATAAGAATACTAAAGTGGGAGGTATTGGCCATGTATCCACTTTCAGTTTTTATCCCGGAAAAAATCTCGGTGCTTACGGAGACGGCGGTGCAATATTAACGAATGATGATGAAATTGCAAAGCGTTGCAGAATGATTGCAAACCACGGACGTATTGAAAAGTACAACCATGAATTCGAAGGGCGTAATTCCCGCCTGGATGGGCTTCAAGCTGCGATATTAAACGTAAAACTTCGATACCTAGATGAATGGACAGATGCGAGGATAAGCGTTGCGGATTATTACCTCAAAAATATATCAGGGATTGAACAATTAATTCTTCCTAAACGCGAGTCTTGGGCTAAACAGGTTTATCATCTTTTCGTAATTAGGACACGGAATCGCGATGAATTAAAACAATATCTTAATGATAAAAATATTCAAACAGGAATTCACTATCCTATTGCTTTGCCTAAACTAAAAGCATATGAGTATTTAAAACAATATGAAGAAAATATGTTTGCAAATAAAGCGGATAAAACGCTTTTAAGTTTGCCTATGGGTGAACATTTGGAGGAAAAAGCCCTTGAAAGCGTTGTTAATGAACTAAATGCTTATTTTAAAAATTAAGATTTTTTAGAAAACGGTTTTTTTAGCATTAACCCTAATATATAAAATACTCTATAAATTATGAACCAAAAAACGCGTAATTTTTTCCTGAACCCTTTTACTTTTTTAGAAACTACCAAACCGGCAAATTCCCTAAACGGAACGGAAATATACCGGCCTGCTTTTAAAAAGAATTTTGCAAATTTACTTTTATTTTCTTCCGGTTCGAAATACCCTTTATTTATAATGCGTTTTAATTTACGCTTAAACTCATCAATTTGCCTTGCCGGATGATGAACTTTGCAGTCCGGATAATAAAGAATTTCGTATCCAGCGTTATAAACGCGTAAACCCCATTCACGGTCACCGCCGGACATGTGTTCGTCATTATAAAGCCCTAACTCATCGAAAAGTTTTTTCCATGTTAGGACGTTGGCAGTAATACCGAAATGTACTTTTTTTACAGCGCGTTTTTGATTAAATTCAAAAACCTTTTCATATAATTCCGTTGTTGTGGGTTTTTCATGGTTAGCAAAAAATATATTAATCTCACCTGCTAATATTCCAATATTGTCTTTACTCGTTATTCCTTCTACACCTTTTTCAATCCAATCTAGTTCAGGCTTAACATCTGATGCGGTAAAAGCAATAACAGGGCCTTTTGCTTTTTTAAGCCCGGTATTTGTAGCTGCATAAGGGCCTGGTTTTTTTTCATGTAATAAAATTATGTCTTTATATTGAGATGTTATTTCTGAGACGTTCTGCGTTGAATTATTATCTACAACTATAATTTCAAAATTTTCTCTGCCATACGTTTGTTTATCCAGCCTATCCATACACATTTTTAAACGTTCATTATCGTTATAAACAGGTATTACTACTGATACAAACGGTTTTTGATTTTTAGCCATTATTATCTCCAGTCATTTACAATATATTAATTTATAACAATTGAGTAAAATTAATTTGAAAATATTTTGCAGTACAATAAGTATAAATTTTAAACTTATTAACAGTTGAAAAATCTTTTATTATATTGTAAGCATAATAGTTATTTTAAGGCATTAAAATGAAAAAAATTCTCGTAGCCGGTGGTGCAGGGTATATAGGCTCACACACGTGTAAAGCTCTTAGTAAACACGGTTTTATTCCCGTTGTATACGATAACCTTGTTTACGGACACAAACAAAGCGTTAAGTGGGGAGATTTTATTCACGGTGATATTCATGATATAAACAAATTAACGCAAGCCATTGAAAAACATCAACCTTTAGGCGTTATTCACTTTGCTGCATATACATACGTAGGGGAATCGGTTTCTGACCCCGGCAAATATTACATTAATAATGTGGCGGGAACTATTAATTTGTTAGAAGCAATGAGAATAAACGGTATGGATAAAATTGTTTTTTCTTCAACCTGCGCTGTATATGGACAACCGGAGAACATACCTATTACAGAAAATGAAATAAAAACGCCGGTAAATCCTTACGGAAAATCCAAATTAATGATAGAGCAGATTTTAGCAGATTATTATAACGCGTATTATACAAAAAGCGTTTCGTTGCGTTATTTTAATGCTTCGGGCGCTGATGCCGAATGTGAAACCGGGGAGAATCATGACCCGGAAACGCATTTAATCCCTATTGTTTTAGATAACGTAATTGGTAAAAGGGAAAAAATTACAGTTTTCGGTAATGATTATGATACTAAAGACGGAACGTGTATCAGGGATTATATTCATGTTCAGGATTTAGCCGATGCGCACGTTAAAGCGTTAAATTTAATGCTGACTGATGAAAATTTTTCCTATGATTGCTTTAACTTGGGTACCGGGCAAGGGTATTCAATTATGGAGATAATTAAAACCGTTGAAAAGGTTACTGGTAAAAAAGTTAACTATGAAATCGGTGAGAGGCGGCCGGGTGACCCGCCTAAACTCGTTGCTAATGCAAAAAAAGTGTATGAAAAATTAAACTGGAAGCCGGAGAACAGCGAGCTCGATAATATTATAAAAACAGCGTGGAATTGGCATAAAGCAATGAATGAGGATTTGTAAATTTTAATATTTAATTATTCCCAAAATTAAGATTGGAGGCCAGATCCTTTTTTATGTAATTTATTTGATTTTAACTAAGAGAAATTAATAATTATTTTAACATATACCCCTGCAATCTTACTATATTTTTAATGTCGGAGTTGTTTTGAAAAGTTTTTTTACAAAATTTCACATTGATAAAACGAAAACTGCGAAGCTTTTTTGCCTATTGTTTTTAATAATTGCCGTAATGCGTTTACATACTTTTTTTAATGATTTTTACGACAGAGATGAACTTGCAAATATTACTCATGCTGTTTATACAGTAAAAAACAACGGGAAAATGACGTGGCCATACGGTCCTGCGGCAAACGTTTACTATTATTATTCTCAAAAAGTTTTCGGTTACTTTAACTGGCGGAGTTTGCACATTATTGCCGTATTGTTGATTTTTGCTACATCAGTTGCAATTTATTCTAGCGTTTTAAAGTTAACGGATAAGCGTACGGCATTTTTATCCGCGTTTTTCTACTCCCTGTTTATGGGGATAGGTTTTAGGGATTTTTACGTTTTAAATGCAGAAATTATTTTTAATATCTATATTTCATTTGCTTTTATGTTTTTTGTTTTTGCTGAATTTAATCAAGGGATAAAGATTTATAAAAGGGCAGGGTATTTGGCTGTTTCTTTAATTTTTGCTTTTCTAGCTTTTAAAACGAAGATGCATGCAAAATTTTTCATTTTGCTTTACGGTGTATATCCTTTTCTGAGAATAAAAGAAATGAAAAAGCGTTTATATTTTCTTTTTAGTGCAATGCTTTTGGCTTTATTTGTTTTAATTATAGATAACGCTTTTTTTAACGCAAAAATTACAAATTACTTTTTATCTTTGTTCAAATCAGCTTTGAATTACATTACTTCGGAAAAATTAAGCTTTTCGTTCGTCTTAACGCGTTTATCATTTGCGTTGGTTTTTCTATTCGTTGTCCAGCTAAGCGTTTGGTATTTAGCTTTTAGGCAGATTTTAAATCCAGTTAAAAGCAATCTCGAGCCATTAAAGCTAAATGTAATTTATTCTTTTTTTATAATTAGTTTTGTTCCTGCATTATTAACACTTAGAATGTTTCCACATTATTTTATTCAGCCGTTGTTGCCTGCAAGTATATTAGCGGGAATATCCCTTGAACACTTAATTCAAAATAATCGTGACTCAAAACTTTTAAAAATTGTCCGTTATCATATAATAATTATTTCAGCACTTTCAATATTGTTTTATAACGGCCTTTTAATTGCAAAAAACGTTAAGCCGGATTTTAAAGTTCACCTTCAGATGTTTTGGCAAAATAAAAAACTCGTTGAAACTATAAATTATTTAAATAAAAACAAGTTAAAAAAAGATAAAATATTTGTGTACGGCGATGCTTCAAGTATATATTACTTCACTAAAAGTTTAGGCACGGGCGGCGGTTATTGGCTTAGTGTTCGCATGAACCGCTACTTAAAATTATTAAATAGTAATATTAAAAATAAAAAGCAAAAAGCGTTAAAAGGTTTAAAATCTATGGTTAAAACTTTGGAGAAAAATAATATTCGTTATTTTATCAATACTGCTCCTTCAGGATATTCGGATTTCGAGAGATTCCCTCTTGAAAAATTTCTGCCTCTGTTTAATTACGTTAAAAATAATTATAAACAAGTTCATAGCGCAAATGGCATAACAATTTATAAAAATAATAATCAGCCCTGACTTTTATATTATTTTTAGTCATAATTTTTCTTAGAAATTTTTATGCTTTTTTAGAATTTTTATTCAAATGTGTTATATTTAATTACATAATTAAAATTACTATACTAGAGGTTTTTTATGGCTAAAAATATTACGGTAGTAGGCACGGGGTATGTCGGATTAGTGGCTGCAATTGGGCTTGCTGACTTTGGAAATAATGTTATTGGTGTTGATATTGATGAGGAGAAAATCAACAAATTGAAAAAAGGCATTTCTCCTATTTATGAAAAAGGAATTGAGGAATATCTTCATCGTAATATTGAAAGTAAACGCCTTGTGTTTTCAACGGAAATTGACAAAGCAATTAAGGAAACTGAAGTCGTTTTTATCGGCGTGGGTACACCGGAGAAAGAAACGGGCGAAGCGGATTTAACAGCACTTTCCTCTGTTGTTGACACCATTGCTAATAATTTAAATGATTATAAAGTCGTTGTAACGAAATCAACTGTGCCTCTTGGGACGAACAGGTGGATAAAAGAACGAATAAAAGAGGTTTCGGGAAGCGATAATTTTGACGTTGTATCTAATCCTGAGTTTTTACGCGAAGGTGTTGCAATCCATGATTTTTTCCATCCTGACAGGATTGTACTCGGTGTTGAAAGCGAAAAAGCAAAAGAGATGATGCAGGAAATTTACAGGGCATTGTATTTAATAGAAACGCCTTTTATTTGGTGTAATTTAGAAACAGCGGAATTGATAAAATATGCAAGTAACGCGTTTTTGGCAACGAAAATTACTTTTATAAATCAAATCGCAAATTTATGCGAAAAGGTGGGAGCGGATGTGCATATGGTTGCAAAAGCTATGGGCAAAGACGGGCGAATCAGCAGCAAATTTTTACATCCCGGTCCGGGGTATGGCGGTAGTTGTTTTCCTAAAGATACCAAAGCACTTGTAAAAATCGGTGAACAGTTTGACGTTAATATGAGTTTGGTAGACGAAGTAATTAACGCAAACGAAAAGCAAAAAGATTTAATGGTAACTAAACTTGAAAACGTTTTAGGGGCTTTTTATGGAAAAACTATTGCCGTTTTAGGCCTTGCTTTTAAAGCGGAAACTGATGATATTAGGGAAACCCCTGCTTTAGTGATTATTGATGCGTTGTTGAAGAAAGGTGCGGCTATAAAAGCGCATGACCCGAAAGCAACGGAGAATGTGAAAAAAATCTACGGGGATAAAATAACGTATTGCGATTATGAGTTTGAAGCTATTAAGGATGCTGATGCATTAATAATTGTTACGGAATGGAACGAATATAGAAACCTTGATTTGAAAAAAGCCAAGAAACTTATGAACGGCGATATCATTGTTGATACAAGAAACGTTTTAAACAAAGACATTGCTAAAAAACTAGGTTTTAATTATCAAGGCGTTGGCAGAGGTTAAATAATAAAATTTTTGCAATTTAGAATAAATAAATATTATTATTATTCATGTTTTGCAAAGCTTTTTTATTTGTAAAATAATTAAAATATATTTTAATTATTTATTTTATTTGAAAGTAGGTTACTCTGATGCTTAATAAGTTTATTAATTGGTATTTTGAAAAATTAAAGAAATGGTACTTGCCTTTATTCATCGTATTCTTAGTTGTTTCATTATTTTTAACCTATCTCGGCAGTAAAATCGAAATGAAAAGCGATTTTATCGACCTTCTTCCTGAAAAAAATCAAACCATGAAAAACATGAAAAAGGTCTTCAATCTTTTCGGCGGGGAAGGTTTTGTTATTCTGACCCTTGAATATAAGCATGAGTTTTACGGTGTCGATTCCTCTTTACATAATTATGAAAAGGAAATTGGTAAAGTTCAGGATAAAATAAAATTTTGGGACCCCTATGATAAAAAATCAACTAAAGAGTACGTTCCTTTAATTAAGCGTTTTTTAGCTTATTTAAGCAGTAGAGCGAGAAGGGATTTTAAGGCATTTTTTGTTAATCATGCAGAAAAATTAAAAACAAAAAAAGCAAAAAGAATAAATAAATGGATACTTAATCAAGCTGATATTTCTGTAAAATTAGCAAATGATTTATACGCTGCCATGCCTAAAGATAATAATATGAGCTATGAAGAAATGATTAAGTACTTACAAAAAAAGCTTAAAATTAGTGAATTAAACGAGATTTTTAATCATTTAAGTTCGAGCGTATCAAGAATTAAAAGCATTATTAAAGAAGTTAAACGCAGAATAAAATCAGAATTTATAAATCAAGAACCAATGCGTAAGGCTACGGATGAGATAGTGAAAAAACTTTCAAGTTCTAAAATTACGAAAGATATTCGTTATATTAATTACCGCAATCCGGTTAAATGGAAAAAAGACAACTTTTTTTATTTAATAAATTACCGTGACCTTGTTGATCTTCACCGTGAGCTTAAAAAAATTCATTTAAGCGCTGTTAGAATAATCGGTTCGGATAAGTTTCAGCGGATTAGGGATATAATAGGTAAATATTCCGTGAGTATAGGCAAAAAGTCCGAGAAAGATGAAAATAAAGCCACAAACAAAGATAATGTGGCAAAACAAAGCAGTGCTTCCAAGCAAAACGATGTTAAAACGGAAAATGATGAGAAAAAGTATGAATACAGGTTTAACGGTTTTGGTGATATGCTCTTAATTTTAATTAAACCAGGAGGTAGAAGTACTGACCTCGATTTTTCCAAGAAGGTTTTAAAAAATATTCAAAGAACGGTCCGGGATATTAATCCTACAAAATATGATTCAAAAATTGTTTATGGTTTAACAGGTCGGTATGTCAAAAAAGTTGAAGATGCTGAGATTTTAAGTAAGGATATCCAGTTTACTTCTATACTCGCTGTTTTAATAATTATGATTGTAGTTTTTATTTATTTTAGAAAACTCCGTGCTATTTTTGCTACCATGATACCGCTTTTTACCGGATTAGGTACAGCTATAGGTTTAATATATATTGCTGTAGGTTACTTTAATATAATAACGGGTTTTATTGTTGCAATATTATCCGGTTTAGGAATTGACTTTAGTATACATATGCTCGCAAGGTATTATGAAGAAAGAAGGGACGGCCGCGATGTAATATCATCCTTAAAAACTGTATTCCTCACAACGCTTAAAGCAACGTTTACTGCGGCGACTACCACAGCTTTTGCATTTTTGTGTTTAATAATAACCGAGTTTAGAGGATTTTCCCAATTCGGTTATACCATATTTTTGGGCTTGATTCTTATTATTGTTGCAATGTTTATAACTTTTCCCTGTATTTTAATTATAAGTGAAAAAATAAAACCAATAGATATTGAAAAACTTAAAAAAGAAAGAAAAAAATCTCTATCTGGCCTTAGAGGAAAAAAATTCCCGTATCCATATACTATTGCTGCGGTTATAATTATACTGATAATAATTTCAATTTTCTTCCCGCCCAAATTTAATTTTAATTTTTCATCACTAAGAAGTACGGAAAAGGTGAATTTTGCCAAAACTAAGATTTCCCAAACCGGAGAAAAATCAGCAAAATATTCTGAAGAAAGCAGTAATGTACTTGAAAAAAGGATTTCTCGATCATATAATGTTTCACTTTGGCCTTCGATACTTTATGTAGCGGATATGAAAACTTGCAGGAAAATCGAGAAAATGCTCACTTTAAGAGCACAGTATTCTTCGGAACTCAGAGCAAAACTCAGGGGTTATAATTTTATGCGTTTTTTAAAAAACGTTTATAACAATCCTGATAAATTTAAAGAAAGTAATCTTAATTCCGAAGTTATTTTATATTTGAATAAAATTAAAAATGATACTTCTATCCGAATTCTTTCTAGATATTTTAAAGAATTACAAAAACCCAGATTTAAAAAGAATAAAGCCTTGATTAAGAACTTTTTTAAGAAACTAAAATATAAACTTATTATCAACTATGTTGAAAGTTATCTGAATAACATTGCAATCAGTATTAGTTCAAGTGCGCCTAATATTAACAGCTCTACTTCAAATGAAAAAGTATATAGTGAAAACGAAGAACAATTTAATCTCTCTGTGCCTGATGAAAAAGAACAAATACGAACCATGCTTTCCGATTTTGATAAAAAAATATTAAAACGTTTTTTTGATGCGTTAATTGAAAACGATAAAAATTTATTTTCTAAGTATATTGCTAAACCTTATGATTATGTTAAGATTTTTAAAAATATTGATAAAATATTAAAATTGCTGTCAAAAAGTAAAAATATCAGCTCGGCAGTATTTTCATTTTTCCATTCAATAAAAAAATCTATACAAATTAAAAAAGAAGATATAAATGAATTCGTTTCGACTAAAAAAACAATTAATAGCTTTCAAGAATTTATTGAAAATAAGTTCAATTTTTTGCATATTTTGGAAGAGGGATATTATTCTTTCCAACAATATTATAATTCCGGGATAACGGATTTGTTTGAAGATTTTATTAATCAATCATTAAAAAATAGAAATGCTGATTTGAGTAAGGATATTAATATTGATTTGTTTAAATCATTGAAGCGTCCATACAAACTTAACGCAATTTCGGAGAGTTTGCGCATTATTTTTGAAGATATTGATTCAATAACGCGGTATCTACCAAACGATCAAGGGCAAAGAAAAGTTGTTATAAAGAAAATTGCTAAGATTTTAAACGATGGTAAATTTATAAAAAGAGTTAAAGACAAGGATGATAAAAGACTCGTTGATGAAGCAAAAGATATTGCTAAAAATTTACGCGGTGTTAAATATAAAGATATCCCTGATGAAATTACAACGCGTTTTCAACCGGGCAAATCCCAGAAAGGGCAGTTTATTTTTATATATCCTACAACCGAAGCAAATATGTCTGGTAATACAAGTATTCAGGCGTATACGCGTTATTTGAAAAGTATAACATCACCTACTGATAAAAAAGCTTTATTCGCTAGTGAAACAGTAATTTTTGCAGAAATTTTACGCATTTTAGCTGAAGACGGTTGGTTAATTCTAACTTTAACAATGCTTTCGATAATATTAATTTTATTGTTTGATTTTAAAAGTCTAAAGGCTTTATTATTTACAAACCTGCCCTTAATCGGCGGAACAATCCTAATGTTTTTGTTTATGCGTATTTTTAATGTTAAGATTAATTACTTAAATGCGGCTATTTTACCCGTTATACTCGGTGTAGCTATAGACGAAGGTGTACACATTTACCATAGATATTTAGAAGAAGGCAAGAAAAACATCTGGTTTATAGTTAGAACAACAGGAGTTGCGGTTTTTATGGCGGATTTTACCACCGCGATTGGTTTTACTGCTTTGATGTTCGCCAACTACCGTGGGCTTAGAACAATGGGGCATTTAGCTTTTATCGGTATAATGACTGCATTTATTGTAGCTGTTACATTATTACCCGCTATTTTACAAATACTTGAAAATCGGAAGGAAAGAAAAAATACTCATAAAGCTTAAGATAATAACTTTTATATTTTACTATTTTTTAACCTCGAGCTTTTTTACCCTATACTTAATATCTTCCATTATTTTACGGTTCACATTTAATAAATCAGCTAAAAACGCCACAAGCATTGTTTGAAAACCTATACCTATGAGTATCGCTGTTAAAATTAATGATTGTATATGGCCTTTTCCACCGTCAGTAAATAAAAAGTAAAGGAACCTAACTCCTAACCCTGTACCAATAAGAAATACTATTAATCCTATTGAGAAGAAGAAACTAAACGGGCGGTAAACTACAAAAATTCTAAGTATTGTCATCAATGAGCGCTTAACATATGAAAATATACTTTTAACAAGCCTGGAAGGCCGTAGGTCTTCGTTTACTCTTACCTCAGTTGCTGTTATCGCCATATTTTTTCTACCAGCTTGAATAATAGTTTCAAGTGTATAAGTGTACTGGCTATATACATTCAAACGCATTGCTGCATCTTTGCTCATGGCTCTAAAACCGCTAGGTGCATCGGGTATATTAGTTTTACTAACTTTTTTTACTACCCAGCTTCCTAATTTTTGCAACCGTTTTTTTATGAAAGAAAAATGTTTTATTTGGGAGATTGGCCTTGAACCGACTACTATCTCAGCGTTGCCTTCTAAAATTGGTTTTACTAATTTTGGAATATCATTTGAATTATATTGATTATCTGCATCTGTGTTAACAATAACATCCGCTCCTAATTTGACACATGCATCAAGGCCGGCTAAAAAGACTTCCGCAAGGCCTTTATTCTTTTTAAAATTAACAATATGATCTACGCCGTTTTCTTTTGCAACTTTAACAGTATTATCCTTACTCCCATCGTTTATAATTAACCATTCAACTTTATCAAAACCTTCAACTTGTCTCGGCAATTCCTTCAAAGTTATAGGTAAGCTTTCTTCTTCATTATAACACGGTATTTGTATAATAAGTTTCATAACATTTCTCTTTAATAAATTTATTTTGCAATTTTAATATACTAAGAAATATATTTTTTTAAAAGTTTTAAAAAATCAGTATTTATGTTTTGGCTAAAAATTTAAATACTTAAAATTATTAGGCTTTATAATTTTTATTTAATTTGAAATTTTAAAGAATTGAAATATATTTATTTTAGCGGGTTTATTATAAGTATTATTTGGAGCAAATATGGTTGAAAAAGTTAAAGTATGGTGTAAATATGTTAATCTTAGAGCGCTGCATCAAATTTTTAAACAAAACGGAGTTTATAAAAAGCCAATATTTTATATTTTAATATTTTCCTTCTTTTTTCATATTTTAGGTTTACTATGGGGTATGCCTGATAATAAGCAAATCATACCTGATACTCTAGCCCCGCGCCAGCCGATTATTGCATTAGGTAAAGGTTTTTCGTTTGGCTGGGAAAGAAAATACGGACTGGTTCACCATCTTATACTAGGTATCTTAAGTATTCCTGTTTTACTTGCTGCAGCTATACAATCATTATTTTATGACTCATATTCATGGAGTCAGGCTTTTTTATTAATAAACCAGACAGTTCCTTATGAAACTGCTTTGACTATTATCTACCGCCTTGTAACTATTTTTATGACAGTGGGACTTGTTTACCTTGTGTATAAATCAGGAGAGGAATTATTTGATAAAACTGCGGGGTTATTTGCCGCCGGAATAACAACTTTAACTCCATTTATAGCGAGATATTCAGCTGTTGCAAAAGTAGATATACCTTTTGTATTTTGGGCTTTATTATCGTTATATTTTTTAATTAAAGCTCTAAAGTACAACAAGAGAAAGTTTTATATCTATACCGCGATTTTCTCTATGGTTTCATTTTGCACAAAAGACCCGGGGTATGCTATTTTTATTCTACCTTTTATCTTTTATCTTTCTATTTACCGCGCATTTTTTAATAGAGACAAAAATCAATCTTGGTATAAAGCTGTTTTCAATAATAATTTTTGGGCTTTTGCCATTGCATTTATTGTATCTTTTATAGCTTTTAATAATTTGATATTAAATTTGTCTGGTTTTATTCACCGCTGGTTCATGTTGACGGGAGAGTTGGGAACGCGTTCAATCCGTTATACTTTAAATTTTAATGGGATTATTGCTTTATTAGTTGATTCAGTTAAGTCTATCTATAATATCAGATCTATGGGGCTTCCGGTCTTCATAATTAGTTTAATTAGTGTTCCCATATTATATTATGAATATATAAAAGAAAAGAAAGACTTTATATTAAATAATATTTTCTTTGTAGCATCATTATCAAGTTATATATTTTTTGTTCAAATTATTAGACAGGATGACCCAAGGTTTTTCTTACCTGTTTATATATTTTTGAGTATTTATGCAGGTTATTTTTTAAGCTTTATTTACCAAAGAACAAAAAATAACAAGTTTTTTAAGAAGATTTTTATTGCTTTTGTTTTTCTTCTAGGTTTACATAATTTTTATATCAGCGGTTTTATCAAGATGGAATATATTTATGATGATAGAGAGCCTGTTAAGGAGTGGATGCAAAAAAATATTTCAAAAGGCTCTGTTATAGAGCATTATTCAGGAACGTATCCAAAATTTCCTGATGGTACTATTCACTATAGGATATGGGATAATAAAAAATTGTCCCCATATCCCATAAAAGAAATTGAAAAACGTAAACCTGATTATATATTTTTAAAAGGTTATTATCGTAGATATCTTGTCCCTAAAAAATTAATAATCAAAGACGGTAGATATAATGTTCGCTGGAAGTACAGAAGGTTTGCGATTAAAACGGACTTTCCTGAGTTTTTTAAAAAATTGTTTAACAACGAATTAAATTATCGGTTAATAAAAACTTTTAAAACTGAGAAATTTCCGATTTCAATACCCTTTTTAATACAACGAAATATTAGGGAAGTAAAAATATATAAAAGAATTCAAGAAGGAGAAAAATAATAAAACTCATTATGAATAAATTTTCATTTTCATTAATTATATTAGTTATAACATTATTCCTAATTTCCGTTGCATGCGTTTCAGAAACGGATTTGTGTCTTGCAAAATGCAAAAAAATGAGAAATAATGATAAATATAAAGCAACTTTAATAAATCCGAAAAATAAAATAAAAGTAAAAACAGACGATCTTATAACTTGTCAAAAACTTTGCTATAAAGGATACAAGTAAAGTTTTTCAAAGAAATTAGTGAATTAACAAAACACCTTTCTCACCGGAGCAGCGGGGTTTATTATATATAAAACTACTATGAGAACAAAATAATCTTATTATGATATGTATGTAATACTAAAATTTGCTAAAAACCGGAGTTTTAAATGCAGTAATCAGGTATGAAAAACAGAAATTTAAAAATCAACAGATCTTAATAACGGAGAGTGTCAGGCAACTTGTCGCCTCTTTTGTTCATTACTTTCGGGATTTAGT
>CAYUYT010000025.1:0-26813 GCA_964449345.1 uncultured Spirochaetia bacterium | reverse complement strand
TTTTTTCGTTGAAAATAAATCCATTATAAACTAAAATTAAAAATATGATTAAAACGCAAGAAATTATAGATTACCTGAAAAAAAATAAAGATTTCTTTAAAAAAAAGCTCAACATACAAAAAATAGGAATTTTTGGTTCGTTTGCTACAAATTCACAAAATATAAAAAGTGATATTGATGTTTTAGTGAGTTTTAAAAAAAATACTTCGGAGATTTTTGAAAAAAAACAAATACTCAGGGAAATGATTAGGAATAAATTTAATTTAAAAGTTGATATAGCAACGGAAGAATATTTAAAACCATATATAAAAAAGGATATTATAAAAGAAACAATCAATGTCTGATAAGAATAAATTCGTTTTGCTGAATATCTTAGAAGCTATAGAAAAAATTGAAGAATACACAATCGAAATTAAAGATGCTTTCCAATTTTTTAATAATAAAATGGTTTTTGATGCTGTTTTAATGAATTTCGTTATATACTAAAGTGATTTTAAAATCAAAGTATTGTATATTGTAATTGCTTTTCAACCGACACTTTAAAGTGTCGGTTGCATAAAATTTAAAGTATTATTAGTATAATCGGAGAAATGGCCGATAAATTTTCACAAGAATTTAAAACGAAGTATAACGAAATCCAATATAGCAAAATAAAGCAATTTAGAAACATAGTTGCACATGATTATTTCGGTGTAAATGCCGAAGAAGTTTGGCAAATTATTAAAACGCATTTAGCAAAGCTTAAAAATAAAATAATTAAAATCTTAAATGATTTGAATTAGTTTGTTCTTATATCCGTCCGAGAGTTAAGCTCTTCCGCACCCATGGTATTAGCCTTTTAAGGCCTGGTAAAGTAGGCCGCTTAAGCGTTGCAATTATAACATATCATAATTTTAACTAAACCCCTCGTTATTAAATAGTGAGGGGTTTTTTCGTTGAAAATAAATCCATTATAAACTAAAATTAAAAATATGATTAAAACATTGAAATATTTCACTCCGGTTATTTGTTTATTTATTTTAAATAATAATTTGTTTTCCAAAACTAAAAACATAATTCAATATTATAATTCCATACCAAAAAAATTTTTCAAAAAAAATAATATATATAAATACAAAATCAAATACAAAAATCGCAAATGGATTACCCGTTCCATCGCGGATTATAAAATTAAAATTAAAACCGTGGATATAAAAAACGGATATTTTAAAATTATTGACCAGGGTGCTAGGGTTCAGCAATGCGCTCTTTTTAGAAATAAAAAAGCGCAATATTTTCTTATTATAACGGAAACAATTTTTGGGGACACCCCAATTACAACGAAGCAAAAAATTAAAGTCTTTACTTTTAAACAAAACCGTGCGAAAGACGTTACTAAAAAAGTCATTCCTAAAGTTATGTATATGGGTTTTTTTAACTTTGTAACGAAAAAATATCTAATGCAAAAAAACGTGCAATCACTGATTAAAGTTTACTACAAACTTCCTAGATATGGAACGAAAATGAAAATTTGTCTTGACCAACGTGTTTTCTCCTTTGTCAAAAGCGAGGTCCCGGATGAAAAATTAATTCCAATAGTAAAGTATCTTGAAAAACGTCTGCATACAACGTGTCTTGATTTATTCTGGGATAAACGTTTAAGCATTTTTCATTACTAAAATTTTAAGTTTCAATACCATAGTTTTTATAAATTTTTTTATAATACTAATGCCTTGAGGGCAAGTTTTAAATTAGGTAAATCTGTAAAAACAATGCGTTTGCAGTCTATTTACGTGAATTTATAAATAAAAATAGTTATTAAATAGAAACGGCCATTGTCGCTTCAGGGGCAGTATATTTTAATTTGATTTTTACCTAATTTTAAATTTGCACTCCAAAGTCTTGATATATACTAATGTGATTTTAAAATTAAAGTATTGTATATTGTAATTGCTTCTCAACCACTTTAAAGTGTCGGTTGCATAAAATTTAAAGTATTATTAGTATAATTGACTTATGCTTTAAAAAAAGGTATTCTAAAGCCAACGGTAAAATCAATATTAACAAAGTTATACTTTTCAACGCAAAATATTTAACCAAACAATAAAAGGATATTTAACTATGAATAAAATTAAACTTGGCGCTAAAAATTTTCTTTACCCAATGCCCGTTGTGATAATAGGCACACAAGTGGACTCAAAAGCGAACTTCAGCACCGTTGCTTATTGCGGTATCGTTCAAAATCAGCCGCCAATGATTGCAGTTACACTTGGAAAAATTCATCACACAAACAAAGGGATACACCAAAATAATTGTTTTAGTGTAAATATGCCTTCTGAAAATATGGTAAAAGTAACGGATTATATCGGGCTTTATTCTGGTAAATCTCTAAACAAAGCGGATTTGTTTAACGTTTTTTACGGTGAACTTGATGCTGCGCCTATGATTGAAGAATGCCCGGTTAACCTTGAATGCAAACTCGTAGATGTTTTAGATTACGGCGGAACAAACGAAGTTTTTATAGGTGAAATAATTCAAACGTATTCGAGGGAAGCATACGTATTAAACGGGCTTCCTGATATTAAATCAATAAGGCCGATTGCTTTTTCAATGTACGACGGTAATTACTGGTCAATTGGAAACCACCTTGGAAAAGCGTGGGAAACCGGCAAGGATTATAAAAAAATTTAGGAGGAAACATGACAGAGGAATTTAAAAACAAAACCGTTTTAATTACAGGCGGTGCATCGGGAATTGGCAAAGAAACGGCTTTTGCGTTTGCTAGGGAAGGAGCAAACGTTTTCATTGCAGATTTAAACGAGGAGCAAGGTAAAGAAACAGAGAATTTATTAAAAAATGCCGGTGCAGAAGCATATTTTATCAAATGCGATGTAACTAAAGAGAAAGCTCTAGATACTGTATTTGATTTTATAAAAGAAAAAACCGGAACACTGAATTTTGCTTTTAATAACGCGGGGATGGGGGCGAACGCGCAAAAAATTACGCATGAATACCCTGCTGATGAATTCCACAAAATAATAGATATTAACTTAACCGGTGTATGGAATTGCATGAAACGGGAAATTCCCATGATGCTTGAGCAGGGCAAAGGTTCAATTGTAAACACAGCATCTATTTTAGGCGTTGTGGGTATGCAGACCGCATCGCCCTACGTTGCTTCTAAACACGGTGTTATCGGATTAACGAAAACCGCAGCTTTAGAATACGCAACTAAGGGAATCCGCGTAAACGCGGTTTGCCCGGGTTACATTGAAACGCCTATGCTTGATGAAACCGGAATAACAGCGGGGACTAAAATTTATGAAAACTTGCGTAAAATGCACGCAATGAGGCGTTTAGGCCAGCCCGAAGAAATTGCCGAAGCGGTTTTATTTTTGTGTTCCGAGAAATCGTCTTTTATGACCGGGCATGAACTCGTTATCGACGGCGGATTTACAGCGCATTAGTTTTAACGAATTAGTAAAATATAAATTAATGCTTATGTTATATCAATTTCCAGCAGGGAAAAAACAAATGATGTTATTGCCAGTAAAATTAATACGCTGCCGCTGATGTAGCTTAAATATTTTTGCGATGTTTTATTTTTAAGAAACGGTTTGCTTAATACCCCGGATATAACGGCAATAGTTATATCCCATGTTCCTCCAATTATAGCGAAAATTAATCCGAGGGTAAAAATTCCCGTTGTGTAGTTACCGTTATTTATAGAGATAAATTGTGGTAGAAATGCGATAAAAAATACTCCTACTTTAGGGTTTAGCAAACACGTTATAATCCCGCGAAAATATACGTTTTTTATTTCCGGTAATTTTATTTCACTTTCATTTTCTTTAATCTGTTTTTTTACAGATAAAATTGTGCTGATACCTATGTAAAATAGGTACGCAGAACCTAAGTATTTAATAATTAGAAAAGCCGTACTTGAGCTTAAAATCAAACGGGACAATCCGAAACTTGCCAGAAGAAAGTAAATAAATCCGCCTGTATCTATTCCTAAAGCGGAAATAATACCGTGTTTGATTCCGCCGTTTAAACTACGCGTTGCAATGTAAACAGTATTCGGACCCGGCGGAAGGATAATTGTAAGTGAAGTTAATATAAAAGGAATTAAAACAGTGCTGTCAACCATTTTAGTAATGTATGAATATTTGCATGAAATTACAATTCTAATGAGAAAAATTAGTGTTTATATTTAATATTTTTTTCTCTGCGGTGCCGGGATGCATCTTTTTATCACGTTTTCATCTGTGTCTTATCTGAGTTAATATCGTGGGCTTATTCTTTATTTTCACCTTAATTCTTAATCACAATCCATGAAAAAATTACGCATGAATACCCTGCTGATGAATTCCACAAAATAATAGATATTAACTTAACCGGTGTATGGAATTGCATGAAACGGGAAATTCCCATGATGCTTGAGCAGGGCAAAGGTTCAATTGTAAACACAGCATCTATTTTAGGCGTTGTGGGTATGCAGACCGCATCGCCCTACGTTGCTTCTAAACACGGTGTTATCGGATTAACGAAAACCGCAGCTTTAGAATACGCAACTAAGGGAATCCGCGTAAACGCGGTTTGCCCGGGTTACATTGAAACGCCTATGCTTGATGAAACCGGAATAACAGCGGGGACTAAAATTTATGAAAACTTGCGTAAAATGCACGCAATGAGGCGTTTAGGCCAGCCCGAAGAAATTGCCGAAGCGGTTTTATTTTTGTGTTCCGAGAAATCGTCTTTTATGACCGGGCATGAACTCGTTATCGACGGCGGATTTACAGCGCATTAGTGTATTATTAACGGTAAACTATATTTATTTTTATTTTGCCCAATTTTCAATTTTGAGCCCTTTAATTTTATTAAAATGTTTTTCGTTGTTTGTAACTAAAGTAAAGTTCATAGTCAGCGCAGTTGCAGCAATCAATAAATCCAAATCTGCAATAGTATTACCGGCTTTTTGTAAGTTAGTCTTAAGCCCGCTAAAAATTTCAATAATTGCTTTATCCACGTTAACTACTTGAAATAGTTCCTTAATTCTATAAACAATGGCAAGATTTTTTTCAATATTTTGTGACTTTTTAGCGTCAAACAACAATTCGCCATATGTTATTACTGATATTGCCTTTGGAATGTTTTCATTTTTTAAAAATTTATCATGAACTCTTTCGGTTCCCTTAATACTATAAATAATTATATCGATGTCAATCAAATAGTACATTTACATTATCAAACCTTTCACTATTTTTTCTATCTTTTTTAATATTGTTTATTATTTCGTCCGCATCTTTGTCATCATCCCATGCATTACACAAAGATAAAAACTCTTTTGTAGTACAATTATTATACTCAGAGGGATTTGATAAATATTTTTCTAAAATATATATAACTTCCTGACTTATTGAACGATTTTCCATTTTTGCTTTAAGTTTTAAAGAATTATATAACCTGTCATCCAAATCACGCACCTGTAAATTAGCCATAATTTTACCTCTTTTATAATTCTAAAGCACGATTCATGAAAAGTCAGTCAAAATTCATGAGGGCGCTTATGAATATTGTCTAATTTAGATTAATTGGTATTTATTTAAAAAAGCTTGTAACGTCAAAAAATTAATTTTATTTTCCCTGAATCAGCTTTATTTTTAAAGTGTTTCATTGAGTATAAAAATTGTTGCCGGAGTTTGCTTTGCTTAAAACGAAATCAGAAATATTAAAAACGTTCACCTTATCTTTAATCCCTCTAATCGTATATTTTATAATTGAAGAGTATTTCGGTTTATATTGGGGCGTTATAGCGGCTTTAGTAGCGGGAATTGCAGAAACGCTTTATTACCGTATAAAAGACAAAACATGGGACAAAACCGTTATCGCTTCAACGGCATTAATTATCATTATGGGAATTTTATCAATTATTTTTAAATCACCCGTTTTCGTGATGTTTAAACCCGTTATTTTTGAAGGCGTTTTTGGTTTGGCATTGATTTCGGTTTATTTAACAAAAAGTGATTTCGTTTTTAACATGGCAAAAAAACACTCGGGAATGGAAATAGAAGAAGAGAAAAAAAATAGAATGCGCGGTATGACTTTGCGTATGGGTGTAACGCTTTTGATTCATGCAGGTTTAATCGCGTTTGCAATCTTTGAATACGGCAAAAAAGAATGGCTTTTTGTAAAAGGCGTTTTATTTTACGTTATGTTTGCGTTGTTGTTGCTGTTTGAATTTATTTATGTGCGGTTTGTTTTAAGGCGAAATAATTATACTTTTGAAAACGTTTACTTTGATGAAGACGAACAGATTTATTATATACTTGATGATAATTTTAAAAGCGATGAATCAGGACAAGATTAATTTTATTTTACGTTAAATAGTAAACCTAAGTTAAAAAATACAGCGAAAATTTTACTTCCTGAACTTGCAGTTTTTTCAAAATTATTAATTTGGTTTTTCATTTCAATACCCGCTAGCATTTTTATACCTTTACCTAAATCGAAAATATATCCTGCGCCGAAACATAAACCGAAATCGGGAACAGTAAACAAGCTTGTATTAGTCTCGCTTGTTGTTTCATCTTCATAACTTCCATGAATTATAAAACCAACGTAAATGCCAAGGTGTAAATAAATGTTTTTAAACGTGAATACGGGCGCAAAGTCAATAAAAATGTATTGCATATTGTATTCTTTGTAATTGGCACTGGTTGTTGATTCAACTTTAGTTCTAAAAAAATGATTTCCGATATCAAAAACAACGCCTAAATGCTTTGTAAAAAAATACATACCTCTAAATGAAAATTGATAATTTAACCGTACTTTGTTATCCGCATCAGCCAGCACCCCTGACGTTAATTGTGATATACCGATTCCGGCGTTTAAGCCAATATCTAATTTATCAACCGATGTACCGCCTGCATCGGCTTGATATTCATTATTCTGTGCTGTTGCAAAATTAATAAAAGTAAGAGAAAAGACTACTATAATAAAAGTAATTAGAGTTTTCATATCTACCCCTAATTGTTATTGTATAAAATATAATAACACGTGATTGCAAAAAGTAAAAAAAATAAATAAAACATATTTGAATTAAGAAATGCTATCAAGTTTTGTCCAAAAATCAGGAAAGCTTTTCGAAACGACTTCGGGCATTTTTATTTTAATACCTGGAATTTTTAATCCGGCAACGGCAAAACTCATTGCCATTCTATGGTCGTTATAAGTGTCAATTATTGCAGAATTATAATTTTGTACAGGAGTGATTTTTATCCATGATTCCCCTGTTTCTATACGAGCGCCGATTTTTTTTAATTCCGTTTCCATCGCCGTTATCCTATCCGTTTCTTTAATGCGCAAATTGCCAATGTTTTTTATCAAAGTGGGCGTGGAAGCAAAAAGAGCGGCAACGCATAGTGTTTGGGCAATATCAGGTGTGTTATACAAATCACATTCTATTCCGATTAGTTTGCCGGAACATTTTATTTCCGTTTTATTATCTTTTACTTTTACTTGAGCTCCCATTTTTTCTAAAAGATAAGCAAACGCAATATCCCCCTGATTACAGTTTTTACCTACGTTTTCTATTGTAATTTCTCCGCCAGCTACAGATGCGGCGGCCATGAAATATGACGCGCTTGAAGCATCGCCTTGTACTGTAAATGCTTGTGGCTGATATTTTTGGTATCCTGAAACTTTTAACAGGGAGTAGTTTTCATTGGTAACTTCAACTCCGAAATCTTGCATAACGTTTATGGTTGTGTCTATGTACGGTTTGGAAACCAAATCCCCCTCAACGTTAATTTCAATGCCGTTTTCAAGCAAAGGCGCAAACATTAATAGTGATGAAATGTACTGGCTGGATTTATTTCCCTGCACAGAAATTTTCCCGCCTTTTAAGTGTCCTGCATTAATTTTTATGGGTGGATACCCTTCATTTTCAATATACTCAATATGCGCGCCGAAATCATTAAGAGCGCGGGTGAGATCCCTTATAGGGCGCTCTTTCATTCTTTTATCACCGGTTAGAATATATGAACCGCTACCTAAAGTTAAAAGCGAAGTTAAAAAACGCATGGTTGTTCCTGCATTGCCAACGAAAATTTTTTCGTTGCAAGGAGAAAAAATTCCGCCTTTACCATGAACGGAAACCGTTTTGCTATCCTGTTCAGTTTTAATTCCTATACGGTTTAAAGCGTTTAAAAGGTATTCTGTATCATCGCTGAACAAAGGGCTTTTTATTTTAGTTTTTCCCTTTGCAAGTGAAGCAAGGATAAAAACTCGGTTTGTAATTGATTTACTTCCCGGAATATATACTGAAGCTTTAATATTTTGTTTTGGTGTAATTTCTTTCATTTTAAGATTTATTTTGAATGATTTTTACCGTTTTTTTCCATTTTTTGCTTTACGTTTTTTATAATTCTCTGGTTAACTTCTGAAATACTGCCGAGGGCATCAACTTTTACAACTTTGTCCCCGTAATAATCTAAAATTGGCTTAGTTTCTTTTTCGTATATTTTAAGCCGATTTTCAATGGCTTCGGGTTTATCATCATCCCGCTGATATAGTTCGCCTCCGCAAACATCGCAAACCCCTGATTCTTTAGGCGGGTTGGTTTTTACGTTATAAATTGCATTACAGTTTTTGCATTGCCTTCTGTTTGATAAACGCTCAATTGATATTTCTCTAGGGATTTCAAGTAAAACAACGTAATCAATATCAGCGAATTTATCAAGACATTTAGCTTGCTCTAAATTTCGGGGAAAACCGTCTAAAATAAACCCGTTTTGGCAATCTTCCTGGCTAACTCTGTCTTGCATTACTTCACATGTAAGTTCGCTTGGCACTAAATCACCCGCATCCACTATTTTTTTTATCCGTTTTCCAAGTTCTGTCTGGTTTTTAATATGATAACGGAAAATATCTCCTGTGGAAATGTGTTTTATATTGAAAGCGTTTTCAAGATCCTTTGCCGCACTACCTTTACCTGCACCCTGGGGGCCAACAAGAACGAGATTCAGCATTAGGTTTTCCTCCTAAAATTTCTACATAAAATACCAATCAAATATAAGTTACATTATTATAAAAATCAAATTAACTGCAACAAAAAAGTAATTATAAAATTACGCTTTTTTCGTTGTTTATTAATCCATAATAGTTTAAAATATAAATACAATATTTATAGGAGCATCAGATGAAATGTAATACATGCGGAACAACTGATTTAGATAAAACGCATAAATGCATCGCTGATTTTATCCAAGGCGATGATTGTGATTACTGCGGCGCTGTAATTAAAACGGAAAAACACGATTGTGATATAGAAGCAACGTATGTTTGCAATACATGCGGACGAACAGCTATAAAAGGTGAATATCTTTGCGCCCCCAATTTAATTAGCTGACCGTAATATTATGAAGCGGACAAAATTGTAGCGATAATTCAGGGGAATTCATTGGGTTTTGTTAGCTTTTACACATTTTTATAAAATTTAACTAAATAAGCCGTTAAATATTTTTTTATTAACGGCTATAGATTTTATTGTTTTCTTGCTTTTATATAATTTATTCGTTATACTAATAATACTTTAAATTTTATGCAACCGACACTTTAAAGTGTCGGTTGAAAAGCAATTACAATATACAATACTTTGATTTTAAAATCACTTTAGTATATTAAATAAACATGAAAATAAAAGCCGTTATTTATCAGCAAAAACTTTTAGCAGAAATACCGTTTCAGGATTATGAGGCAATTAAGAATCTCAAAGCTGAACACGTTTGTCTGCCCGAATATTTTTTTCATCCCGAAATAATTTCTTATCAAGAATCTTTAAGTAAAATGGAAGAGTATTCGAGAGATTTTAACTGTACCTTAATCGGAGGGACAACCGTTTTAGAAGAAAACGAAAGACGCTATAACACGTGCTATATCTATCATAAATCAAAACAAATGGGCAGTTACCGTAAAATCAACTTGTTCTACCGCGAACTGGGAAAAATCACTCCCGGAGATAAATTTTCAACGTTCAGCGTAAACGGAATAAATATCGGGCTTATGATTTGCGCGGACGCTTTAAGTGAAGGCGCATGGGAGCAAATGTCAAGGTTGAACCCTGATATAATATATATGCCTACTTTTTCACCCTATAAAAAAGAAACAGCACAGGATAAATTCAAACGCGACGAGGAAATATACGTTAGAGGCGCAAAAACGTGTAACTGCCCCGTTGTTAAAACCTGTTGTATAGGTACTTTTCACGATGCTAAATTACAGGGCAGAAGCTTAGCTGCAACGCCAGAGGGTATTTTATGGCGCGTTATGCCGGAAGACGAAAATAAAAAAATAATTAAACTTTTGGAAATTGAGATTTAGATTTGGGATTTAATATCGTTAATAAATTCAGAAATCGGTTTAACGAAATCTTTTAATCCTATATGTTTTTTGTAATAATTGAAATTTCTGCTTTCATCTGGAAGGTAAGAAATATGACGTAACCCGCCAAGCAATGATAATTTATCTTCGGATAAATCTTCGTCATACGTTAAAATGTGATATATATATTTAATCTTAAATTTGCTTAAAATTTCACTTGTTGCGCTGCTAACTTGTTTCCATCGTTCGCGAAGAGTTCTTTTACACGATATTCCAATAAGCCATTTATCTTTACATCTAATCCATTTGCCCACTTCAATATCAGCTTGAAAATGTTCGGGTTGGGAAACGGAATCAATATTGTAATAATCGAGAATGAAACTAGTAACGTCTTGCAGGCTGCCTCCGGCTCGGCTTTTTCTCTTTTGTGCAGCGCGCCTTTCAAATTCTTGTGCAAAAGCTGTTAAAACCTTATTCGAATCATTAAAATTGAGTTTCTCCTCATCAAGTAATATTCTTAAGTGTGCAAATGCTTTTACAATTTCTGTTCTTTCAGCCTTTAGATCTCTTAACCCCCAAATCATTCCATAATTTCACAACAGTTGCCAAACCTGATTCGCCTTGAGTTTCCAAATAGCTTTGACAAATATTTTCTGTAAATTTTTTATCATCATTTGGTATTTTTGATAAAGCATCATTAATAGGTATCATAAAATTTTCGCACGTAAGAACAAAAACGTAAACATCTTTTAGCGAATTTAAATATGCAAAAACATCTTCAATAAAAAGTGAAACTTGATTCTGTTTTTTTGTCGACCTTTTAAAACGGTCAAATATCATATTTTTTATTGTTTGCTTTTGTAATTCTAATATTTCCTGCTCTTTTAACTTGCTTTCAGAAATTAAGCGTATAGAAGCTGCAATTTCAGAAAGGAGATTGCTATCTTTGCCTATTCCGCCGTATTTATCTACGCTGATTAGCATTCGTGCATACCAATAACATTTAGCCCAAGGATCAGTTAAATCTTTTAAAATTTCTTCATTCATTTTAAAGGCAATTCCTGTTCTGCATAATTTTCTATTTGTTTATTTTGAAAAGAAAGTATTCTATTATACTAATAATACTTTAAATTTTATGCAACCGACACTTTAAAGTGTCGGTTGAAAAGCAATTACAATATACAATACTTTGATTTTAAAATCACTTTAGTATATATGCCATTTTGCAATATTCTTCTGAAATATCTATTCCGATAAAATTCCTTTTATGTTTTAACGCAGATATAGCGGTTGTTCCTGAGCCCATAAATGGATCCAATATTAAATCCGCAGAAGTAGAACGTATAATTCTATCTATCAATTTTTCTGGAAAAGGAGCCGGATGGGGGTTTTTAGTTTCTTGTGTGATTTACCAAACATCACCAATTGAATTAGCTTTAGGTAGCAACTTAAATTTAAGTTTGGCTATTAAATATATAACTTCATAAGTAGGTAAAAAATAGCCTGGATTAAAATTGATTCCACCTTTTCTTTGCCAAATTATAATTTGCCTAACAGGAAAACCGCTAACAATATCTTGTCTGTCTTGTAGTAACCCTTTTTGAACGCGCCATTTATGATTGTAAAATAATGCATCGGTTTCTTTAAGGCTTCTCATAATTTCTGATATTATATTTTTTTGCCATTCCACATATTCTTCATGTGGCATAGAATCATTATGATCTGAATAGCCATTAATCAAAGCAGCATTTTGCCATTTCCCTCCATTACTGTTTTTTAATCCGTTTCCAGAAGAATTTTTTATATTATATGGAGGACTAGTAATTGCTAAATCTAAATTTTCATCAGGGATTGTTTTTAAAACATCAATGACATCACCTTTAATTATACTATTAATATAAACATCGGGAAATTCTAATAATTCCCTGTTTTTTACAATACCCAATTCCAAAAAATATAAATCAAATTTTTTTTTCTTTCCATAGTCTCTTTATAATAAAAAATAATTTATTATAAATAAAACCTAAGTAACATTATAATCAATAAATATTTTGTTTTTTACTTAAAAAAATTAAATATAATTTATAAATACTGAGATATGTCACAGGAAGATTGTTTGCCGATTTTGTCCCAGTTTTTTTCTATCCAGACACTGGCGTATTCACGTCCAAGTTCAAATAAATCCTTTAGAAAACTCCATTCTGTGTTCAACTTACTGGATATACCGAGTTTTTCCATTTTCTTTTCAGCCTGAATCATGTGTATGAAAATTTTTTTTAAGCGTCCGTTATCTGTAAATCCCTTGTCAACGAGGTCATGGACAAAATTAATAGCCCTAAGCTCACGCATCAAACTGGAGTTGAAACTTATGGTGTTAATTCTGTCCAAAATTTCATGAGACCCTGTTGGCAATTCTTCTATTTGAATAGGGTTTATCTGCACTATCAAAACATCACTGCAATCTGTTTCGTAGAATAAAGGGTATAGAGCAGGGTTACCCATATAACCGCCGTCCCAGTAATATTTACCGTCAATTTCCACTGCTTTAAAAAGAAACGGAAGACACGCTGAGGCCATTATCACTTCTTTAGTTAAATCTCTACACTTAAAAATTTTAATTTTCCCCGTTTTCACGTTAGTTGCACAAATAAAAAGTTGAATAGAGCCGCTGTTTTGCACTATTTTGAAATCAATCATTTCATCGAGTAAATCACTCAAAGGGTTTATATCAAAAACGTTCCATTGATACGGGGAAACAACTTTATTCATTATGTTTGACAAAAAATAAAAAGGATTGAATTCCATAGACCCGGGTTTGATTAACTTATCTAGCAAAGTCGGCTTTAAAGGCGACAACACGCTGTCTTTTGCTATTCTTTCCCAGAATTCGGCTAGTAACTCTCTTGCCTTTTGCTTTCCTCCTAAAGCAATGCCGTAAGCAAGTACTGCAGCGTTCATAGCCCCCGCACTTGTCCCTGAAATGCCAATTATTTCAACGCAGGTTTCCTCAAGAAATTTATCAAGCACGCCCCATGTAAAAGCACCGTGCGACCCGCCTCCCTGCAAAGCGAGATTAATTTTTTTGCAGGTTTTACTTTTTGTTAATTTAGGCATGATTTATTCCTTTTTTTATTGGTTAATAATAATTATACGTTGTTTGAAATTTTTAGTCAAACAGCAAATACGTTATCGCATTGCAAGTATAAATTTTAAAATAGGTAAAAGTTTGGTTTATTTTTGTGAAATTTGATTTATTTAAAATCGAAACAAAAATACACTTTCATAGAATACGAAAATGGCCATTGCCGCCTCTGTACTGATAATATTATTAACATAGAACCGAATTAATATATACCCAACTTTTACTAATCATCCCTCTTTACTTAAAGGGGGTAGTAGGGCAAAGCGAAAGGAGAGGGAAAGCCGGGGGATTTCTTTTCTTTCATCTGTTTTGCTTTTTATGCGGCGAATTCCATTTTTTACAAATTTTGGAACAGCAAAAAATCGAATTTTAGCAGGGATTTTTGTTTTGTACTTTCCGCCGAATGTGTATTCTCCCTGTCTGCGCCTAATATAAGCGCAATTTAAAAAAGAATTACAACTATGCTTAGTACAAAAAAAATATAACACACATAAGAATATTTCCTTTATAATTACGAATGTGGTTTTAATAATTGTGTAAGGAAAATAAAAACCCGGGGTTTATCGAGCGGGTAATTACCCCGGGTCCTTATTTATTTCGTTTTAACCGAGTAACCTTAGTACCGCTTGAGGTTTTAAATTGGCCTGAGCGATCATGCTGGTTGTGCTCTGGGTAAGAACCTGATGTTTAACAAATTGTGTCATCTGTTTAACCATATCAGTATCACGGATTCTTGACTCAGCAGCTTGAAGGTTTTCAGCCGCAACTCCGATACCTTTCCATGTATGCTCGAGTCTGTTTTGATAAGCGCCTAAGTCAGCGCGTTGTTTGTTAACTGTTCTTAAAGCGTTATCAATTGTGCCGAGAGCCATGTTAGCGGAATCAGGAGTCGAATAAGAAACTTTAAGCTGTCTTGTGTCTCCGCCGCCTTCTGAAAGTTTTAATGATTTTGCACTCATATCACCGATGTAAAGGCGTACCCGTTGGTCCATATTAGCGCCAACGTGTAAGAACATTTTTCTCGGTGAATTTGCAGAAGCAAAGTGTCCTTGTAACATAGGCATGCCGTTAAATTGGGCATGGCTAGCAATTCTGTCTACCTCGTCAACGAGTTGTTTTAATTCTACCTGAATTTGCATTCTGTCTTCGGAAGAATAAATACCATTAGCTGCCTGAATTGAAAGTTCCCTCATTCTTTGAAGGATATCACCGGTTTCAGCTAAGTAACCTTCCGTTGTTTGTAGAAATGAAATACCGTTTTGAGTATTTTGTTGCGCTTGACGAAGTCCTCTGATTTGTGACCTCATTTTTTCAGAAACGGCGAGCCCTGAAGCATCGTCTCCGGCTCTGTTTATGCGCTCCCCGCTTGAAAGTTTTTCCATTGTGTTATCCATGGATTTTGTGTTCCATTGGATATGGCGGTGAGCAAACATTGCGCTCATGTTGTGATTAATGACCATATGTCCCTCCTTGAGTTATGTGTCTGTCCTTAGATAAAAACCGCAAAATAAAGTTTAAAGGAATTTTAGCGTATCCCGGCCGCATCCAATAACCATGTGTCTGCCCATCCAACTCCGCAAGCTAATTTGCTATCCCACTCCTGTAGCTTTTAACTATGCGAAAACAAACACAGATACGCGTTTTCCTTTTTTGGTTTCGCGGCTTAATAGCAGGCCTTCTTAAAGAAGGTGCATTCCAAAGAAGGCCTGTTAAAAGCCGTAAAACATTAATTAGTTCTACGTTATAAAGGAACGTTATGATTTCTCCTTTAAATTACCTCAATAATGTTAAAACATTTTGAGGTTGCATATTTGCCTGAGCAAGCATTGCAGTTGAAGACTGTACAAGAACCTGATTTTTAACATACTCCATAGCTTCTTTAGCCATATCTGCATCCCTGATTCTGGATTCAGCTGCTTGAGTATTTTCAGAACCTACCATTAATCCTTTAACTGCAAATTCAAGACGGTTTTGATAAGCGCCTAAGTCAGCTCTTTGTTTACTTACGTTAGTAAGCGCTGAGTCAACCGTACCTAAAGCCATATTAGCTTTGTCCGGTGTAGACAAGCTTAACATTTTTCCTTCGCCGTCTTTTAGTTTAAGAGCCGCTGCTGTCATCGTACCAATGTAAACGCGTTCTCTTTGGTCCATGTTAGCTCCGATATGAAACCACATTGAACCACCTGCCGCGCCGCCTTTTTGTACGTTAGCAAACCGCCCTGTTAACATATTAAGTCCGTTAAACTGAGCATGGCTTGCAATTCTGTCTACTTCGTCAACAAGCGCAGAAACTTCAACCTGAATCTGCATTCTGTCTTCGGTTGTGTAGACACCGTTTGATGCCTGAATAGCGAGTTCTCTAATTCTCTGGAGAATGTCCTGAGAATTTTGTAGATACCCTTCTGCAACCTGAATGAACGAAATGCCGTCTTCAGCATTTGCCGCCGCTCTGTTAAGGCCTCTAATTTGTGCTCTCATTTTTTCTGATACTGCTAGACCGGAAGCGTCGTCTCCGGCTTTAGTAATGCGTAAACCGCTGGCTAACTTTGAGATATTCTTTTTAATATCATTGTTGTTGTTGTAAAGCTGCCTGTGCGCAAACATAGCGCTAATGTTGTGATTAATAATCATTGAAACCCTCCTTGATTTCGTTTGCAGCATCCTTGCTGCTGATTTTGTTTATTTTGTTAAGTCCCTCAAAAACAAATAAACGTTTATATTAGCGCCTTTAGATAAGATTAATTAAATAAAATGCAGTATCCTGAATTGATAAGAACCTCCTTGAATTCTACATTTTTGCTTCCTTGCAAAAAAAATGCTAAAGTTTTTTAATACTTTAACCGAAAATGATAGAAGAGTATAAGTACGTTTTTAGAAAAACTATCATCTATAGTAATTTTATAGTCTATTTTTATGTTTTTGTCCAATCAATTTTTTAAAAAAATCCATTTTCCTGATAAAATTAACATAATTGTCATTTAATAAATATTATAAAGTTTAAGAACGTTTAAACTTAGAATTTTTTCTTTTTCACCGGGTTTGAGGGGAATTTCCTGAATTTTTGAAAGCTCTCTTTGCGGTGTTGAAAAGGGGTAATCGCTTCCGAAAAGGAGTTTGTCGCAAGAGTATTTGTTTAAAAATTTTTTGATTTGTTCTATTGAAGCCAAAGCAGAATCCGCATATACGTTTTCATGGTTCCAAATACCGTTATTGAAAAGTCTTGCAAAACCTCCGTTTAAAGCTCCCAGATGCGGGATAATGATATTTGTTCTGCGGTTTATGCGTTTGATAAGGTATAAAGTGTTTTCAAAAGTTTCTTCAAGTATAATAGGGAGTTTTTTTTCATAGACAACGTTTAAAAATTTTTCACATTTTTTGCTTTGGTAGTCATAAGCGGGTTCGTCCTGGTGTCTATGCCATTTAACTGCGTAAAATCCTTTTACAAGGTGTTGGAAATTAAAATCATTCCATACAAAATAAATGGGATACACATTGTAATCCTCTTTTAGGGATAAAACGTAGTTGTTTGCATTAATTCTTGTTTGTATCCAATTTTCGTTGTCGTAAAATTTTTTATTATATCTGTCGTAAACGTCCTCAACCGGTGGCATCACACAAGCTGAATTTATATTTGCTTTTTTAAGAAAAAAATTAATTTTTTTAAATCCGTTGTCGACATTAATAATACCGGAATGTATATGAGAATCTATAATTTGCATATATAATAAATAATTAAAAAAATACATAAATTATAAATAAAAAAATAAAAATCGTTGACAAAGTACAGTAATGATAGATAGAATTAAACAATTGGAATTGAATGGGAATTTAAATGAGCCAAAAGACAATTTTACTCGTTGATGATAATGAAATTAACATTAAATTGCTTGAAAAAGTGTTGGAAAATAAATATGATATAATTTCTGTGCGAGACGGTGAAATGGCAGTTGAAAAAGCACGTGAGATAAAGCCGTCTTTAATAATCATGGACGTTGCCATGCCTAAAATGGATGGCATAACGGCAACGAAAATGCTTAAAAGCGAATCATCCACGAAAAATATATCAATAATTTTAATAACAGCGCATTCCTTGACAATTGACAAGGGAAAAATAAAAGATTCCGGTTGCGACGAGTTTATAACTCGTCCTATTAAAATGAATGAATTGATTGCGGCGGTTGAAAAAAACCTAAAGTAATAAATATTTAGCTTTTAAAGAAAAAGAACGTTTTTTTTTCTTGACAAAAAAAATGCTCTAATATATATATTTACTTATTGCGAGACAATATTCTTTAATTAGGTAAATATAGAAAAATTTTTAATTTAAGTAATATTTTTAATGGATTTGAAAAAATCCAAATTTAATAAAATTATTCGCCGGCATCGGTAATTATTTGGAGGAAGAATGGATATTCAAGTTAGAGAAGTTGGAAATGTTGTAATCCTCGACATTAACGGTGAAATAGACCTTTACAACGCGCCTGAAATTAAGGAAACTATTAAAAATCAAATGGAGCAAGGTAAAAATCAAATTATCATTAACCTTGATAAAGTTAGCTATATCGACTCATCTGGGATTGGTGTGTTGATTTCAAGTCTTTCTAATTTGAAAAAAGCTGGCGGCGGTCTAAAAATCATCCATGTTTATGCATCCGTTAGGAAAGTATTTGAACT
Organism: uncultured Spirochaetia bacterium; assembly: GCA_964449345.1. GTDB lineage: Bacteria > Spirochaetota > CALGPD01 > CALGPD01 > CALGPD01 > CALGPD01. The sequence continues at coordinate 8,635 of CAYUYT010000025.1, read as the reverse complement.
TACGAAATTAACCAGCTTTTTTGATATTTATGATAGTGAGCAAGAAGCACTTGCAGCATATGGCGGTTAATAAGCTGTTCGCTATTTTACTAATCACGCTTTAATTTTTTAGATTTTTATTAATGTAATGCATAGTTAACTATGCATTACTTGTGCGTTTTTTATCTTCAATTTTATTTAGTTCAACATATTTATTTATTGATTTACGGCTAATATTTTAGTAATATAAAACGGTATTATTTAAAGTAGGAGATGTTTATGCAAAAGGATTTTTTATTTACTTCAGAATCCGTTTCCGAAGGCCATCCTGATAAAATTGCCGATCAAATCTCTGATGCAATTTTAGACGCACATCTTGCCGGCGATCCAATGAGCCGTGTTGCGTGCGAAACTTTAGTTACAACCGGCCTTGCTATCGTTGCAGGGGAAATAACTTCCCAGCAGGATGTAAAATATAACAAAATTATTAGGGATACAATTGCAAAAATCGGCTATACCGATGATTCTATGGGAATAAATGCTCATACTTGCGGGGTAATGATTACTTTAGACCCGCAATCTCCTGATATTGCAATGGGCGTTGATAAAGAAGGCGCTGGTGATCAGGGAATGATGTTCGGTTATGCGACAAACGAAACGAAAGAATTTATGCCAATGCCCATAATGCTCGCTCATAAACTTACTAGTTCGTTGTCAAAAGCGCGTCATGACGGTGTGGTTGATTTTATACGGCCCGATTCAAAATCACAGGTTACTATTGAATATGAAAACAAAAAACCTAAACGCATTGATGCTGTGGTTATATCTACGCAACATACCTCTGAAGTCAAAGACGAAATTTTAAAAGACTTTATAATGGAGCAAATTATTCAGACAAATTTACCTGCGGAATATTTAGATAAAAATACCAAATATCATATTAACCCAACGGGAAGGTTCGTTTTAGGCGGTCCTCACGGTGATTGCGGTTTAACGGGTAGAAAAATAATTGTTGATACCTACGGTGGTTGGGGGCGGCATGGAGGTGGCGCTTTTTCCGGGAAAGACCCTACAAAAGTAGACAGAAGCGCGGCTTATATGGCAAGGTATATTGCTAAAAATCTCGTTGCTGCCGAATTAGTTGAGCGCTGCGAGGTACAGTTGGCTTATGCTATTGGCGTTGTAGAGCCGGTTTCCGTTATGGTAAATTCTTTTGGAACGGCAAAAATTGCAGAAGATAAAATCGAAAAACTTGTAAGAGAAAAATTTAGTCTTACTCCTAAAGGGATAATAAATACATTTGATTTAAGGCGGCCGATTTATAAACAAACAGCTGCTTATGGTCATTTTGGCAGAAGTGATTTCCCGTGGGAAAAAACAGACATTGCAAAAGAGTTGAAATAATTTTTTTTGTTAATTCAGGAGGTTTTTGTTGTTGCAAAAACCTCCTTTTTATTTTATGATTGAAAAAAACTTTAGTTTGGTGTAAATTTCACTCTGAATAGTTTTATTTTTATAATTAAAACGGAGAATAGTTATGATAAAAGCAAAGTATTTTTTTGGTGTATTTTTAATATTAATATTATTAACTGCTTGTGGCGCAGAGGTTCCGAAAAAGGAACTCGCTACCGCGAAAAAAGAAATTCAACGTGCTGAAAAAGCTCAGGCAAATGATCTTGACAGAGAAAATTTGGAAGAAGCCAAAACCGAGTTACAAGCCGCTGAAAAGTTAGTTAAGAATGAAAAAAACGAAGAAGCTACAAAGAAAGCTTTAAACTCAATAGTTAAAGCGCGTTTAGCTGTAAAAACTTCAAAAAGCAAGTTATTAAAAAATAAGATAGATAAAGTTAAGGAATTAATCGTTGAAGCAAAACGTTATCATGCACATAAAATTTCAGAGAAAAAATTTAAGTCAGGTGTTGATAATTATAATCAAGCTAAGCAGATTCAAACTCAAACAGAAAAAAATAAAACTGCTTTAACGCAAACCATGCTTAAAACCGGGGACTCTGTACCTAAATATGAAAATTATATTACAGATTCAGACAAAGGAATTTCCATTGTAACAAAAGCGCAAAATTTATTAGAAGGCGCGCTTGTGGATTCTAAAGCGAGAATTCATAAACTTGAAAGAAATTTGGCCGAAACTTCGAACCTTTTAAACCAATTACAAAAAGACCGTCTTATCGTGAAAAATTTTAAAGATAAACTTGATTCAATTCGAAATAAATTGAATCAGGCGAACGACTACTATAAAAAGTTTAAATTTACAGATGATACAACGCAGTCCCTTGAATATTTATCCAAAGCAGAAAAATTAGCCGATGAAGCGTATGCAGAAGCAAATCAATTGAATACAGAGGGACGCGCACAATTGCAAGCCATATACAAGGAAAAAGCAAAAAATGCGTTGTCCGAAGCGCAAAATCGGGTTAAGGAAGCTGAAGAACTTTATAAAAACAGGGTAGAGCCGGCGGGTTCGAGAAAAAATCCATGGATACCTAAAGGGTATCGTAAGCTAAAAAATAAAGCAAGTTTTAAAGTAACAAGGATGAATGGAAAATTATTAGCGCAAACGCGTTCGGATATGAATCCAGAACAAGAAACCCAGCAGCCACCACAGCAAAGCACTCCATCTAATCCAGACCCTAACAATTCCGGAGGTGCAGTGCCTCCTTCTGATAATAGAGAGCCGGGGTATACACCGGGAACGGGGAATCAGGATACCCCTGAGCAAAGCCCTGAAGAAAACACTAGGAAAAAAGCTGAAGGTGCTTCTGATATTGATATCGAAAAAGAACTTGAGCAGGAAGGAAAAAAACAGGAAAACCTCACAATTGACCAAATGTATGCACGTATGAAAGATAAGATGAAAAGCGCGGATGAAAAATATAAAAAAGGTGATTATGTCGGTTCATGGGAAGATGCTGAAGAAGCAAAAATGCTTGCTGCAAAAATTAAAGAAAAAACCCGTGCTACTAGCGGAACAGCAATAAATTCAGGTTCTTCCTATAAAAAGTTAGAAATTTGGAAATATTATATTGTTAAATACAGAAGAAAAAATACCGATTGTTTGTGGCGGATTGCATTGAAATTATACGGTGATGCAACTCTTTGGCCAATGATTTGGTATGCTAATAAGTTGAAAATAGCTGATCCTGATGTGATTTTCCCGCGTCAAAAGTTAGCTATTCCCAAAGTTGACAGTAGTCATAGGAGTAAATGATGTCCAAAGTGTTAATTGTAGATGATTCCTTATTGTTAAGAAACATTATTAAAAATCAGTTATCCGCTCAGGGGTATGAAATAGTGGGAGAAGCTAAAAACGGTGAAGAAGCCGTTGAGATGTATTCAAACACAAAGCCGGATTTGGTAACTATGGATATTACCATGGACGGCATGAACGGGCTAGATGCGGCAAAAGAAATTCTTGCAAATGATGCAGGCGCAAAAATAATTATGGTTTCGGCTTTAGGCGAAGATGAAATAATGTCTAAAGCGATTAAACTCGGTGTGAAGGATTTTATTGTTAAACCCTTTGTTCCAGATAGATTGATAAGCGCAGTAAAAAAAGTTGCAAAATAGTAAGTATTGTTGAATATTTACCGATAATAATTAACAATAAATAAAAATACGGTAAGGTTGACCTGTTAAATGTCTAAATTCGTGCCTTCAATAATTGTGCTAATTATAAATATTTTACTTGTGGTGTTCTCATATCTTAAGCATAAGGTTTCTTTATTAACGCGTATTTTCATTTTTAATACCATATTGCAAATAATCCTTACTTTTGTGTATATTTCTGCATTATTATTGAAACCGTCATTGATTTATCCGGTATTTTTTGCAAGTGAAATATTTTTTCTTGCTATTCTCGTTTTATTGCTATATCTACCCGTTAATAAGGCGATTAAAAACAGAGAGAATTTTAAAAAATCTTCTTTGTTCGAACTTAAACAAATTCGAAAAATGAGCGATGCCGAAATAAAGGATAAAGAACAACAAACTAAAATTTCAGATATTCAGGAAAAAGAAAAAAATCAAACTGAAATATTAAGTAAATTTGAGGATGTTTTTAATAATGAAATTTTAAAGAAAATGCAAAAAATGCATATTAAGTTATCGGATATTGCTGATTTAATGTCGAAGCTAATTGATTTTCAGGATTCATCAACGAGAAATTCCATAATCGGGCAAACTATAGAAATTATTACACATCTTGATACTTGTATTGAACAGACAATATCGGAAATGAAAAAACAATCCGAAACGCTTCAAATAACTTTTGACGCTTTTGATATGAACAATATTTCAATGGAACGCGTTGACCAGTACACTCAGGAAGCACGAGTGTTAGCGGAAAAGCTAGAAAAAATGGCTGACAGTGGCGGTGAAATTGTCGCAAGCGCAGAAAAAACCATGCAGGAAATAAGCAAGGCAAGCGAAAATATGAGCGGTATTGTGGATACTATAAACGATATTTCTGAAAAAACTAATTTGTTATCAATGAATGCGGCAATTGAAGCGGCTAGGGCAGGGCAGCACGGCAGAGGGTTTTCCGTCGTTGCTCAGGAAGTTAGAAAACTTGCTTCAAATACGCGTAAATCTACTGAAGAAATAAACGAGGTCATACAAATTACCCGCAGTAAAATTAAAGACGGCGTTGAAATGGTAGGTAAAACGAGAAAGGTTTTTAAAGAAATCGTTTCCGTTATTGAAAGCATTAATTCAATTAACGAAGAAATCTATACAATTTCGAAGCGGAATTTAATACAGGGCAAAGAAATTCTAACCGCTGTAAACATGTTGAAAGAAGTTGCAGACAATATTATCGGTTCTTCTAACGAAGAATTGTTTACAACGAATCAGGTTGTAGGAGCAATACAGGAAATAGAAATTTTTATTAAAGACATTGTGAAACATTTACAAGTGGCCATTCAAGCTTCAGAACAGGTTAAAAGCAAAACACAGCCAATTTATGAAGATTTAATACCGGAAAACGAAAGAAATGCCCTTGAGAATGACGATGAAATTTCTAACACGGTTGTCCCGGGAGCTGACGATGTGTCTTTTGCAGAAGATGGAAAATCATTACCTGATGAAATCAAAGACCTTGAACAACAAACGCAAAGCATACCTGCTGATAATTAAAAATTAAACCAAAGTTTTTAATCTCACATCTTAGTAAAGTAAATAAAATTTTCGTATTATTGAAATAAAAAATAAATCGAATTTGCCGTTAAAAATATTTTTGATAAATACAGATTTGTTAATTCGCGTTAATAAACTATAATTAAAATTTTTGTAATTTGGATACATCTAACCCTATGTTTTTTGATTTCTTTCAAAATTTCGATTTGCGGGTGGCTCATCTGAAATTTTAGACTTTAACAAATTTTAATTTAAATTAGGATTTAGTTCCATACATAATGAATAATACAATTAAAGTCAAAAGGATTGCGCCCAGTATTCCGATTATGAAGTAAAAACGCGTTGAATCTTTTTTCTCTTCTTCAATGGCGGGTTCGTTTACTGCGGATTTTTCAATGCGTTCAAACTGTTGTTGTGTTTGCTGTTTGGTCTGCTTTTTTACTTCCTCGGTAGAGTCGTATGGCTTAACTTTAACCTCTTCTTCCTCTTCTTGTATTGAACTGTAAATTTTATCTTTAATATGCACAATGATTTCGCGTGTATTATCAGGAAGCTTATCGATATAAATAACTTTAGCGGGCAAGGGCACTATTTCTCCGTTAACCTCTGCCTTGAGCATATTGGAATAGTATTCTGCATCAGGACCTGCCGGGTCAAGTTTAACGTAAATCATGTCGCCATTATTTATTTCATTCAGATTTACTCCGCTAACAGGAGCGAGTTCTAAAGACATTGGTGCAAATTTTGCTTCAGAAGGGAGATTGTGTTGTAAGCGTTTTTGTTGTTCTAACTCTTTACGTTTTTTTTCGCTGGTTTTATTATATTTCTCGTCTTTTTCTTTTTCAATTTCTTCATCAGTTTTTTCTTCAATGTTAAATTCGAAATTAATGCTCTTGTCAGGTACAACGTTTGAAAATAATCTTGTGAAAAAACGGGATAAATCCTTTCTTTGATTTGAAATTAAGAGTTTAATAAGTTTATTTTTATTTTCTTCTTTTTCATTTTTAAAAAATGTGTCAATGTGCTTGTTTAATTCGGTACTGAACCATGAATTTACGCCTTCGCTTTGTTTTTTTTCCTGCAAAACGTCTTCAACATCGAGCCAATTTTTCGTTAAAGTTGCTTCGCTTAATTTTGAATTAGCGCCTGCAACTACAGCGGACTCGATAAGATTATTTCCTTCAAATTTTAAGATAAACATTCCGTATTTGTTTTTAAGAAAAGATTGAAAAGTGCCTTTTAAAATAATTATTTTACTCATAACGCCTACTTTTTAATATTAAGTTTATTTAATTTTAAAATAAAATTAATATGTAATAAATAAAAAATCAACAAAATTACTTTTAAGCAATTTTTTATATAGATATTAATAAGTTTCGTAATTATATTTTGCTTTATTGTAATTTTATGGAGTAGATTATTATAAAATTTTCTTTATTCGTTGCTAGAAAATATTTAACAAGTAAACGTCAAAAAGTTTTAATATCACGGATTTCCATTATTGCCTTTATAGTCGTTGTTATTGGAATAACTATCCCCGTTATGGTTATGAGTATAATTAACGGGTTTCATTATAACCTGCGTTCAAAAATTTTGGATAAAGATTTTCACATACAGGTTTATCAGCGTGATGATATTTTTGACGATTATAAAAAAATTATTAAAAAAATTCAAGCTTTTGAGCAAGTCAAATATGCTTTTCCTTTTCATGACGGCAAAGCAATAATAAAGTATGAAAGCGAAAAAACGGGTATCGTGATTCGTGGGTATGTTCAGAGAATGTTTAAACAGGATAAATCGTTTCGAAGGAATTTTAAAATAAATGAAGGAAAGGTTAATTTAAAAAAACAAAACCGAATCGTATTAGGCGAACGCCTTGCTTTTCGCTTAGGAGCAAAAATAGGCAGTATTGTTGAAGTTTACGTTGACAGGAAAGAATCGCAGACCGGATTTGATTTCGGAATACGCAGGTTTAAAGTAAGCGCGATTTTTCGTTCGGGTTACGGAGAGTTTGACAGTAACATTGCATTTATCTCGTTACGTGACGCTCAAAAACTTTATAATTACAGTGTTGATTTTTTTGGAATAAAGTCTTATAAAATATGGGGACTAGGCGTAAAACTTTATAACGCTGATAAAGCCGGACAAGTAGGAAAGAAAATCAGAAATTTATTCGGTGATTTGCGAATTCGAACTTTTGAGCAATTAAACGGCAACCTTTTATATGCTTTTAGGTGGGAAAAACGCTTGATGATGGTAGTATTGATTATAATGGTAATTGCAACGGTTTTAACCGTAATGCTTATTTTAACCGTTGTTGTAATGGATAAAAAGAATGAAATAGGGATTTTAAAATCTTTTGGAGTAAGCCATAACGCGATTCGGAGAATATTTATTGCAGAGGGGTTTATTATCAGCTTTACTGGCACGCTTTTTGGCATTATTTTAGGAATAGTATTAACTGTTAACATTAAAGAGTTAGCACATTTTATAGAATGGATAGTTAATTCATTTATTTCCGTTATAGATAAAACGTGGATAGCAAATGTCTTGGGTTATGAAAACGGCATAAAAAAATGGGAAATTATTTCAGCTCGCTCGGCATATTCCAGAAATTTTCCTTATAAAATTGAATACATGGATATATTTTTGCTGGCTGTTGTAACCATCTTTTGGTCCTTTATCGGCGCTTTACTTCCGGCTAAAAAAGCAACGCAAATTTCCGTTTTAGAGGCAATGCGAAATGAATAATATTATAAAAGTTGAAAATTTATATAAAATATTTAAAAGCGGGAGCGCAAAACTTGAAGTCTTAAAAGACGTTAACCTTGAAATTAAAAAAGGCGAGATAATTGCAATTGTTGGTGAAAGCGGCTCGGGCAAAAGCACGTTGTTAAATATGATTGGCGGTCTTGATAGGGTTACGCAAGGGAAAATATTTGTTTCGGGAACTGAAATCTCAAATTTACAAGAAGACGAACTAACGTTAATCAGAAATAAAATAATCGGTTTCGTTTTTCAATTTCATAATCTGTTGTTAGATTTTACTGCATTGGAAAACGTCATGCTTCCTTTCCTTGCAAAAAACTTCAACAAGGAAGAAGCAAGGAAACGCGCAAGCAGTTTGCTTAAAGACGTAGGCCTTGAAAATAGAATAAATCATAAACCCGGTGAATTATCCGGCGGTGAACAGCAACGCGTTGCCGTTGCGCGGGCGTTAATAAACGAACCGGATATAATTTTGGCTGATGAGCCAACGGGCAATCTTGACCTTGAAAATAGCGAGATTGTGCGTAAACTATTATGGGGACTTGCAAAAAAATATGGATTGACTTTAATCGTAGTAACGCATAATATAGAAATCGCTAAACAAGCAGACAGAATGTTAACACTGTATTACGGCGAATTAAAATAATTTTGGAGCAATAATAATGAAAATTTTTGTTAACGGCGAGTTATATCCTGAAAATGAAGCTAAAATTTCCGTTCTCGACCACGGACTTTT
>CAYUYT010000024.1:19683-27016 GCA_964449345.1 uncultured Spirochaetia bacterium | reverse complement strand
AAACAATATTTTTTAAAATTTAAGCATAATGATTATATTTTATACGGATTCAGGTTAACTTTAAATAAATTTGTTACTATATTTAAACACTGTAATTTAAATTAAGGTAATGGAGCTACTATGATTCTTTTAGATAAAAACGAAAATCAATACGGCCCTTCTCCAAAGTGTTATGAAGTAGTTAAATCCCTTTCTATGGAGATGTTTAATTCATATTCCAGAAATTACCCGCAACTAATAAAAGAGAAATTAAGTAAAGAATTTAACGTTGAACCGAAAAATATAATGCTTGGCTATGGCTCTGAAGACCTTTTAAAAGCTTTGCTTCAATATGTTATTAAACAGGGAGACAGTGTTGTTTTGCCCGATCAATCATGGTGGTATTACAAGTCAATTGTAGATGATTTAAAAGGAAAAAAAATATTATATGAACTTCTTGAAAAAGAAGATACTTTTGACTGGGATATTGACGAAATAATAAAAAAGATAAATGAAAATAATCCCAAAATAATTATGGTTTGTTCACCTAATAATCCAACGGGTAATTCTATTTCTATAGAAGGTATAACGCGAATAATGGAATCTGCAGGGGAAGACACCATAGTTTTAATTGACGAAGCATACTGGGGTTTTACAAAACCGCTATTTAAAGACGAACATGCAATTCAAAATTATAAAAATCTTGCAATTTTGCGCACTTTTAGCAAATTTTACGCTTTAGCCGGTGTTCGTATAGGTTTTGCTTTTGTAGGCGATAATCTTATTAACTGCGCAGATTATCATGCACGTTATTTGGGGTATAACCGGATTAGCGAAGAATTGACTTTTGCTGCGCTTGACTCAAAAGAATACTATATGGAATGTGCTGAAAAAATCCGAAAGGATAAAGAGCGGTTGTTTAAATTTTTTAAAGATATTGGCGCTCAACCTTTCAAATCCGATGCTAATTTTATGTTAGTTCGTTTAAGCGAAGAGCAATTCAGTTCTCTAAAATCGGGAATGGAAAAAAGCGAAATAGTATTTAAGTTTTTTTCAGAACCCGTTTTCGAAAATTGTATACGCATTACAATCGGTACGGAAGAACAAACTAACGAATTATTAAAAGAACTAAAGGCAATTTTCTAATGGGTTTTTTAAAAGAATACAAAAAATCACTAAAACTTATCGAAGTAGAAGAATTATCGGACATTATTATATTCCGCCCTCTGGGATATTTAATAATGAAAATTTTTTATTACACTCCGGCAACGCCTAATTTTTTAACTTTAATTTCTTTTATATTAGGAATAGCAACGGGCTACTTTTTTATGCAAACTGAACAAGTATGCCTTTATTACGGAATAATTGCCTTATTTTTTGCAAATGGTTTTGACTGTGCGGACGGACAGCTTGCAAGAGCAAAGCAAAACGGTACAAAGTTCGGCAGGATATTCGACGGGCTTATTGACTATTTTACATACATTTCCGTTTACTTTGCTATGGCGTTTCATCTTCACATAACCACGCTTGCAGGAAAAGAATATTTAAACCCTTTGCCCGAATATGCATGGCTTTGGTGGCTTTTTGTCTTGCTTGCGGGTGCGGCAACGTCAATTCAAGCTATGTTAATTGACGCAGCGAGAAACGACTTTATAAATTATACAAAAGGTAGCGGTGAAAATTTCATTAAACAGGAACTCGGAAAATACCGTTCGGAATACCATGAAGTTAAAAAAGAAAAAGGGCGTTTTCGTGAGAAATTTTTATATAAAATATACATTGCTTATTTAAACGTTCAGTTAAACTCCGTTCCGCCTTCTGAAGGGAAAATAGACAGCAAGGAATATTATAAAGCTAACCGCATTGTTATGCGATTATGGGGAATAATCGGTTCGTCAAATCATTTGATTTTTGTTATGATTTGTGCGGCATTTGACAGGTTTGATATATATGTTTGGGGTATATTAATACCGTATAACATTTATACTTTTATAGTTTGGTCTATACAGAAAATCGTTAACCGTAAATTAAGTAAACCGCAAAAATAATAGATGAGGTAAGCTATGCAAGCAGTAATTTTAGCAGCAGGAATGTCCACTAGATTAAGGCCATTAACGGATAATTCACCTAAGTGTTTATTAAAAATCGGTAAAACAAATATGTTGCATAGAATGATTGATAATATTCTCGCAAACGGCATCGAAGAATTTATAATTGTTACCGGGTATCTAAAAGAAATGATTGAAGATTATGTTAAAACGAATTTTCCTAAGCTCAACGTAACGTTTTTGCATAACGAGGATTATGAAAATAATAATAATTGTTATTCATTGTGGATGGTTAAGGATTATATCAAAGATAAAATGTTGCTCCTTGATTCTGATATTTTATTTGAAAAAGAAATAATTACACGCCTTATTCAGTCTGGCCATCAATGCTGCCTTGCTGTTAATTGCCATCAATGTGGTGATGAAGAAATTAAAGTCGTTGTTGATCATCGGTATCAGATAAGCGAAATTTCTAAAACTATACATCCACGTAACGCATTAGGAGAATCCATAGGTATTGAATTTTTCACAGGCAACGGGCTTACTAATATGTTTAGGATTTTAGATAAACGCGTTAACCTTGAGGGCAAGGTTGATGAATGGTATGAGGAAACTTTTCAGGAATGGATATACAAAGGCGGAAAACTGTTTGCCGTAGATGTTTCCGATTACCTTGCAATGGAAATAGACTTTACCTATGATTTTGAAACGGCGGAAAAAGACATTATCCCCGTTCTTGACAGCTAAAGAAAACGCCCACAGATCCCCCCTATGTGTCAGCATCGTTGTCGCCTTAAATCGCAATCACAATCCATTAAATAATCCGCCCTCTTTACTTAAAGGGGGCAGTAGGGCAAAGCGAAAGGAGAGGGAAAGCCGGGGTATTTCTTTTTTTTCATCTGTTTCGCACCTTCCGTAGCGGATTCCATTTTTTAACAGATTTTACTATAAAATCGCGTTAGTTTATTGCCTGAAAATTTTAATCGTGAATGCTATACTTGGGCATTTTATTCTCATATTTGGTATAAGCCAATAATTATATTATTATTCAGTTAAAGTATGAATATTTTAATTTTTTTGGTTAAAAAATACTTTGTAGAATTAAGTATTAAGGTTTTTTTATCGAAAGTATATATAAGGTGAAAAAGAATTTATTAATATACACATTGATTTTAATTATTTTTATTGGTTGCGATAAGTCTTTTGTGCGGAAGCACACTTTAATTGTGCTTTTAAATGAACCGGTACAGAATTTAAACCCGTTTAATGCCCGCACTTATGATGAGATGATGATTTCGTCTTTAGCCGCGCGCGGACTTTTTTATTATGATTATTTTGGTAAAAAAGTTCGAAAAGGAATTGTGAAGAAATATTCCGTATCAAAAACCGGCAAAGAATGGACTTTTCACCTTAAAAATAATTTAAAAACTTGGGGCGGGGAAAAAATAAACGCAAAATTTTTATATAATAATTTTACAAATATTCTTAGCAAATCATATAAAAAAGTGTATTTCACAAAGATACAAAAAGTAGAAATAATCGGTGATTTAAGCATAAAAGTATATTTGAAAAAAGGGGATTTTAATTTTAACGCGCTTTTATGCGGAAAATCAGGGTTCGGTATTATTGCTAATTATCCGGGACGGAAAATTAAGTTTGAGGGCTATGGCCCGTATATAATTAAAAAATATACCAAGAAGGAAATTATTCTTGAACAAAACCCGGATTATAAAGAATCGAGAGTTGAAACTAAAAGAATTATTTTCCGCGTTGTGGAAAATGAAGAAACGCGTTTTAAAATGCTAGTCAACCGGGAAGCAGATATTGCAACCTTCTCAAGTATAGATAAATTGAATTATACGAAAAATAACGCGTTTTTAAGATTAGAAAGAAAAATTGTTAGCCCTGATTTTTATATTATTGCAAGCAAAGCGTATCCTTTTGATAAGCAAAAAATTCGAAAGGCAGTATTAGGTCATTCTCTTATACGGAACAAACTTAATTTTATGATTTATAACGATTTTTCCAAAGTTAACGTAAACATTTTGCCTGAATATTCTTTATACCATTCAAAGTTTAATCATTTAATGTTTTACAATCCCGCAAATGCTAAAAAATTATTATCAGAATCCAAAATTAACGGATTTAAGTTTAAATTGCATATACCGGAAAATTATCCCCGTTTAACTATGGGTGTTAAATTATGGATACGCGAATTAAAAGAAAATAATATTGATGCTGTTTTGCACAAAAAAAATATGCCGGAACTTTTAAAAATTTTAAAAGACAGTAAATTCGGCGTTGCAATAGTGCCTTTAAATAATTGGATTGTACATCCCGTGCAAATTATAGGTTTACAAAATATTGCAAAAGGAAATAATTTATTTTCTAAGGGAACGCAAGCAAATATTTCAAAAGCGTTGGCTTCGCAATCCCGCAGAAAAAGAAGAAAAATTTTATATAAAGTTTTTAAGGATATTATTTTAAACGCTAAAATACTCGGTGTAATTAAACTGCCGGATTCGTATATTACAACGTCTAAAGTACAGAATATGAAAGATTTGTTAATGGGCCGGCTTGAAAAAGTGAGGGTTTATCATTGAGTAAAAAAGAATTAATGAGAAAAACTATAATGCTTGTGCCTTCAATTATTGTTTCAGTTGTGATTTTTGCTTTAATTGCTATGTTTTCTGTTCAAAAGGGTAGTTTCAGTTTTTCATCCTTTTTTTCTTATGCTTTGTCATCAAACCCGGCGGATTTTTTACTTCGAAGTATTCCTTTATTGCTGATTTCCGTTGTTTTATCTTTGGTTTTTGCATTTATTTTTTCATTACCTTCTCACGCAACAACGGGCGATATGTGGTTTTCGTTATTGCACGGAATTTTTGTCAGTATGCCTATTTTTCTTTTATTGTTTTTATTAATGTTTGTTTTTTCCGATATTTTAAAGCTTTTACCCTCAAAAGGAATTTTTGATTTAAAAACGTTTATTATGCCGAGTATTTCCGTTTCAATGATTTTCGCGTTATACATATCTTTTAAAATCCGTTATTTGAAAAAAACCGTGAATATTATTCAAGTAAATAGCAATGTTAAAAAAACTTTTTTTTATTCTTTAAAAACTTTTTCATCCGAAACGGGAATTTTCCTAACTATTTTATTTGTAACGGAATTTTTCTTTTATTCGGGCGGTATTGGTTATGGAATAGGAATTTCGGTTAACGCAAAAAATATAATTGATATTTGTGTAATTTTTCTTTATGCAAGCTTAATATTTATCTTGTTAAGATATATATTTTATTTATTGGCTTTTTTAGTTTTAGGTAAGCAGGAAAGAGCGGCTTAGTTTATGTCAGGACAAAGCAAAGAAAAATCATATTTTTTAAATATACAGTTTATTTTAGGGCTGGTGTTTTTTATCGGCTTTATAATATTTGCATTTGTAATGAATATTCAAACAAGGGAGTTATCCGGGCAAAACACGGGCACCTTTGTTCAACCGGATTATTCAAAATTGTTTTTAGGAACAAACGCAGCGGGTAGAAGTATTCTTAAAATAACTTTACAAGGTATTGTTTCCGATGCTTTCTTAACTTTAAGCGCGTGGTTTATTGCTTTATTAATTTCAATTCCCCTTGGTTATGTGTCTTCTAAGAAAAAGTGGATAGGCGCCGGGCTTAAAGATGTTCTCGGTTTCGGTCCTTCAATTGTAATTGCGGGTATATTTATTTATTTGTTTAATATGAGGATCTACGGCGTTGCCATTGCTTTAGGCCTTGGAATGACCCCGTATTTTATTTCCCGTTTCAGCGATTGCTTTGATTCGGGAGAAAAAGCGTATGTTTATTTCGGCTCTATTCACGCTCTATTTTTCTCAGCACTTTTAATTCAATTAGGCGGCTTTCTCGGTTTATATTCAGGATTAGGTTATGAAATAAAAAATAATTTGAATTACGCTTTTAAATATATAAATCTCGTTTTGCCGTACTTTGCCGGTTCATTTTTGCTGATTTTGTTCCCATCGATTATGCTTAGGGGGGTAAAAAATGCACACGCATACAATATCGCTCTTGAATTGGGCTTTAGGCAGGGTAGTAAAATTACTCCTAAGGATAGAAAACATCTTGAAGAAATAAACGAAGCCATTATCGAAGACCTTGATGAACCGCTTGAATTACCCAAAGAGGAAATTGAAATTGAACCGGATAAGATTTTTTCCGATTGCAATACTTTAGAACAAACGGAAAAAAGAATATGTAGTTTTTTGGTTTCTGATTTCAATTATTCTCATGCTTATTTATATAAAGTCAATTCTCAGGGTTATGAAATTAAAACCATAAGTAAAAAGGTCGTCCCTGATGAATTAATCGATATAGAAAAAGAAAACGAGGAATTTCAAAATAAAGCGTATAAATTTGCTTTTCTAGATACTTTAAGAGAAAAATCAAAACCTTATTTCGTGTATCCAGGAAAAGATAATTATGACCGGATTTTTCATCATTTATCTATTGACAATAAAGTCGGGTATATTATTGAGGTTAGTTATAATAAATCATTAAAAAGCGAAGAATCTGAATTAAACCGTTTGTTGCACTTTATACCGCATGCAGAATCAAAACTGGAATTGTTAATGCCTGCTGAAAAAGTTCAACCCCGAGAGTCCGAAAAAACTGTTGTTTCGGAAAAAACAAAGGTTAGTACACAGGAAGTAAAAGAAACGCTAGAACCTGCCCAAGAGGAAAAAAGCAAAATTTTAACCGAACCCATTGAAATAGGCACTGTTGAAAGAGTACGGGAGAAAACAAAAACCAGTGGCGAAAAGTATTACGAAGTAACGGAAAGTGTTGGCAAAGTCGTTGAAGCTACGGATCAATCGGGAAGGAAATATTATAAGGTAGTTTCAAGCACGGGAAATACAATCAAAGAAGCAAAAAGTATTGATAAGCTCGTTGATAAGGGGCAAAAATTCTTTGAAAAAGGAATGACACCTGTCTCGGGTAAGATTAAGAAAAGCCGTGAGTTAATTGACGGTCAGGAGGATATAGATTTAATTGATCCCGATGCAAAATATCAAGAGGAAGACCACAGCGCCAAACCTTTTGATGAACTGGATAAGGAATTAGGTATTTATACTGAAGAAAGTAAGCCTAGATATCAAGTAACGCAAAGCACGGGAAGGACACTTAAAGATGGAATTTTAATAGATAACGGGGAAGAAATACTGGCTAGCGGCTTTGATAGTGAAAGTCATCAAGCAACGGAAAAGCAATCACCTGAATCAGTCATTGAGCAAGCAACGGAAAAGC
>CAYUYT010000024.1:0-19583 GCA_964449345.1 uncultured Spirochaetia bacterium | reverse complement strand
TCATTGAGCAAGCAACGGAAAAGCAATCACCTGAATCAGTCATTGAGCAAGCAACCGAAAAGCAATCACGCGAAGAAGCCGTTGAGCAAGGTATAGAAGATAAACCTTTGGAAAATCAATTTTTTGAAAAAGAAATACAGGAAAAAATACCTTCTAAAACAGCCGCCGAACAGGAATCAAATGAATACGGCCGAAGTGATACAGTTAGTAAAAGGCACGAAGAAATAACAGTTAATGAAGATAAAGACTCTAAAGATATATTTTTGGATGTTGACGTTGATACCGATAAAACGGTTAAAACAACCATACCCTTGGATAAAGATGAGCCGGTCTTTTATGATGACTCTGATGAAGAAGAGGAATTTAGACACGAGGAAGCCGGGGACTACTCTGAATATGATTTTGAACCTTCCGGTTTATTTACAACGCGTTTTGAAGATAAATTCAATAAAGGTTTAAGGTATTTACGGGCAAAAGATTATAATAGAGCGCTTTTCTTCTTGAAAGACGCAATGAGACATGATAATAATTCGTATCAGGTTTACATGGCAATTGGCCATGTTTACCGTCATAAAGGTTTATACTCCGAAGCCCTCGATAATTACCGTGCCGCAATACAAAAGAATAAATATTCTTCAAATGCATATAATTACATGGGAAATATCTTTTATATTAATAAGAAATATTCTCTTGCCGTAAAAGCCTGGGAAAAAGCATACGCAATTGACCCGGGAAGAACAATTATTAAAAAGAATATCGAAAAACTAAAAAAAGTAATAGACAAAACTGAATAATTGTGTAAGAATAAAAAAAATAGTGTTAAATAAATTATATATAAATAATGAGGATTGATTATGATTAACGAAATGATGGAATTTTATACAAAGTTTTTTGATAATATCAAGGTGATGATTGATAAAGTGTTAGGCGAAGTTTTAATGAGTGAAGGTTATAATCAATTTACGCGTGTATTATCAAATTATATGTTTGATATGAAAGATTATAACGAAAAGAATATGGAAAAAATGCTTGATATGTTTAGAATTTCAAGTAAAAGGGATATGGACGAAATCGGCGATGATATTGCCGATTTAAGAAGAAATTTACGAGATATTAAAAATAAATTAAATGCTTTAGAAAAACAAAAAAGCAAATAATCTTATCTATGGAGTTCAAATATGAATAAAAAAGAGAATGAAGATAAGTCTTTTTTCGAAGAAGTAGGTGATTTCTTCGTTAATAATTCAATAGACTATGTCAATAAAATTTTAAATTTAAAAGATGTAATGCAGTATAAATATAAACCTAAAAAGGGTTATACCGAAAGCGAGGTTGTATATCGAAATAATAAACTTCGTGTGTTGCGCTACAAACCTAACGAAGAAAAAAAATATAAAGTGCCTTTGCTTTTTGTTTATTCCGTTATCAATAGATGGTACGTTGTTGATTTAATGGAAAAACGTAGTTTGATGAAATTTTTGTCAAACCAGGGATACGATGTTTATATAATGGATTGGGGGTGGCCGACCCGTTCGGATAAATATGCGGGCTGGGAAGAGTATCTCGATGAGTTATTAAACGGTGCTGTAGATTATATCAGGGAATCCACAGGACAGGATAAAATTTCATTATACGGATATTGTATCGGCGGCACATTTGCGGTAATTTATAGTGCTTTATATCCGGAAAAAATAAAAAATCTTCTTTGTATGACAACACCGGTAGATTTTCAGACTAAGGGCTTATTCGAAAAGTGGTCAGAAGAAAAATACATCGACGTTGACCGGGTGCATCAATCCTATGATGTTTTACCCCCGGATTTTCTTGAATCTGCTTTTGCTATGAAAAATTTATCATCTTCTATCTGGAAAGCGCAAACTTTTTGGAAGCTTTTATCAAGCGGAAAAATGCTTACCAATTATTTTGCCATGGAGGGCTGGTTGAACGACAATGTTCCATTTGTAACGAATTTATGGAAACGCATGATTATCGACCTTTACCAAAAAAATAAACTGCTAAAAGGCGAATTAAAAATCGGCGGGCGCATTGCAGACTTGAAAAATATTGATTCAAGCTTATTGAATATCGTTGCGACACGGGATAATATTGTTCCGCCTTCGGCATCATTAATTTTAAACGAAAAAACGAGTTCAAAAGATGCCCATGATTTAATATTAAACGGCGGTCATATCGGTATTGTTGCCGGCGGTATTGCGGCTAAAAAATTGTGGCCGGGGCTGGACGAATGGCTTTCTCCTAGAAGCTGAAAAAATATTTTAAAGATTTGGCAATTTCATTAAAATTATCACTGCATAACTTTGGTTAATTGACTTTTAATCATCACGGTTATATATTAACACAATAATTTTTTATGAGGTTTTGGTTTTGAAAAAGGTTAAACTTGGATTAATTGGGTTCGGTACTATCGGCTCTGGCGTAGTTCAGACAATTTTTAAAAATTGCGAATTAATTAAAAAGAGAAGAGGTATTGACCTAGAATTTAAATATATATGCGATATTGATTTGCGCACTTACCGGGGAGTGGATGTTGACGAAAACGTTTTAATTGATGACTGGAAAACCGTTGTAAATGACCCTGAAATTGAAATAATTATTGAGTTAGTTGGCGGGGATGATCTGCCTTTTGAAATTGTAAAGACCGCAATTGAAAACGGTAAACACGTTGTTACGGCAAATAAATCTCTACTCGCCCGCAAAGGAAAAGAAATTTATGAAGCCGCAATAAAAAACAAAACCCTTTTAGGCCTTGAAGCTAGCGTTGCAGGAGGCATACCCATTATCCGCGTAATAAAAGAATCTTTAGTTGGGGATAATATTTACGCTATTTACGGAATTATCAACGGTACAACGAATTATATATTAACTAAAATGATTGATGAAAAAATGCCTTTTAACGACGCGCTTAAACTTGCACAGGAATTAGGTTTTGCCGAGACCGACCCTGCTCTTGATATAAACGGTGGCGATGCCGCTGCTAAAATTACAATTTTAGCTTCTCTCGCTTTTAATACTTCAGTAAGGTATGAAGATACTTATGTAGAAGGAATTGAACACATTCAATTGCAGGACGTTGAATATGCTTATTCAATGGGATATGCAATAAAACTACTCGCAATTACTAAACTTGAACAGGACGATAGCGTTGAAGTCAGAGTACACCCATGTTTAGTGCCTCTTGAGAACTCTCTTGCATCAGTAAAAAACGAGTTCAACGCGATAATGCTTGATTCTGAGTTTTTAGGAGACTCAATGTATTACGGCCGCGGTGCCGGGTCTTTGCCTACTGCAAGCGCTGTTGTTGCAGATATTATTGACATTGCCGAACACGTTACAAGTAACGCAGAATACAGTCATTTTAAAGATATGACACATTCTGAGAGAAGAATCAAGAAAATGGATGAAATTGAAAGCCGTTATTTTTTACGCGTTACTACCGAAGAAACTCCCGGAGTTTTAGCAGAAATTGCAAGCATTTTAGCTGATAAAAAAATAAGTATTGCAGGAGTTTATCAAAAAGAAACGCAGGGGCTTTTCGTACACGTTATAATTGTAACGTATAGCGCGCTTGAAAAAGATTTTCTTGATTGTATAAAAAAAATAAACGAACTTGAATATATAAAAAAAGAAAGCGTTTTTTATAGATTAATTGACTAGGAGAAAAAATGAAAGTAGTAATCCCTGTGGCGGGCGTGGGAACGCGTTTACGTCCACACACTCACGCAATTCCAAAAGTGTTGATGCGTACTGCCGGAAAAACTATTTTGGAGCATATTATTGACGATATTTTACCTTTAAAACCCGATGAAATAATTTTTATAATTGGTTATCTAGGAGATAAAATAAAAGATTTTGCCAAAGGAAAATATAAAAACGTAAAAACAACTTTCATCACGCAAAAAGAGTACAACGGTCTTGGCGCGGCTATATATCTTGCTAACGAAAAGGTCAGCCCCGATGAAGAACTTGTAATTATTTTAGGGGATACTTTAATTCGTGGTAATTTAAAAAAATTTATTAAACTCGGAGATAATGTAATTGCTGTTAAATCCGTTGATAATCCTTCTAAATTCGGTGTTATTGAAACGACAAAACAAGGAACAATTGCAAAATTTATCGAAAAACCAGAAATCCCGCCCTCAGATATGGCTGTTGTAGGTTTGTATTATTTAAAAAAAGCACAAACTTTGTTTTCTGCGTTAAAATACGTTATTGATAACGATATTAAAACTAAAGGAGAGTATCAACTAACAGACGCTTTGCAATATATGCTTGAGCAGGGAAGTTTATTTAAATATTTTATGATTGAAAAATGGCTTGATTGCGGGAATAAAGAAAATTTATTGAAAACTAACCGTGAGTTGTTGGATGAAAAAGGCAGTTATAAAAAAGGCAATATTCAAAATTCTGTAATAATTAACCCCGTGTTTATTCATAAAAATGCCAAGGTTCAAAATTCCGTTATCGGTCCTTACGCCTCGATTAGTGAACATACAATAATTCAGGACAGCATTGTGCGAAATAGCATTATTTGCGAAAAAGCTAATATTCAGAGCGCTATGTTAAGCGATTCTTTAATAAGTGATAACGCGTTTGTTAGAGACGCTTTCCGCCACGTCAATATAGGCAGCCACGCTGAACTTGATATAAAGTAAGGCAAAAATAGTGCCAATTAAGAAAAAATTTACTTTTTTTTATATCATACTTGCCTTGTAAATAATATATGTATATATTTAGTTTTCAATATTATTCACATGGAGCGAATAATGAGTGATAAAAAAAGAATCATCCCTCTAGATTTACTAATTGACTATCCGGGCCACAGATATAAAGCCGCTGTTTTAGCAATTAAAGCGCTTAAAAAAATTGTTACTGAAGGCGAATATACCGATATTGAAACCAGTCATAACAAAGTTGCCGGATATGCTCTTAAAAAAGTGCTTGAAGGTGAAGTTGAGGAAATTGAAGAGCAAATCGTAGAAGAATAGTTTTTCTAACCGGATACAAATTTTTTTAATTTTTATTCAACGAAAAATTATTAATAACATTACTATAATAATGTTATCTTTTACACCTCACAGGTTTGGGATTTTTTAAAAATCAAAAATAATAAAACCATTTCTCTTTAAACTATAAATATCTAGGGTGAAAAACACATATATGCGTTACTTTAAAAAAATATTTTTATAAGAATTAAAGCAAAATAGTATAATGATTAATTTTGACTTATACTAAAATTTGTTGAAAAATAAAATTCCACACATAAAAAGCAAAACAGACGAAAGATAACAAAAAAAACGCGCAGATAAAAATCGGCTAGTAAAGTATTGGGTATATTAATTCTGTTCTATGTATAATAATATTATCGGTACAGAGGCAACAATGGCCATTGTCGCCTCTACAATGTGGATTTAGGGAAATTTTGCCTTTCTTTAAACAGTGCTTCATCAAAGGGAGTAAAATAGAATAAATTTTTATATTTTAACCCTAATTAGTAAGACACGTTATAAAAACCTTCAAAATTCAGCTTACAAAAACATACTATCTGTGCGTTTTAATTAAAATGGAAATAATAATTTTTTTATTTTACCGTTAATTAATATAAATTGGGATTAAACAAAATCTGTTCTAATTTCTTTTATTATCTTGCATCATATTAATAAACTCGTCAAACAAATATCTCGAGTCATGAGGACCGGGGTTAGATTCGGGATGATATTGAACACTAAATGCCGGTGTATTTAAATATTTTATTCCTTCAACCGTATCATCGTTTAAGTTGATGTGCGTAACTTCAATATTATTTTTATTAAGTGAGTCCATATCAACGGAAAAACCGTGATTTTGCGACGTTATTTCTACTTTTCCTGTTTTAAGGCGTTTTACGGGCTGGTTTCCGCCACGGTGGCCAAATTTCATTTTGTACGTTTTACCCCCGATTGCCTGAGCAAGGAGTTGATGTCCAAGACATATACCGAATACCGGAATTTCCTTTTGAAGCGTTTTTTTAATATTTTCTATACCGTAACTGATAGGTTTTGGGTCCCCCGGTCCGTTTGATAGAAAAACGCCGTCGGGATTTTGTTCGATTACTTTCTCAGCAGGATAATCTGCAGGCACAACGTGTATTTCACAGCCAAGACTAGCTAATATGCGTAAAATATTCGTTTTAATGCCGTAATCATAAGCAACGACTTTAAAACGCGTTTCAATTTCTTCGTTTTTGAATACATAAGTTTTATCCGTTGTAACTGTTTTAGCAAGGTCTAAGCCTGTCATTTTAGGAGCTTTTTTTACACGGTTTATTAATTCCTGGTCCCTCAGATTATTGTCAAAACTTATCATTCCCATCATAGAACCTTTGACTCTGGTAAGGCGTGTAATATTTCTTGTATCAACGCCTTCTACAGCGGGAATATTATGTTCAACGAGAAAATCCTGTAGAGATTTCGTTGCCCGCTTATTTGAATAAATTTTTGAGTATTCTTTAACAATAAATCCCGAAACCTGTATTTTATTTGATTCAAGGTCCTGGTCGTTTACTCCGTAATTCCCGATTAATGGGTAAGTCATAGTAACGATTTGATACCGGTATGAGGGGTCGGTAAGTATTTCTTGATACCCCATCATAGATGTATTAAAAACGATTTCGGCAATAATGTCCACAGGTGCGCCAAAACCCGTTCCGTGAAAAATTGTGCCGTCTTCAAGTGCAATTCTTGCTTTCAAGATATTCTCCTTAAAAAATTATAATTTTAGCGCCCTATTTATTTGTTTAACTGCTTGCTTAAGCCGGTCTTCATTTTCAACAAGAGCCATGCGTAAATATCCGTCGCCGGATTCACCGAAACTTATTCCCGGGGCAGCGCATACTTCTGCTTTTTCCATTAGCATTTTTGCAAATTTTTCACTGCCCATTTCCCGATAAGCTTCAGGGATAGGTGTCCAGACAAACATTGTTGCTTTGGGTTTTTTTATTTTCCAACCGCCTTTATTTAGACCGTCAACAAGTACATCCCTGCGTTTTTGATAAATATCTGCGATTTCCCTTACGCTATCCATGGGTTCGCGTAAAGCCATAATTGAAGCAACCTGAATAGGAGTAAAAATACCATAGTCGTAATATCCCTTTAGTCTTGCTAAAGCATTTACAATTTCTGCGTTGCCTGCGCAAAAACCAACTCGCCACCCTGCCATATTGTAAGATTTACTCATTGTTGTAAATTCGACCGCAATGTCCTTTGCTCCGGGTACGCTTAAAACACTCGGCGCTTTGTATCCGTCGAAAGTAATATCACAGTAAGCAAAATCATTGATTATAATAATATCGTGTTTTTTACAGTAATTCACAACTTCTTCATAAAACGCTTTTTCAATTACTTCGGTTGTAGGGTTGTGGGGAAAATTTAAATATAAAACCTTAGGTTTGGGCCAAAGATTATCAACATTTATAGCAAGGCGTTCGGTAAATGTATTTATATCACCTAGTTCGATTTTAATAACGTTAGCGCCTGCTAGAACAACGCTCCAAACGTGAATTGGGAATGCCGGAGTGGGTACTATTGCAGAGTCTCCCGGGCCTAGTAATGCAAGAGCCAAATGGCTGACGCCTTCTTTGCTTCCGATAGTGGCGATTATTTCTTCATCCTGTTTAAGCTTTACGCCGAAAACGTTTTTGTATTTGTCGGCAACGGCTTTAAGCAAATGAGGAAGCCCCCGTGAACGGGAATATCTGTGTGTTTTAGGGTCTTTCGTTACAACTTCCGTAAGCTTATTAACAGCTTTTTTTAAAGACGGCTGGTCAGGATTACCCATCCCTAAATCAATAATATCAATACCGTGCTGCCGTTTTTTTAGTTTTAATGCATTTAACTCGCCGAAAATGTAAGGTGGTAGTCGGTACATTCTTTCGGATAATTTAATTTCATGTTTCTTTTTCATAATTTCACAATACTTTTTTAAAATTAACTAAAAATAAAATCTAATAAAACTAATTAATGATTGCTAATAAATATCAAATAATTGCGGAAAAAACTTTACTATTTTCTTAATTAATCGATAACCAAAATAGGACTTTAAAATTTTCTCTGATTATATTATTTTCAATTTAAGGAAAAATATTAATAAAATGGCTGAAAGACAATTGACATTGCAAGGAAAGCAACTTCTTAAAGATAAAATTAAGTACAATAAAAGCCAAAACTTAGCAGAAGAAAAAGCAAACGAAAAGCTAAGGTATTTAACGAAAAAATCAAAAAATAGTATTAGACAATTGGAACAAAAACGAAAAAAAGTTAAAAACATAAAATCATCACCAGCGTCAACAAAAAAAATGCAAAATAAAAAAAGCGTAAACAAAACGGCAAAAAAAACGCCTAAAAAGAAGGAAACCGTTTCATATTACGCTTTAACGAGAACGGGATATTACGGTTTTATAAGCACTTTACCCCTTTTAATTATTTATCAGGTAATGGCTTTTTATATAAACAAATCCTTTTTAATAGGAGCGAGAAGCGGCGCTGAGGCATGGATATTAGCCCTTTTTTCTTTATTAGGAGCGCCGGGTTTTATTCTATTAGGGTGTATCGGCGGCGGCTTAATTGTATACTTTTATCTTCAAAAAAAGAAAAAAAATATTCCCGATATTAAGTCTTTTTACGTTCTAATGCTTATCGAATCTGTTGTATATTCGTTTTTTTTCGGCGCGTTTGTAATGCGAATATTGAAATTCATTATGCCCGGAATGATACTTCAAATGGGTATGCCTTTGTCAAAATGGCAGGCGGTTATGATGTCTTTAGGTGCGGGTTATTTTGAAGAACTCGTTTTTAGGGTAATTTTATACGGCGGTTTGCTTTATTTAATAATGTACACAGCAAAAATATTAAAACCCAAATCCGATTTAAAAACCCTGAAAGTTTTTGCTATGATTATACTCGGTGTAATCACAGCCCTTGCTTTTTCCTTTGCACATCATTTAAGCGGAGAGCCGTTTAGCATTTATGCGTTTTGGTTTAGAGCAATATCCGGGATTATATTTGTGGTATTATACCAGCTGCGCGGTTTCGGTGTAGCCGCTTATACACACGCGTTTTATGATTTATGGATAGTGATTGAAGCAGTTTAAATTAACAATATAAAATTAACGCCTAAAGATTTGTTTTTTCGGGCTTTCTTACCGCATTAAAGCCGAATTTTAAGTTTTTATAAACGGGATTTCAAAATATAATTTTTCATAAGAGGCTACATTATTTATTATAGCCTCGATTCAAATGTTGTCATGGTTAAACCCTTAAACTTACCCTGATATTATCTTGTTAAATAGAAAAAATTGTAGGAGCGCGTAAATGTAATTTTTGATATAATATTTTTTAGATAATTAGAGGGAATTGGTATACCCCTCGGTTAAACTAAAGATTTATATTATTTCTCTGATATAAAAATTACTTTAATCCAATTTTCATTGTATAGAAACAATGTAGCAGTATTTTGACAATAAGCAAAAAAATACTCAAAATCGGAAACTAGGGGAGATTATTATTGTTTAGGTAAATATGATCGTTTTAGATATTTAGCATTTTTCTTATTTCTTCTAATTTACCGTCTGAAAAATCATGATTAACTATGCTGTTGAAAGACGTTGCTATGTAATATACATCGTCTTCGTATTGATATTCCGTTCGCACAACGAAGGCTTCGATGACAAAGGATTCAGTAAACCCCGGTAATGGCATTTTGAGGTGAATGTTAATCTTGGAAAAAGCCGGAATTTCATTTTTACATTCTATTAGCATTCCGCCTGTGCCGAATTTTTCAAGTCCATCTTCGATAAAAATACCGCCGTGAGAAAAATTTATTGTTCGGCCGCCAAACTTATCTCCGACGTTCACTGTTGATATTTCTGAAGTATAAATAATTTCAATTGTTATTGGCAGATTAACCATAACGCGTTCACATTTTCGTTTTTCTGCAATATCCTCGCTTTTTTTCTTATTAAACATCACCGGCTCCCATGTTTATTACATTATTTAAGTTGATTATAATGCGCGGGTTTTAACTATGTCAACAAAAAAAGCGTTTATTAAAAAAATATTAAGAAAATATTTGTATAGGATAAAAACGATAAAAAAAATTTTCATTTAACGGGAAATAGAATAAAATAACAAAAATTTGGTTCAAACAAGTTCAATTTCTATTTTTAGCTCATGCACGGGTGAGATAAAATGAAAAAGGAATTTATTTTAGCCCGAAATCCGTTTTTAAAAATAAATTGTATGGAGATTTTAGTTATAAATTATGGCAAATTATATGACTGTATGCTTGCTTATGCTTTACTTTCTAATGCGTTAATCATGTTCTTTAAAAAAATTGCGTATAATAAATTATAGGGATTATTGAATTTTGGTATAAATAATATTATAAGTTACAGAGGCGGAATTGACCCGTGCCGCCTCTTAATAAAGCAAAAATGGCTATTTTATTGAAATAAAAAATAAATCGAAGTTCGCGTTCTTAGTTAAAATATCATCCCACCAAAGCAAGCATTATACCCGCTGCAATTGCAGAACCGATAACTCCTGCTACATTAGGTCCCATAGCGTGCATTAACAAATAATTTTGCGGGTTTTCGTCCTGCCCTACTTTCTGTGCTACCCTCGCGGCCATAGGAACGGCGGAAACGCCTGCTGCGCCGATTAAAGGATTTATTGGATGTTTTTTGGAAAAATAGTTCATTACTTTGGCAAATAATACACCAGTCATTGTGCCCACTGAAAAAGCAACGAGGCCTAAAGCAATAATTCCTAAAGTTTTGGCTGTTAGAAATTCAGCGGCTTCCATTTTTGCGCCAACACAAATTCCTAAAAATATGGTTGTAATATTTATTATTTCGTTTTGCGCGGCTTTTGCAAGGCGATCTGTTACCCCGCTTTCCCGCAATAAATTGCCGAACATTAACATTCCAACTAAAGGCACTGCGTCAGGGATGAATAAGGAAGTTAAAATAATTATGGCAATAGGGAACAAAATTTTAACGCGCTTGGAAACGGGGTTAAGTTGCTCCATTTTTATTTTGCGTTCTCTTTTCGTTGTAAATAACTTCATTATAGGCGGCTGGATTATGGGGACTAAAGCCATATAGGAATAAGCCGCAATTGCAATGGGTCCTAGCAAATCGGGAGCAAGCTTGGATGTCGTATAAATTGCAGTAGGCCCGTCTGCACCGCCTATTATTCCAATACTGCATGCCTGTTTTAACGTAAAATCAAGAGCGGGGGATATGTATTTTAGCAACAATGCGCCGATTAACGTTGTAAATATTCCGAATTGCGCGGCGGCACCGAGAAAAAAAGTTCGAGGGTTCGCTAAAAGCGGACCGAAGTCCGTTAAAGCGCCTACACCGAGAAAAATAATCAGAGGAAATACACCGCTTGCAATTCCAACATCGTAAATCATTCTAATAAATCCGCCTTCGCCCATTGCAGCTAGAACAGGAATGTTAGTTAAAATAGCTCCCATTCCTATGGGTATAAGTAAAAGCGGTTCATATTCTTTTGTAATTGCTAGTATAATAAGGAATACGCCTATTAGCATTACCAAAACTTGTTTCCAGCTTAGATGCATTATTCCCATGGATCCGGCAAACTTTTTCCAGCCCGATTCAAAAGAAAGATTTTGCTGTGAAAATGCCGGTATTGTAATTAATAGAATTGTTATTAAAATTATAGTGAATACTAAAAATTTTTTCATATTTACTAGGCCCTTCCATTATTGGGTCTGACTTATAGATACCATTACCGTACCGATTTCTATTTTATCATTCGCACTCACATTAACTGACGAAACTATGCCGTCTATCGGGGCTGTTATATCGTTCATCATTTTCATTGCCTCGATAACGAGAATTTTTTCGCCTGCTCTAACCTGTTGTCCCTGGTTAACGAGAACGTCTATAACTACACCGGGTAATTCCGACTTAATGTCAATTTGCTCACCTGTTATTTTACCTCCTGAAGCTTGAGGTTTTTGCTGTGTTTTTTTCGCGCTTTTTTGCGTTTTTGCTTCTGCTTTTATTTCGCCTTCGGAAACCAAAACTTCAAAAGTCTGCCCTTCAACTTTTACGTTGTATTTGTATATATTAGAATCTATTATACTTTCGGAATCTTTTTGTTTATGAGCAACGGGTTTTGTGTGCAGTTTTTCTTTAAATTTATGCAATTCGCCTTTTTCCCTTGCTTCAAAGAAAGGCATACTTGCTTTCGGGAACATAGCGTAAATAATTTTATCCTCAACGTTTTTAAGATATTTAATATTTTCCTTATCAATTTTTGGAAACTCAGGTTCTAATAAATCCGCGGGCCGCGAATCTATTACTTTTTCATCTCCCAAAGCTTTTTTTCGAATTTCTTCGTTAACGTCAGCAGGAGGCCTGCCGTACATTCCTTTTAAGTATAGCTTTGATTCTTCGGGAATTACTTTATATCTTTCACCGGAAATAACGTTCATAACTGCCTGAACACCCACTATCTGGCTTGAAGGTGTAACTAACGGAGGAAAGCCAAAATCTTCCCTTACTCTGGGGATTTCTTCCATTACTTCGTTGTATTTATCAAGCGCATTCATTTCTTTGAGTTGGTTATTAAGGTTTGAAAGCATTCCGCCGGGTACTTGCGCTGTTAATACTCTTGCATCAACGCCGGAAAATCCCGTTTCGTATGACTGATAGTTTTCTTTTCTAACTTCATCAATGTGCGCTGCAATAGTTTTTAATAATTTTGTGTCAAATCCAGTATCTCTGTCAGTACCTTCGAACATTGCAACGAAAGTTTCCACAGCGGGCTGGCTTGTGCCCATTGACAGAGTGGAAATAGCGCAGTCGATTATATCAACGCCGGCTTCCGCGGCTTTTAAATACGTAGCTACGGAAAATCCCGTTGTTGAGTGAGTGTGCAAATGAACGGGAAGTTTAACTTCTTCTTTTAACCTTTTGGTTAACTCAAAAGCTTTTATCGGGTCAAGCAATCCAGCCATATCTTTAATACAAATAAGGTCGCTCCCCATGTCTTTGAGTTGCTGAGCAAGTTTAACGTAAGTATCTATAGTATGCACCGGACTTGTGGTGTAACAAATACACCCTTCTGCGGTTTTGTTTTTCTTTTTAACTCTATTTGTTGCAAATTCAACGTTACGCGGGTCATTTAAAGCATCGAATATCCTAAAAATATCAATGCCCCTGTCAGCCGCATGGTCAATAAAAGCGCCGACTAAATCGTCAGCATAATGCCTGTAGCCCACGCAGTTTTGCCCTCTTAGCAACATTTGAAAAGGTGTCTTTTTTATATATTTTTTTAGAGTAGTAATTCTTTCCCACGGGTTTTCCCCTGTAAAACGTATACAGGAATCGAACGTTGCCCCGCCCCACATTTCAACGCTGAAATATCCGACTTTATCGATAGATTCGCAAACGTCTATCATGTCGTCGGTATGCATTCTCGTTGCAAGTAAAGACTGATGTGCGTCTCTTAAAGTTGTTGAAGTAATTTTCAAAGGATTTTTAGCCATTTTTACCCTCTATCTTTTTTTTATGATGATGTAAAGTTGCAATAATACCGGCTTTTTTTAAAATGCTTTGTTTTGCCGGTAGAATTTCACGTTTTTTTGGTTTTATTTTGGAGTCAAAAAAGATAACCGTTTTAATTAAAGTAAACATTACGGTTAATATTGTAAATACTCCGCTCATACCTAAAATTAATAGCACGAGCCCGTTTGTAATATTCATATGCGCCCCAAAATTCTTATTTTGATTAATTTAAGCTAGTTCAAAATTCATAAAAAAAAAGATAAAAATCAAGGCGAAAAGCAAAAATCATACCAAAATAAAGAAAATTGTTAAATATATTAATTCTAATTTGTTGTAAAGTTTATGAAATTACTTAAATATTCTGTCAACGCTTCTGTATTGAAGAGCTTCCATTATATCTTCATCCATAATGGTCTCTCGCGAGTCAATATCCGCTATTGTACGTGCGATGCGTAAAATTTTATCGTATGCTCTAGCACTCATACCGAGTTTATCCATGGACATTTTTAAAATTTTTTTAGAAGATTCATTTAAAACGCAAAATTTTTCAATCAGTCTCCTTGGCATTTCACTATTTGATTTGATTTTTGTGCCTTTAAATCTTTGCTTTTGAATTTCCCTTGCACTGTTTACGCATTGTTTTATATCTTTTGTGCTCATTGTTGCTGGGGCTTCGGACATATCGTTAAAGCTGACTTTGGGCACTTCAATTTGAATGTCTATCCTGTCCAGTATGGGGCCTGAAATTTTATGCAAATAATTGTGGATTTTATCAAGCGTACATTTGCACGGTATTTCAGGATGGTTATAATATCCGCAAGGGCAGGGGTTCATAGACGCAACGAGCATGAAATTAGCCGGAAAGGCAATTGTACGCTCAGAACGCGATATGGTTACATATCTATCTTCAAGGGGTTGGCGTAACGTGTTTAAAACGTTCTTTTTAAATTCCGGAAATTCATCTAAAAATAATACACCCCTATGCGCCAGTGAAACTTCACCAGGTTTGGGTATGATGCCTCCCCCAATTACTGCGGCATCGGATGCTGTATGGTGAGGGCTTCTGAAAGGCCGCGTTTTAATTAAGCGATTTCTAAATAAAAAACCGGAAATTGAGTATATGCGCGTTATCTCTATTGCCTCGCTTAGTGTTAATTCGGGCAATACCGTTGGAATTCTTTTTGCTATCATAGTTTTGCCTGACCCCGGAGGTCCTACCATTAAGATATTGTGGTTTCCGGCAGCCGCAACGAGAACGCCTCTTTTGGCGAATGATTGGCCTCTGACATCTGAAAAATCAATTTCGTAATCACTCGTTTTAAACTCTGGAGCGTTAATGTTTAGCGGTTTATACTGCCCGTTGCCTGAATGCGTTAATGAAACCACAGAACGTAAATCTTGCATTGCATAAATTTTAATGCCAGGAATAACCCCGGCTTCCTCTGCGTTTTCGTATGGTATAATAATTTTTTCAAACCCGCGTTTTTTTGCTTCGATTAAAATGGATAAAATACCGTTTACAGGGCGCAATTTACCGTCAAAAGAAAGCTCTCCAACGAATAATGTGTGATTTAGTTTTTCTTGTTCAACTATTCCTGCTCCGGTTAATATGCCTAATGCTATTGGCAAATCAAAAAAAGCGCCTTGTTTTTTTATATCCGCAGGAGCAAGGTTTACATTTATTTTTTTAATTGGAAAAGAGAATCCCGAATTAATGATTGCAGCTTTTACACGCTCCCTTGCTTCTTTAACCGTAGTTGACGGCAGACCGACTATGCCGAAATACGGCAATGCTCTTTCGAAATGGGTTTCAATTTCAACGATGAAAGCATCTAAACCGTATAGTGCGGCGGAAAATGTTTTTGAATACATAAATAACCTCTTAAAAAAAGCTTTTTATATTAATCAAAAAAAAATTGTGAATTTTCTTATAAAAAAGTAAAAAAAATTAATTGCTTTTATATTTTTTTAGAATTATGATATTGTAAGTATTATAGATTTTACTCTAAGAGGTTGAAAAGTGGGCGAAGTATTTTTTAACGTTGATATAAAAAAAGATGAAGAATTTTTAATTGTTTCCATCGAAGGTAAACTTGTTTTTCCCGAAGCGGATCATGCCGAGAGTTCAATCATTGATGAAATCCGTAAAAACAATTCGGATATAATTTTTGACTTTAACAATTGTGATTTTATTGCATCTTCGGGGTATGCAATTTTTATACGTTTAAAGAAAGAGTGTGATGAGAAAAATCTTAGGATTGCGTTTGCAAATTGTCAGGAAAATGTAAAAAGAGGTTTTTTCGTAATTGGTTATCAAAATATAATAAAATTTTTTGATACCATTGATGAAGCAAAGCAATATCTTAGAAAATAATTTTTTTGTTACTTTTTTTTTATTATAACATATAGTAATTCAAATTTTAAACCTGCAATAGATTGACTTTTTATTCGTTATGTGATTATTTTATATAGAGTTACGGTATTTTACTAAAAGAGGGGTATTATTTTTTATATTGGAATAATATAATTAATATTTCTACGTGAAGCCGTTTGCAGAAATACTTAAACAGAAGGAACAAGGGACACTTTTGAACACACAGGATAGAACCAAAAAACAGGAAGGCCTTGAAAATGAAGAAGAGCTCTGGATTGAGTATAAGAAAACCCATGATATAAAAATACGGGATATACTCGTTACTCAATACGCGCCGCTTGTTAAGTACGTTGCCGGAAAAGTTGCCATAGGTATGCCGCAGAATATTGAATTTGATGATTTGGTAGGGTACGGAACGTTCGGTTTATTGGATGCGATTGAAAAATATGACCCTTCGAAAAACGTAAAGTTTAAAACTTACGCTGTAACAAGAATTCGTGGCGCTATTTACGACGAACTTAGGAGTATTGACTGGGTTCCCCGCAGTATAAGGCAAAAAGCAAAAGAAGTTGAAAATACAATCGGTTATCTTGAGAATAAATTAGGTCGCGCGCCTAAAGACGAAGAAATTTCCGCTGAGTTAAATATTAGTTTAGATGATTTTCACAATCTTTTATTGAAATTGAGCGCAACGTCTTTAATCTCAATAAACGATTCTTATTTTATGGGTGATGATTCGGATAAAGTTTCAATAGCGGAAACCATTGAAAGTCCAAGTTCTTTGAAACCCGATGTTATTGTGGAAAAAGAAGAAGTAAAAAAATTAATTATATCTACTATCGAAAAATTGCCCGATAAAGAAAAAAAGGTGTTAATACTTTATTACTATGAAGACCTCACTTTAAAAGAAATCGGTGAGGTTTTGGAAGTAACGGAAAGCCGGGTAAGTCAGCTTCATACAAAAGCAATTATGCGGCTTAAACACCATTTGAATAATTTACAATCAAACCTTTTTCATTAAAAAGGAAATAATTTAAGAAGGTTGAAGAGTTATGCCTTCAATAGATGATTTAAAGAATAATATAAAAAAAGCCGGAATAGGCGACTTAAAAGAAAAATTACAGCAAAAAAGTTCAAAACAACCTGCAAAGCAAAAACAAAAAAAAGCCCCTAAAGGGAGGGAAATTAAGGTTGAAGGGGAATCGATTGACGATTGCCTTGATCAGGCCGCTTCCATTCTAGGTGCATCGAGAATTAATTTAGATTATGAAATTATACAAAGAGGTAAAGGCGGTTTTCTCGGTATGGGAAAACAGCCATTCGTTTTAAAAGTATTTTTAGAGGGGGAAATTGACCTCGATGATATTACATCCGTTGAAACTCAAGACGATGAGTTTGACCATGATCTTGAATTTGAAGAAATTCAAAAAGACGGAGACGTAAAAATTTACGTAAAAAAATCGGGTATTTTCATGAAAGTTACACCGCCCGTTAAGGACGGAAGCGAAGTTACCCTTGATGATGCACGAACAGAGCTTGCAAGAAAGGGTATTCAAAATTACGATTTAAGTCAGGTAGCCAAAATTGTTAAAAAAGCAAAAGGCAAAGAAGAAAAAATTGGCAAATGGGTGCCTAACCCTCAATACGATTCTAAAGCAGTATTGGAAATATCAGAAGACCAGATGAAAGCTATGGTAACGGTTACTGCGCCAATTTTATCAGGCCGACAACTGGAACCGGACGAAATTGTTGACCTCCTTAAAAATAACGGGGTTTTGTACGGTATTAATCACGATAAAATTAAAGGAATTATTGAAAAAGAAATTTATAACGTTCCCGTTGTAGTGGCAGACGGAGACCCTCCAAAACGCGGGGATGATGCAGTTATTAATTATCATTTTAAGACCAAGCATGATGAAATTGAATTCGAAGAAGAAGAGGACGGCTCTATTGACTTTAAGAAGACCGACCTTGTTCAAAACGTTGTTGCCGGGCAGGTATTAGCAACGAAAACTCCGCCAACTAAAGGCGTTAACGGACGCACCGTAACAAATGTTAAGTTACCGGCGGCAAATGGTCTTGATGTGGAAATGAAAGCCGGAGACAACGTAGATATTTCTCCTGATGGAAATCAGGCAATCGCTGCCGCCCCGGGACAGGCTGTTTTACTCGGTGATAAAATTGAAGTTGAAAAAATCTTTGAAGTCAATAGCGACGTTGATTTTAATACGGGTAATATTGTATTCTTAGGCACTGTTTTAATTAAGGGTTCTGTTCAGGATGATTTTAGTGTAAAAGCTTCACACGACATAATAATAAAAGGCGATGTGGGCAAAGCCGACCTTGAAGCTGACGGAGACGTTATTGTATCAGGTGGTCTTTTAGGCAAAAACGAAGGTAAAGTTCAGGCAGGGGGAAGTTTATACGCGAAATTTATTGAAAACGTAAAAATTAGCGTAGGGCAGGACGTTGTTGCTAAAGAAGGAATTTTACACAGCACAATTGATGCAGGTAGCCGTATCATTTGTAACGGTAAACGTGCGGCGATTCAAGGTGGCCGGTGCAGAGCTGGTCAGGAAATAAACTCTAAAATAATCGGTTCGCCTGCTTATACTGAAACTATTTGTGAAGCCGGTGTTGACCCCCAAACAAAAGAACGTCTTGAAAAACTTGAGCAGGAACACATTAACACGGAAAAAGCATTAAATAAACTTTTTATAAATATAAATACTTTATCCAAACAAAAGGAAAAACTTGAAGCGGAAAGCAAAAAATTGCCCGAGGATAAAGATAATATGCTTAAACGTATGATAAGGGCAAAAAAAGAATTATCCTTGCGTATGAAAGAAATCCAGGATGAGGTGGAAGAGCTTAGAAATTACCTAATCACTCTTGAAAACACAGGCAAGATTTCTGCTAAGGTGAATTTTTTACCCGGTGTTGAGGTAATTATTAAAAACGCAAACTTTCAGGTAAAACAGGAATTTAAGTTTACCAGTTTTGTTTATGAAGCGGGGTATATTAAACCTGTTAAATATCAGGATATTGAGGGCTTTGAAGAGGATGACAGAGCTTCTTCAAGGAGATAAAATAAAGTATAGTTGGCAAATCAGGAGGGGAAATGCCAATATTACCGATTGACTTACAAGTACAATTCGCACAATTGGGCAATCTTGGTAAAATCGTTTCTCAGGGTGAAGTTGCGGCACATAACCAAGCTATGGTTGCAGGTGAGCACGTCGCTAATATGAGCGAAGTGATCGACCATACCGTAACGGAAGCCGAGCAAATGCCTTCCGAAGGAAATACCGTTAACGGAGACGGCACAGGCTCCGGTTATGGCGGTAATGCAAGTAATAAAGAGGATGAAAAAGAACAGCAAAAGCAACACGATGAGAATAGCGTTTTGTTTGAGCCTGACTTAGGAAATATTATAGATATAAGAGAGTAAAAAATTGGGTTATATATTAATTATTTTGTTTAACATTGCAGTATTAATTTTTGCTTATTTTAGGTTTATTTTAGGCTTAAAAAAGCGCGCTGATAAAACACTTAAAAATATTAAAAAAGAAATCGCCCGCACTGTTAATGATTTTAACGGAGAATTTGACC
>CAYUYT010000023.1:17152-27331 GCA_964449345.1 uncultured Spirochaetia bacterium | reverse complement strand
TATTGAAAAAGTGGCGCGATATTTTGTATTCGTAATGGATTTTAGTAAACAACCCCGTTTCCTCATGCTCCCTTTTAAAAAACGCGCACAAGAATGGGCAAATTATGAGCAAACACGTTTTTTTAAAATGCAAAAGAAAAAAATTGAACTAAAACAAATTAAGGTAAAAAAAATACTTGGTAGAAAGTGCGCTTATTTTGAGATGCAAAAGGGAAACAAAAGTTTTGCGTTTTTAATGTTCTTTTTTCAAAAATCCGGGCTTATGCTTATACTAAGAACGGATAAAAACAATTTTAACACTAGTAAAAACAATCTTATTAATCTAGTAAAAAAAATACGAACGTAAAAATATTTATAAAAATATAATCTAAAATTATTATATTTTTATAAATTAGTTTAGTGAGAGGTAAATTTATGTCAAGGAATTCAATTATTATAGGAACAGGGGCTTATCACCCTGAAAAATATTTAAGCAAAGATTATTATGCTAAAAAATATGGGGAGGATATATATAAATTTTTTGAAAAAACACAGATAAACGGAAAATACGTTTGCGCAGAAAACGAATCTAGTTTGGAACTCGCTGTATATGCGTCAAATAACGCAATTAAAAGCGCGGGAATCACGCCTGACAAAATAGATTTAATTGTTTTATCAACTGACACACCTGCATTTTTATCACCTGCAACATCCGTTGCTCTGCAACATAAAATCGGCGCCGAAAACGCAGGTACTTTTGATATTAATTGCGCATGCGCAGGTTTCGTTACTGCTATGATTACAGCGTGGAATTATATTCGCAACGATAAAAAAATCAATCATGCCCTCGTTGTGGGTACTTATGCAATGACTAAATACATAGAAGACGGCGACCCTTTTGCCGAACCCTTGCTTGGAGACGGAGCGGGCGCAATCGTACTTAAAGCGGAAAACACTGACAGAGGAATATTAGCAACGAAGTTAAAAGCTGAGGGAAAATACTATGATTATTTGGGTATTTATGGAGGTGGCACTGTTAACCCTCCGTCGCAAAAAATGATTGATGAAAAAAAACATTTTGTAAGATTTGCAAAAAAATTCCCCGCATCAATAAACGAGGATAAATGGCCGGTTATGGTTCAAGACGTTTTAGATGAAGCGGGTTTAAACACAAGCCAAGTTGACTGGACAGTATTTACTCAGGTAAATTATTCAACAATTGCCGAAGTTCACAAACGACTGGAAATAGACCAAGATAAAGCCATTACAGTAATGCAAAAATACGGTTATACGGGAAGCGCCTGCGTTCCTATGGCTATTCATCATGGAGTAACACAGGGTAAATTTAAAACCGGGGACGTGGTAGCAATGTGTGCTTCAGGTGGGGGAGCAAATTTTGCATCACTTGTTTTGAAATGGTAAATAATTCCATTTCGATTGAAACTATAGAATATATTTTGAAAAAATGATAAAGATAAATGCCGGTAGGGAACGTAGCTCTGCGTTTCTTACGAAAAATATTTTTACTAAGAATCAACGCATAATGATATAATAATCAAACAAAGTGTAAAAAAAAAAGCGTAAAAACGCGCTTCCTTTTTATTTTGCTTTTTAAAAAGATTGCTTGATAAAAAAGAAATTCGCATTTATAATATATTCGATTCAAACAAATCGATTTAGGGATTAAATATTGGCGCTGTTTAACCCTATACTATTATTATTTAAATAAAGGTTAAATTATGATGGATGAATCAAAACTTTTAAAAACACATGAAATATCCACAATAAAAGACATGATATACAAATCCTCTGAAAAAGGCAAAACACGCCTTGCTTTTCAGGAAAAAGTAAACGGAAATTGGAAAAACCAAACAGTTGGGCAATTTCTTGACAATGCCGAAAACCTTGCATGCTCTTTATTTGATTTGGGAATTAAGCACAAAGACAAACTAGGGATAATCGGACGCAATAGAACGGATTGGGCTATTTCATACATGGCTGCGGCTATTTCCGGTATTATTACAGTTCCCCTTGACCGTGAATTAAAAGAACAGGAAATATATCATACATTACACGTTTCCGGTGCAAAAGCCGTTGTATGTACAGAGGACCACGCAAATATAATTTATTATCTTAAAAACAATTTGCCAAAACTTAAACACATTATATGTATGGATAAACCTTCAAAAGACAGAGTATTGCCGGTTGAAGAATTATACAAGAAAGGCGCTGAATTAAAACAAAACGGAAAAAACAACGCTCTTAAAACGGAAGTAAAACCCTCTGATATTATGTCTATGCTTTTCACATCAGGGACTACAGGCAGTTCAAAAATAGTGCCTTTAACGCATAAAAACATTTGCGCAAACATTGTTGATACGTGCCGTTATGTAAATTTTGATGAAACTGATAAATGGCTTTCCGTTTTACCCATGCATCACGTTTATGAATGTACCTGCGGTTTTTTAATTCCAATTTATAAAGGTGCAAGCGTTGCTTTTACTGAAAATCTTTACAAAATTGCAGACAACGCAAAAGACGTTAGCCCTACAATTATGTTAGGTGTACCGGCTTTATATGAAAGTATGCTTAAAAAAATATTATCTTCAATCAAATCTAAAACATTAGGCGGATTTAAATTAAAACTCGGTTTATTTTTAAGCAAAGTATTGGAAAAATTAGGTAAAGAAAATGCCCGAAAAAAGATATTTCATGAATTACATGAACGTTTCGGTAATAAAATGCGTCTTTTAATCACAGGGGGTGCCGCGGCTAATTCTGAAGTTTCCATTTTTTTTGAAAAATTAGGATTTACTTTTATTCAAGGCGCGGGTATGACGGAATCCTCCCCTATTTACGCCTTAAATCCTGAATGGAAATATAAGCATGAAGCGATTGGAATTCCCTTGCCCGGTATGGAAATTGAAATATTACGCCCTAATGAAAACGGCGTGGGTGAAATCGCAATAAAAGGGGCTAATGTATTTGACGGATACTATGAAGCCGATGAAATTAATAAAGAAGTTTTTGAAGACGGGTGGTTTAAAACCGGGGATTTAGGTTATAAAGACAACGAAGGATATTTTTATATAACAGGACGCAAAAAAAATCTGATTATTACTTCGGGAGGAAAAAATATTTATCCCGAAGAAATCGAAGCATGGCTGAATAAAAGCGATTTCATTCTTGAATCCCTTGTATGGGGTGGCGGTGAAAAAGGGAAAGAAGAAGTCCGCGCAATAATCGTGCCCGATTTTGAGTATTATGACAATCATTGTAAAGAAAACAATCTTGAAAAAAACGAGGCCGAACTTAAAAAAATAATTTCAAAAGAAGTTAATAAATACTCATCCGAATTGGCAGTCTATAAACGCGTCAAAAAATTTACAATTAGACATGAAGAATTTCCTAAGACAACGACAAAGAAAATTAAACGCTTCCTCGTTCAATCAAATTCCGAAGAAAGCGTAACGAATTAAAATTTTACAATTAATCTTCATTTGATATTTTCAAGCCGTGTTTTTTTATAAAATAACGTATAACTTTATCCGCAAGGTATTTATTCCCTTTAGCATCCTCATTAATGGTTTCTACTGTGGCATAAGATAAATTAGGAACATATTTTTCAGCATAAATTGACAAGGACCCGTCATCAATTCCCTTTGCCTTTTTTTGGCGGATTGTATTTATACCGAGATTTGAAAAATATTTAAAATCCTGTCTTTGCAAAACGTAAACAAATGATTTTATATGGAGAGCCTTATTTATATATACATCGAAAATATTATTTACCTTTCGTGAAATATCATGCAAATAATAAACCGTTAAACGGGAATAAAATTTATTTGTATGAACATAAATAAAAGGAGTACGGGAGTTTAAATTCAACACGGAAAGTATTGATTTCCTTATTTTTCGAATAAGCTTCTTTGCCGGAGCATAGTCAATGTCCTCAAAAAATGAATTAAAACGTTTTAATTTATCTACGCCTACATCAGTAAAAATTCTGTTAGGGTCGCAACGGTATTTTCTACCCCTTACTTTCAAAGTCAAATACCTGCTATTCAAGTTTTTTGCGTTAATTAAATCCACATAGCGACCGCCATAACGGTTATATAAATATTTTATAGTTTTGGCCGCAGTAGTTTCAGAATCATGTATTTTAAAATACGTAATGTTTAGCTTGCCTTTTTGCATAACGTGCAATTTTGCGATACCAAAAACATCAATCAATTTAAAATCAGGGCTAGCTGTTTTTGATACGGCATTTTTCTCGTTATAATAAAATCGGAAACGGTATGGCTTAAAATCAAAATAATCCTTGCTCCCGCCAGCAGGATAAAAACCGTATTTATGCGAATTTTTAATAAGCCATTTATATTCTTTTGAAAAGAAAAACTGATATTCGCATTTATAATTTACATTAGAAGAAGTAACATCAACGCAAACTCCTGTTTGCAAATTATTAGTAACGGGTTTTGCAATGTGGTCAGGAAAGTACTCCCTTTTTTCGTAAATATTTAAACTTTTATAATATTTTTTTGCTTGTTTTTTTGCAGAAACAAAGCCCCTATAAGCAAGGATGCTAAGACCTTCTAATTCAGCATCCCGGGCCATTTTAAAAAAACTAAATGCGGCTTTTTTACGAAGGTACACAGCCCTATTTCCCAAATGATAAACCGGAACTTTTATCAGATTTTTCGGTTTAAATCTATAAATACAAGGATTGCCCGGGCCAATATCAACGGAATCAATGTCATTTTTTAAATTATTCAACAAAATAAGGGGTTTATGCGGTATAGGATGAGTGTAAACACGTTTTATATATAAAAATCTCCCTCTATAATAGAAACGTAACCACGTTACTCCTTGTTTTTCAACGCTATTTTTAACGGAAATAATAGCGCCCTGCTTGATTTTCACCCTTTTATTATGTTTTAGGGATAAACTTGCATAAGGCCAAAGAACGTATCTTTTTTCCGTTTTAAGTAAACGTGCATGACTAATTAGAGGAAACAAAATTGTTATTAATAAAAATAATTTACCCGTTCTCATTATTATAAATATGCTAATTTAATCAATTTTTTGAAAGAAAAAATATTGCAATTATTGCTATAAAAAAAATAAATCCAAATACCGCAAAAAATTTTGAGCGCAAATAAAACGCTTTTCGCTTTTCATTTAATATTAGTTGTATGCGCGTATTCGTTGCTAATTC
Organism: uncultured Spirochaetia bacterium; assembly: GCA_964449345.1. Taxonomy (GTDB): domain Bacteria; phylum Spirochaetota; class CALGPD01; order CALGPD01; family CALGPD01; genus CALGPD01. The sequence goes on along the minus strand of CAYUYT010000023.1, from coordinate 22,134 downwards.
AAAGAACGCGTTCTTTAAATTATTTAAGTATTCTCCGCCTACAGAGTTAATAAATACTTTTTCGCTTTGTGGGGGTTTTAAACCGTGATAAGAATAGTAACCTAAAAAGAAAGCGGCAGTAAAAAATCCAAGCATTAAAGCGTATAGCTCATAGAAAATTATAATGGCATTTTTTATACCCGGTATAATAAAAAAATTAAAGTATTTTATTGCAACGGGGAGCAAACCCACAGAGATTAAAAACATAATTATAACGAACAATAAAAGGCGTTTTGTTAATTTTTCTATGGTTATTGATATTTTTAATTCTTCACTGTTTTCAATCAAACAATCATTTTGCATTTGGTTTATTACTTCATAAGAATTAATATGCGTTATTCCTTCTCTTAAATCCCCCCGCCAATCATCAAAGGAAATTTCTTTACCCCGCAATAATTTTATAAAAAACCATACAAATAATAAAAAAGTTATAAAAATTACAGCAAAAAAAATAATCACCCAGAGGTTTTTTATGTTTTCGAATAAATATTCCATAATTTAAATTTATACCGTTATATATTAATATCGGCAATGAAAAAGAAAAAAAATTTCAAAAAGCGAATTAAACGAATTTAAATAAACTCTGCGGAAGGTTTAGATTTCAAAGCAACAAAATCATAAACCCCAAATTCAATTTATATTAATTAGTCGTAATTTTTAATAACCATAGAATAATTTTTAGGTAACGTAACCATATATCGCCTCTATTTCTAATAAAAACGAAAATATTTTTGATGAATACATATTTCAAAATTCCCTTTATTAACTCGCATTAATAGGGAAATCGCGTTTATGCGCCTGAATTTCTTCATGCGTTGCATAATTATTCTTTTTAAGAAAAAAAACAGATATAAGAACACTAGGAAACGCTATAACTATCAAACCGGACATACCTATTTCATACAAACCCATATAAAAAGTAATGACAACGTTAAAACCGATTATACCGTAATACATTACAAGACCGTATAAAGATTTATACGGTAGATTTAGTTTTTGCGTTTTGGTTAATTTTATTTTCTGTAAAAAATATTTATCAATGCGGGTGTAAAAAAAAAGTATAACTAGACCGGTAAACCCCCAGCCCAGATAATTAGATATAGGAACTCCGAAATGAGAACCGCCGCCCGGATAAAAGTATAAATGGCCTAAAAACCATTTTTTTCCCTGTAAAGTCAGAGGGTCAATAATAACGTCAAGCATAACCATTAAAAACACGGCAGTAATAATAACGGGTAAACTGTGAATAATTTTTTTGGTATGCGCGGTTTTAATATTCAACCGCTTTTCTTTTATCAAAGGAGAATATAGTAAAATTGAAACCTGATACGGAAAAAAAGTAAGAAAAACAAATGATAAACTATCCCAGACAGGCACACCGAAGAGCGATAGTTCTTTTTGAATAACATCAGGAACGTATTTATACAACCCGAAAGGGAATGCGTAACGTATTGAAATTGCTTCGCATAAAAAAGCAACAAAATAACCTATCAAACAATGAATCAAGAGTTTTTTACCGCCAATTGTAACGAGGCCGATTAAAATGTAAAAAAATAAAAAAACAAGGACATACCAGCGATTTGAAAAAGTATAAATAAGCTTTGTAAAAAAATTCAAATTTTTCCCCCGTTGAAAATATTTACGTTTCAAATTAAATTTCAGGAAATTATGTAATAATTTATTTTTCGGGTTTATCCGCATTAATAACGTTGTTCATTGATATAAAAATATAGTTGGTTAAAAGGTTTAATGCGTTTTCTGTTAAATCCTGAAAAGCACATACAGTAATAGGGTTCGCTTTAACTATTTTTATTGTAGCAAGAGCAAACTTATTGTTTATTTTAAGCTGAACTTTTTCAATTACATCGCCTTCGGTTAATTCTCTATGGTCCTGTGGCTTATCAAGGGCAAAAGCAATAGCTACGATACTAATATCAGTAACTTTTCCGGTAATTAGCTTATCCGAATTAGGAATTTTAAAATTAATAAGAACTTTGTCTTTATTAGGAATGCTAACACGGAAATGCTTACGACGTTTATCCCGTTTAGCGGTTATTTTCATAATTTTATCAAGACGCTCGAAAGTTTGCTCCAAATTTAAATCAGAGCGGATAAAACCAACAATGCCTAAATAAAGCAAAGATTGAATAAACTCCCTTTCGGTTTTATTTGACATTATAATAATCTGATATTTGCTGCCATCTTCGGCTTCCCGGAGTTCTTTTAAGAACTCAAGCCAGTCAATATTCTTGCTCATAATATCTATGAAGATATGCGTCATATCTACTGTTGTTAATGCTTGATGCACCTCCGGCGTTGTGTCTGCTTTATATACAGCAACATCGTTTTTAATGCATTTGTTAATTATATATTCCCTTTTGCTAGGGGAAATGTTAACGAGTAATAAATTCATACTTTATTCTTTTAATAATTTTTCCACAACTGCTATCAATATTTTAGGCGATATTGGTTTTTCTAAGAAAGCCGTTAATGTGCCCGGTTTAAAACGCTTTTTCATTTCAACCGCAGCAGAAAGCACAACGATGGGTATATTTTTGCCTTCGTAAAGTGATTTTAATTCGGCAACAATTTTCTCCCCACTTATATCTCCTAAGCCCAAATCCGTTATTACTAAATCAGGGTTTTCGTTTTTTGCTCTGTCAAGGCCGCAAAGGCCATTTTCACAGGAAATTACTTCATATCCGTTTAGTTCAAGTGTCTTTGATGCAAGCTCTCTATTCATTTTAACATCTTCGATTAATAAAATCTTTTTCGGCATACGACCTTCACTAATTATTTTTCAATAAAACTATAAATCAAAAATAAACAATTTAATCAATGGCTGATAAGTAAATTGAATTTTTATCAATTTAGCCAATTAGCATAATTAAAAAATATAAATAATAGTATTATTATCAAGAAAAATTAAATTTATATCAATTTTATTTAATCATTTAAATTTGATATATTTTAGTTTTCCCTTTTCGTTCTTTTGCCTGCACGGTTCTTGTAATAATCCGTTACTTCAACAACAGGTTCTTGAGTATAATCTTCAAGCCCCAAATTAGCGAGTATTTTATTATATTTATCGTTGTTAATTGAAGAATATCCTTTTGTAGCCATATCGGAAAGCGTTATAAAAGAATTATTAAGCAAATACTCAGCAAAATCCTTGTTAATTTTAGACGCTTTTAGCATCATATTAATACCCTGTAATTTTTCTTTACATTCTATCAAGAACAAGAATTTTGTCAATGATTTTAATCCCGGATAAAATAAAATTATAATATTGGCAACTTTTTTTTAATATTTGCTTTAAGTTTAATGCCTTCCAAAAAATTTTCACCTTTGTAAACTAAAGAAAGATATTTATTAACATAAATATATGCCTTTTCATAAAATTCAAGCTCAAATAATTTTTTTGCAATTAAAAAAATTCCTTCTGTATTCTGATTATTTAACGCTATGGAATGTTTTAAATGAAACATAATCTTCTCATGCTTGGGATGTGTTGTCATTAAAACTTTTGCATAAACAGAATGTGCAGTTGAACTGTTGCAGTTTAATTTTAATGCCAGTTCACTATGTTCTTTTGCTTTTTCAAGCTCATTGAAATCAAGATACATCCATGCCAATTTTTCATGCCCTAAATGATGCGAATTATTAACATTAACGCCTTTTTTATAATAACGCAATGCAGATTTCTTTTTGCCTAATTCAGCTAAAATATCGCCTTTTGTTAAATTTAAAGAATAATCCAATGGCTCCATTTCAAGGGCACGGCCAATAATATTTAAACTTAACATAAGCGTTTCATTACTACGGGATAAAAACAACGCTTTTTTCTCCCAAAAACGGATGTCCAAAGCGTATTTTCTTTCAATCTTAACAACGTCATTAAATTTTTCGTTGCTTTCATTCATGCGTTTTAATAACCATAAATTAACCCCTTGTTCAAATACGCTTGACGCTGTGTTTATTCCCGAAAGAACTTTTAATGCGTTTTCATATTCACCGGCTTTTCTTAAAAAATACGCTTTACGGATAATGAGTTCTCTGTTATTTGGTATAATTTTTAATAGTTTATCGATAAACTCATAACTGCCGTTGTAATTATTTTTTCGGTCATAAACTTCAACAAGTTTTGCGTGTGCCCACGTATAACCGGGATTTTTAGATAAGGCCTTTTTAAGATAATATTCAGCCTCGTCATAATTCCCACGCATAATATTGACAGAACCCAGATGAGCTATGGGGTATTCGTCAGTATATTTATCCTTCACATTTAACTCCGAAGAACGCAGATAAAATCTTTCCGCCTCGTCATACTCCCCTAACTGTTCGTAACAATAGCCAATATCATTTAAAAGCCATGTATCATTCCCCTGGGCATTGATTGCTTTTTTATAAATTCCCAGCGCTGTTTTATGCCAGCGTTTTTCCCTTAAACAAATACCGAGCTCAGTTACTGCCCAATTATAATTAGGGTTTAAACGCGTTGCTTTTATTAAATACAATATGGCTTTATTAATGTTATTCATCTGACGGTTAACAAAACCCAAATGAGCATAAGCATACGAGTTGTTCATATCGAGTTCAATTACTTTAATAAAATTTTCAGCAGCTTTATAATAATTACCGCTTTGTTCGTAACAGTAACCGATTTCATTAAAAAGCCATTCGTCCCGGGGATTAATGCTTGTAGCTTTCTCAAGATAGACAACAGCTTCTTTATAACGCTTTGATAAACGTAAAGCATACCCTAATTCAGATAATGCCCATACATAATTAGGGTCGATATCAACAGAGCGTTTAAAAAAATAAATAGCTTTGTTAATTTCATAAGAACGGTTTATTTTCTTTTTGTTTTTTTTCCTAGCCCTTTCTAAATAAATAAACCCGATATGCGCGCAAGAATACGGGTCGTTCGGCTTAATTGCCAG
>CAYUYT010000023.1:0-17142 GCA_964449345.1 uncultured Spirochaetia bacterium | reverse complement strand
AGGCCTCTAAAATACATATTTAATGCGCGATAAAAATCTTCCAACAATTCGTAACAATAAGCTAATTCACTTATTGCCCAAAAATAAGAAGGGTTAATTTTAATTGCCCTTAGAAAAAAAGGAATAGCGCGTTTTATTTGCCTTAAATTCCTCAAACAAAACCCGGTATGTGCAAGGGAATAATCGTTTTCGGCAATTGTACGCGATTTTTTATAATATTTTATTGCAAGTTTCAAACGGTTTTTCTTACAAATCAAACCAAGTTTTATACGTGCCCCTGCGTTCACGTTTTTATTAAGCATATAATTTGCTTTGTCTTCGGATAAAGTAAACAAACTCAATATAAATGATTTATCTTTTTGGCCTATTAACATAGATGATTCGAACTCATTTGCTTCAATCTCTTCAGGTATATACTCTCCCAAATTTTCATAAGCGTAACCCATTTCATTGAACAACCAACTGTCTTTGGGGTGAAGTATTGCGGCTTTTTTTAAATATTTAATAGCTTTAAAATAATACTCTTTGTATTTTAACCCTTGTTGTTTTTGTTTTAATAAATCGCCCTTTTGCCTTAAATGATACGTTAATTCTTCAAGCGCCCAGATATACCCGGGATTTTTTTCGCAAGCCATAGATAGGTATTCAATAGCTTTGTCATATTTTTTCAGTTTACTATAATTTATTCCAATATGCGCGTAAGTGTATGCATCGTCCATACCTAATTCAATAGAACGCATAAAATTTTGGATAGCAAAGTGATGTTGTTTTATATTTTCGTAATTTGTCGCAAGTTCATTATATGTAAAAGCATCGGAATTATTAATTGATATACTTTTCTCAAGATAACTTATTGCTTTATAAGAATTCCCCATGTTACGCAAAATAAAACCAACTTGATAATATGCATAGGCGTTATTTTCATCCAAACTTAATGATTTTTCAAATAATTGTTTGGCTTTTTTCCAGTTTTCTTCTCTGGTTGCGGCCCAGCCCGCATGGTCAAATATAACGGAATCTTCATGTATTTCTCTTGCGATATTTAAATAACGCCTGCTTGTTAAAAAATCTTGTTTGTAAACGTAAAGCAGCCCGAGACTAATTAAAGTATCACGGTTCAAATAATTCAATTTATACGCTTCTAAAGAGTATTTCAACGCCTCATCATATTTTTCCCGTTCCAAATAAATTTTTGCAAGCCCTTTTAAGCCATATACGCTTTTTTCCTTTTTTAAAACAGACTCAAAACATTTTTGCGCTTTATCAAATAAATTTTGAAAAAGATTAAGGTCAGCTTCAAGCAACATTGCTTTATTTCTTAATCCGATTTTTCTACAAAAACTAACCAATTCCTCTGCTTTACTGAATTGCTTAAGGTTAATATAACAACTAAATTCTATAGAAATCGCTTCGGGATAATCGTTCTTAAATTCCTTAAAATCTTCAAGATATTTTAAAGCGGATTCATAATCCTGAACATAATAATTATCCCTAACAGTATCGAGTAGTTTCAGTTTTTCATTAAAATTGTCGGTTTTAAAAATTTTTTCTACTTCACTAAAATTCAAATCATGGGATATAACAAGGCATAAACTCGTCAATTTATTTTCTTTTTTAGACGGGAAATCTGTATAATGATAATATTGGCCTAACGCGATTAAATCACCGCGTTGTTGATCATAGCCGCAAATTAATTCATATTTAAGCTTAGTGGGCGTTTCTTTAATCAGAATAACTGGAAATTGTTTTTTTAATAACCTTTTAATTTTGTTTTTATTCGGTGTAAAAAAACGGTGTTTTATTTCCTTTTCTTTTAAATAACGGGAAATATCAGCCGGACTCCATGTAAATAATTCCGTATGATTGTAAACGTCATCAATGCGGTCTGATAATTTATACTTTTTCAACAACGTATAAACCCCGGAAGGCAAATAACATCGGAATTTTGAACTATACGGTCTAACGGGGAAAAAAATCAGATCGTTTTTGCTTTCACCTTGCGTTTGGCCAATGTTTGCCTGTTCGTGTTTAAGTAGTATTAATAAATCCTTTGCCTGCTTATCAAATTCCTGGCCTGTTATTCTTGCAATTTCCAGTGCAATCATAGACGCATAATCATAATCAACGCATAAAAATGCCGTTATAAATAATTCTTTAAGAACGCTGTATTCACTTGAAATGTTTAACGTATATATTTTTTTTATTTTACGGTATGCCTTTTTTATATAACCGTTTTTTCTTAAAATTTTTGAATGTAAAACGGCTTTTTCCGGATTCTTTTCATGGATATTAGGCATTAAACTGCTTAACGCTTTTTTATATTCCCTTTTTTTAATTAAAAAACGCGTATGAAATAAAGAATATACTTTTTCATGTAATAATTCACGGGCATTTTCCATATAATATACGCCTTGCGTATAATTCATTTGTTGCGTTTTGATAATTGCCAAATAAGCATAAACGCGTCCGCGCTCGTTTTCCAGATGAGGAGGCAAAATATTTAAGCAATCGTTAAACAATTTTTCCGCTTCGATTATATCTTGATTTTCATATATTTCAAGCAACGCGCTATAATATGTGTAATCATATATATTTTTAATTTTTTTGGCAGTTTTTAAAACCTGACGACATTCCGAATAGCGTGCAAGCTTAAACAAACTTTGAAACTTTATCATCAAAATATCATATTTGGCATCCCATGATAAAGGTTGCTTTTCCAAAACGTCATCGCATTCTAGTATTGTTTGCTCAAATTGCCGATCTGTAAAATAATAATGAATCTTTTCTAACATAAAAAATTAAAACTTACCCCTAAACGAATTATATTCTATGAAAAAGCTTTTGTAAATAAAAACAATTATAAGTTAAATTTTCGGCGCATACACGTCAAAAAAAAATTTTAAATTAAAAATGAAATTAAAACAAAGGGAAAAGCCCCCGGCTGTAATAATGAGGGCTTTTTAAATTTAAAAAAATATTATCTGTCTTGCAAAATCATTATTAAGCGTAATATGTGAATAAACAAAAGAACAAAATCGAGTTGCAGATTTATTGCCCCTGCAATGTATTCGTCTGTTGTATACCGTTTCATAATCATCGAGGTATCGTATAGCATGAAACCGGCGAAAATCAAAGCGCCTAAACCGCTGTATAAAATCGCCATGCCTCTTCCGAAACCGAATATAAGGCCGACTAAGCCCATTCCTATGAGAGCGAACAGCGCAACCATTAAAGCGCCTCGCATGAAACTAAAATCTTTTTTCGTAATAAATACATAAGACGTTAATCCGATAAAAACGAGAAAAGTGATAATCAATGCCTGAAGAACGAGAGTGCCCCCGGCCATACCTTTTCCAAGCGCCATTAAAACAGCAACGGATAAAATGGGACCTAAGGTAAACCCGCTTAAAAACGAATAAACCGCAAGCATAATTTTATTTATGGGTTCTTTTTTTCTAAGGGACCAAGCAGCTATTAAAGCAACGATTTCAACTATTGCTAAAATTATGATAATTGAATATATGCCTCTACCCCTACCGGATTGTATCATATTCATAATAAATGTATATCCGGCATAACCGCCAATTCCCGTAATAATTAAAGAAAACGAAAAATAACCGTAAACTTTTTTAAGGAACGCTAAACGGTCAGTACCGCTTTGGACATATACGTTACCGTCAACCGGTTTTGCCTGTGCAAAAAATCTTGCCATTTTTAACCTCCAAGAATAATTTTATATTGAATTTTAATTTACATTGGAACTAAAATCAACAATATTTAATTCAAATGTAATAATATTTTTTGTTTTTTACTTTATGAGTTCTTTTACGTTTCTAAGCCAAAGCATTTCTTTGTTGCCATGCCAATTCTTGTTAAAAGAGCTTTTAATTATAGCGTTGTAAAGCGAGAGCAAAAGTTTTCCGAGTTTCTTATAGTTTTTCACAGTTTCTAGTTTTTTATGCCATTCATCCCTTTTTAAGTGCCATTCCCTTTTTAAATAATTGCTTAAAAATGATTTTTCGAGGTTGATTAAAAGTTCTGTCATCTCTTGCGGTGAGCCGGGATTTTGCGTTTTTGACAACCAATTTTGCCGACCAAAGGTGCGCCAGTCCATTTTTTGCGATTCAAATTTTATATTCCTTTCAACACGCGTTAACAGTTGTAAAAATTTAACCGCAGTAACATCAGGCAAGTTGTCAGAAAGTGCGCGTTGCAATAATTCATGCGTAATCATTGCAGGATGACCTGTAAAACGAATAATTCCACTTTTATCAATTAAAACGCAAAAAGGTATACTGTTTACGTTAAATTTTCTTACTACGGGCGATGCCCAATTTCCGTTACTAGACAAAGTAATAAACGGAATTTTTTTTCTTTTAATATATTTAACAATGCTTTTTTTCCGTCCGTCAATATTAATAGCAATAATTTTGAGACCTTGTTTTAAAAATTTATTAAAAAGTTCATTATTTTTATTTAAATACATTCTGCATGGCATACACCAGTAAGCCCAGATATTAATTAAAACAATATTATTACCAATGTATTTTGATAAACCGATTTTCTTTCCCGCCGAATTTTGCAAAACAATATCAGGGTATTTCTTCCCTATAATGGACAACGAAAATAAAGCGTTATTCATCAATAAAATTATTAAAACCGTAAATAATAGCACTACTCTATATTTATTTTGCACTTTTACTCCTTGTTTAATTATACCCCAAAAAATAAAAAATCTTTCAAAAATAAAATTATGCCACAGTATTTTCATTCAAAACGCGTTTGATAAAATTTTTTTCCTTCTCATCAAGATAAGTGCATTTTTCTGCTGATGTTAATGCTTTTTGCATTAGTGTTTTGGATACGGGCGTAAAAATGAAATGTAAATCATCACTTTCATAAACTCCGTTGATAATCTCTTTTTCATTTGCTTCCAAAAAAAAACGTCCCAAAAATAATACAAAAAACGAAATACGTTTTAATTCGTTATCATAAACAAAGCAAATATTTACTCCCTGCATTAGTGTCCAATTTCTTAAAAAAATTAAATCGTCTATAAAATTTACTTGCCCCGAGTTTACGGCAATTTTATATCTGCGCGTTAAAACGGATTCCTTTCTCATTTTCAATACGTTAAAAAAATCTTTTATGTTTTTGGTTAAATACGCTGCTGCGGTTACACCGAAAAACATAGCAATGGCTATTCCGAATATTCCGTAAGCCAATAAAACTTTACGGTAAACAATCAGCACAGTAACAAGGCATAAAATAAGTAAAGCATTAGTCAGGGATGCAGTAATGCGTTCAAAATAATATTTTTTCTCGTTCATGGATATTACGTTTTTACCAATATCAACGTTATTAACTTTCTGTAAAATATTCTTTTTTACTTGTTTAATTCTTTTTTCATCGCGCTTAAAAATTGGCGTGGCTTTCTCCATAATTTCAGAGGACTCGGCGTATTGTAAAGGGTTACCGATAAAATTCATTATTTTTTTCTGACGGTATATTAAAATAATACGCTGAATGAGAAATACCGTGAGTATTGTTAAGCCCAAAATAGCGCGTTCTGATATTTTTTTATTAGCGCGGTAATAGGCAACTAAATGAATAAACAAAAATACGTAAAGCGTTAGAATAATAAAAAGTATAACCGCGTTTTTATATCTATCGTTTCTAAACATGGATTTATTGACTCATTTCTTTCTTCTTCCAGTATTCAAGAAAACTTTTAATATTATCCTGTAGCTTTGAAGCGTGGTTATCAAATTGAGCGCCATAATTATATAAATAAACAGAGTTTTGTTTATCTTCCCTGACTATTTTAACCGGAACATCAAGCTGAATTTCCTTAATATCTTCAAACAATTTTTCCGGAATTGTGATTTTTAAATATATCAAATCTCCGATATTGAATTTAACTTTGCTTGCAAATAATAGTCCGCTTAAACTAAAATTTTTAAGGTAGCCGATGTTCTCTATACCGCTATTTTTCAAGTGATGTATATTCCATACAAGTTCGTGCCGGGGTTGTATTCTTCTATCTTTATCTTTCATGCTTTTCATTAAATAATAACGTAATCTTTTAAAAAATAAAAATGATTTACTGGAATTTTATACCATAAAACTATAAAATTATACATTATGAAAAAAATTATTATCTTCATTATTACATCGTATACTTTGCTTTTCTCTTGCGTTGCAAAAAAGCCTTACAGGTTTGCTTTATACTGGCAAAGCATACGCGAACAGGAAAATAACCCCTTAATTGGAAAAAGATATTGGGTAAAAAATACCTATATAAAAGTTTCAAAAAAGCCACTAAAAAAAACCGGCATTAAAATACCAAAATTCACACAAATGGAATTTACCCGACTCGGCGTTTTCAGAAAATATATTAAAGGTAAGATTCGACGCTACACTATAGTTGAATACAAAATAATAAAAAAATCTCCACTAAAGTCTGCATACTACAACGCCATGAAAAAAAATATTGCCCCCGGTGAATTTTACTATGTCGATTACAGAGGAAACAAACGGCAGCTTGTAAAACGTTTTAAGAAAAAATTTCTTTACTACAATCCCGTTACAACGTTTAACCTAAAACCGGACGAACTTGAATCAATATCAAACAATGAGGTAAAAGTTAACCAGAGAGAACCCCTCCTATTACTAACTTACGGAAAACCTGAATCCGCAATAATCGAGAAAATTCGGGGTATCGTTTATAAAAGATACTTTTTTGAGGAACACGGCTTTTTCTACATTTATGGAGGAATCGTGCGTATGAAAAGTAAAAATCCAATTCGGGTAAAGTAACGCGTTTAATTTTACATATACAAATTTACTTAAAATGTCTAGCATAAATACAGCTAAAAATTATTTCAACACCTTATTACACAAATAAATCGTATTAATGGCAGTAATTCTTACAATGACTAACGAATTAACATAAAAAATTATATTTATAAAATATATAATCGTTGCTATAATTATTAAAAAGTATAAAATAGATTAACTCATTATTAATCGGAGGGTTTATATGTTAGGAAAATGTACAAAGTGCGGTGAAGAAAAAGACATTCACGCTAAATGCAATAACTGCGGCGCTGAAGTATGCGCAGGGTGTTTTGACGGGTTTTCAAACTGCCCGAATTGCAATAACGGTGATTTGGATTTGAAATAAAAATCAAAATATACACTTTCGGTTCAATTTTTGAATAATAATGTTTTGAATAATACGCTTTATTTTTATTTAAATCAAGAGCCGCAGTGGTCAGAACATCAAAAGGCGACAATGGCCATTGCCGCCTCTATTGGCAGGTAACGTACCTGATATTAAAAAACTACAATGCTAAAAATTATCTATACCTTATCCATGTCTTATTGTATATAAAAAAAAAGTCGCTTATATTACAAATTTAAGTGAGATACGCCATTCTCTTCGCCTTAGCAATCACAATGCATGAAAAAATCTGCCCTCTTTATTTATAGGGGACATTAAGAAAAAAAACAATGCAGAAAAGTAAGTAGGGTATTTTTATTCTTCTATCTTTATCTCGGTTCAAATCATCATCAAAAACAAAAAACCCCTTTTATTGGTATCTAAAAGGGGCAATACAGATAATAGAAAGTGAAAATATATCTAAAAAGACAAATCTTTTTCGTTTTCAAAACGCGTTACTATTTGTTCCTTGTTGTCAGCACCGAAACGTTCTAAAAAAGCGCGCAGGATTTCTATGGCAGCAACGCATTCACCTACAACGGCGCAAGCAGGAACAGCGCAAACATCGCTTCTTTCCTTAACCGCTTCAAACGCTTTTTTCGTTTTTATATCTACGCTCATTAAAGGGGACATTAAAGTTGGAATGGGTTTCATAACAGAGTTAATAATAATGTCGTTGCCGTTTGACATTCCGCCTTGAATTCCTCCGGCACGGTTGGTTTTATAATAATAACCTTTTTCTTCTGAAAAAAATATCTCGTCATGAGCATCTTTGCCATGTGTATTTGCAAAATCAAATCCAAGGCCAAATGAAACCCCCTTGACCGCTTGAATGCTCATGACGGACATTGCCAGCTTTGCGTCCAGCTTATTCGCAAAGTGGTTAAAACTACCGAGCGATTGGGGTACGTTGTGCGCAAGCACTCGAAACGTTCCTCCCAGTGTGTTCCCCCCACGCTTCGCCCGGTCGATTAGTTCTATGATTTTTCTATCTTTTGAGTGTTCCGCAGTCCGAACTTCAGACTCTTCGCTCCGAAGAACAATTTGCTCAAAAGAAAGAGCATTATCCTCTTTTATTTCAATACCGCCGATTCCAGTAACGTAACCGACAATTTCTATACTAAATTCTTTTAAAATGCTTTTCGCAAAAGAACCCACAGCAACGCGAATTGCTGTTTCCCTTGCACTTGCTCTTTCTAAAACATCGCGTAAATCACTGCGGTTGTATTTCATACCGCCGATTAAATCCGCATGACCGGGACGTGGGCGCGTAAAATCTTCCGTTTCCTTATTTTTCCAGTTTTCCCAGTCCTTGTTATGAATTAACATACAAACAGGCGAACCCGTTGTCTGCCCTTTTCTTACACCGGAAACAACGTCCACCTTATCATTTTCTATTTTCATTCTTCCGCCCCGGCCGTATCCCTTTTGCCGACGCGCTAAATCATTGTTAATAAAATCTTCGTTGAATTCAAACCCCGCAGGCACGTTGTTAACTATGGTTGACAACATTCTGCCGTGTGATTCTCCCGATGTAACGTAATCGAAAATCATTGGTTAGCCCTCGCCTGTTTTTTCTTGGGCTTTGGCTTAAATACCACAACGTCATTTAAATTTATGTTATTAAAAACAATGTATTTGCTAATATTTAACTCAACCTTTGAAATCATTTCTCCGGCACGCGTTATTTTAAGCGTTCCTAATATATCTTCTTTCTTGCTTGCAGGGTAACCCGATAATATATTCCTTATGACTTTGGGGCTTTTATGAATCACGAACTCATCGCCTTTTTTATATCCCTGCCACTTACCTACGTTTATAACTGCTGTGTATCCGCTTTTACGTATTATTTTACCGAAGATAGGAACTTTTTTGCTTATCCTATTTGCCGTATCCAAAACGGCTTCCGTAATTCTGCGGTTGCCTTTTTTTGTTACAGTGTAATGCGCGAACTTATTCCCCGTTGCAATAGTAATCAAATCAACTTGCAGGGTTAAGGAATCTTCCCGTTCTATAACCCTTCCCCGTAGTAAGATGTCCGCTTTATGATTTTTCAAAATGCTTTCTTCTGATTCATGAGGCGGGCTTAGGGAATAAACGTTTAATTTTCCCTTTAGTAAAAGCGACTCATGAAGCAATTCACGAATAACCGGAGTAATGCGGGTATGCCTTCGTAAATATTTTTTATCTTCAGTAAATAAGGATAAAACAATTTTCGGACGCGGACGCTCTGTTTCATATTGCCTTATATTTTCTTTATAAGCAAGGGTATCAACAATGCGGTTTCGCATAAACATCAAATCATCGTTAATTTTTCTGTTGTTTGCCGTTATGTCGCGTTTAATTAATAATAATTCACGATAAAATTTATCGATGTAGCCAAGTTTTCTGTAAATAGTAGCAAGCTTATGCCTAAACTTAACGCTTTTCGGATGTATCCTAATCCCGCGTTTTAAGGCAAAAATTGCGCGGTCAACTAAATTAACGCTTATGTATTCGTTAGCTAGCTTCCAGTAAAACTCAGCAAGTTTTTCTCGGGTTTTATCCCCGATTTTAAGTTTGTTAACTGCTATTTCTTCAGCCATTAAACGAGTCATGTCATCTGAAATCTGATTGCGTAAACCCGTTTTTAATATTCTTATAGCTCTCCTTACAATTCCGCGGTTTTGTGTATTACCACCGAGTTCAGACAGAGCCACACCGAGTTTATAATAAACAAGATGGTCTCTGGGGTTTAACCGTCTTAATTTTCTGAGGAAATGAACCGCCTTTTCCCAATCCTTTTTTATAAAATAAATATTAACTAGATAATGCATTGCCTTTTCATAATCGTTTTTAATTGAAACGGCAATTCTAAAGTATTTTAACGCTCTATTATAATCTTTTGTTTTAAAATAATAAACACCTAATTCGTAATTGCTTTTTTCACTTCTTGAATTAATTTCTTCGGCTAGTTTTAAATATTGTTCAGCATGATGATTGTCGCCTTTTTTTGTATACGCTTTTGAAATTTTTAAATAAACATCGAAATCTCGTTCATCTACTAACAACGCTTTTTTGTAAAACCGAATTGCTTTATCATAAAACCCGCGTTTAACCTGATAATCGCCATAAACCTTTAAAACGCGTTTATTTCTTGGTTTGAGTTTATACGCTTTTTGAAGATAATATTCGGCTGTCAAAATTTCGCCAGGATAATTTGCAAGACGCATTCTGATAATTGCCATGTCAACGAGATTATCAATATTATCCCTATCGTATTTTAATGCTTTCTTTAAATTTTTATAAGCTTCATTATAATTTTTAAGCCTTATATATATTCTAGCAAGCCCCTCATAACATTGACGATAGTAAGGATTTTTTGCAAGGGCTTTTTTAAAAAAATGGATAGCCGAATATAAATTACCGCGGCGAATTTCCCATTTTCCTTTATTATAAAACTCTCTTGCGTTTTCAGTAAAACCCGTTGTTAATAAACCGAATAAAAAAAATAACAAAATAAACCTTTTCATAAAACACCCTTATTACATATATCTAATAAGAAGAAATCCCCCTACTAACAAAATGGCAAGCCCTAATGCTGCCCAGTTAAAATATTTATCAATCCATTCTTTAACTTGTTTACCGAAAAAATAAATCAACGATGAGACACCTAAGAAACGGATTGAACGACCTATTATGCTGGCCAACATAAACGTAGTAAAATAGCCGGTAAACGGAACGCTTAATTCAGGATTGGCGGCAACCGCTCCTGCGGTTATGGTAAAAACTTTATACGGGATAGGAGTTAGAGCCGCAATAAATATTGCCCAAAAATTAAATTTTGCAAATGTAACAGAAAGCTGATTAAACCAATCCATTAAACCGTAAAATTCCAAAATAGGAATACCTACTGAATTCATAAGGAAATAACCAATAAAAAAACCCGCAACGCCGCCAATAACGCTTAAAAGACTTGTATAGCCCGCATATAAAAACGATTTCTTAGGACGCGATAAACACATTGCTATTAAAAGTATATCCGGTGGAACGGGAAAAAACGAAGCTTCCGCAAAAGCCACGATACAAAGTGCTAAAACAGCGTATTTGCTATTTGCCCATTTAATTGTCCAGTCATAAAGCTGCCTAAGCCATCGAAGTAAAAACATCCTTATTATCCTGACCTTTCACAAGCGGTACAAAATCAACTTCGCCTGCTATTTTATAACTTAAACGGTTATGTTGCCGTTTTTTAACTACAATGAGTTTTTGAATATCTCTTTCTTTAACTGGAAGAACCATAATTCCGTCGAATTTTAGCTGAGAAATGAGTTTTTCAGGGATACCGTCATCCGAGGAACACGTTACTATTATTCTGTCAAACGGCGCAATGTCGGGAAGCCCGATACTGCCGTCGGATAAATAACACTTAATATTAGTAATTTTCAATTTAAATTTTAATAGAGAATGTGCTTTTTCAAATAATCCCGGTTTTATTTCTACGGTATAGACCTGCTTGCAAAGTTTAGATAAAATTGCGGCTTGATACCCAGAGCCCGTGCCTATTTCCAAAACGCGTTCGTTGCCTTCCAGTTCCAATAAAGAAGTCATATAGGCAACGATAGAAGGATGACTAATTGTTTGGTTAAAACCGATAGGTAATGATATATCCTCATAAGCCCGAAAACGTAATGCCTGAGCAACGAATTCGTGTCTTTCAACGTTAAGGAACGCATTTTTTATTTTTTCATCGGCAATGTTTAAATCGGAAAGGACCTGCGCAGCCATTAAACGTTTTTGAAATGTAAAATCTCTCATGGAATAAAATATCCTCCCCTGTCAATACCGAATAATTTTTTATAATTTAATTCTATACGCAAAGTTCTCCAGGCTTTTTTAGCAAATTCGCTTGCCGAAGTTGTGGTATAAGTAATGAGATAATAAATATCTTCTTTTTTACGCATTATTTCTACTAGCCGATAAACATCGTTAGAACTTGATGCGGCAATAAACCTTCCACCAGTTTTTTGCGCAAGGAGTTTTAAATCGTGTATGCGGTCTCCTTTTCCGAAACAAATAACGAACACAGGAACGTTATTATTTTTAGCATAATTTAAAAGCCCTTCAAGCCCGTAGGGCGCAAAAGCTTTTTCAGATAAATCACCGTTTGTTAAAAATAAAATTCGCGGTTTAGAATGATTTGAAAACGTTTTACTTATGGCTTCATACATTGCTTTTCCAGCTTGTTGCTCTTTGGAATAACTGTCTTTGGTAATCATTTCAAGAGGTTTTAACCGCTGATTCATAAACGGAATCGCGTCTTCATAACCTTTACCGAAGTTAATAACCTTGACTCTGTCAGCAGAATTTAATTTCCTTAAAAATTCATTCATTAATTCGCGTAACTCACCGTTATATTTTTTCATATTAACACTTCTGTCGTTTAAAACAACAATTCGCATTTTATCCAATGGTGCTTTGAATTGACGCACAGAAAATTCTTTAACCTTTTTCTTATGGTCATAAATAATGAAATTAGACCAATCAAGTCCTTTAACGCTTTTATTAAACCTGTCCGTTACCCTGACTTTATGCGTTATAGTGGGATAATCTTTATTAAAAGTTTGCAATACATCAACGTTAAGGTTGACGTATTTTAATTTCTCGGGAATCATTACAAGGAGATTTTTACGCCCATAGTCTGCAATATACAATAATTTATGATTATCAATTAAAATATCAACAGGGTAAAATAATTCTTCGTTGTCTTTCTTACGAATGACGTGCCACGAAGACTCCATTATGTTGTATTTGATTATCCCTAATTCTTCGTCTGCGATTAATACGTTATTATCATCAATAAAAAGCATTCCTCTGGGTTTTTTCAAATAATCGTTTCCAAATTGTTTTATATAGTTTCCAGAATCGTCAAACACCTGAACGCGCTTATTGCCCATATCAGTAACGTATATTTTACCGTCTTTACAAACACTAATATCAGATGGCCTGAAAAATTCTCCGGGACCCGCGCCTTGTTTTCCGAATGTACGCAGGAATTCTATTGAATTGTTTCCGCTCATTCTAAATTGCTGAACGCGATTGTTGCCGGAATCAACAACGTATATTTTATTCTCATCATCCACGAAGATACCCTCAGGACCGGAGAATTTCCCGTTCCCAAGCCCGAATCCACCAAATGAAGTTATATATTCGTTTTTATTATTAAAAATGTGAATGGAATCCGCTCCGAAATCCGTTACGTATAAATTGCCTTTCTTGTCGAATGCCATATCATAGGGTTTAACAAAATCCTTATCCCCCTGTTTTATTGAAGATTTTATTCTTCCATTCTGGTCAAAAATATATACACCGCGGGATGAGAAACCAGAAATAAAAAATTCCTTTGGACCTCTCATTGCGATTGAAGTAGGATGAACAAAAGTATAGTCATGCTCCTGTACGCCTTTAATGGTTTTTAAAGGAATATATGACGTGTGTATTTTATACCTTTTATCCAGACTTCTCTGATAAAAAATAAAATTAAGCTTTTGACGTAAAAGGTTTGTTCCGCCGCCTTGATTGATGACGCGTTCCCATTCTGATATTGCGTTTCTCTCGTATCCGGCAAGATAATAAGCTTTGCCTAACCAAATGCGAGCTCTAAAATCATCGGGTTTATGTTCTAACGCTTTAATAAACGAATCAACAGCCGCATTATAAGAACGCGTATTATAATGATACATTCCTTCAATAAATTTTTGATATGCAAGAAGTTTTTTATACTTTGCGGTATCAACGCTTTGCGCGCTTAAAATAATTATTCCGCCTAGGACTATCCAAAGCCCAAGAATAATGCGTTTCATTTTCCCCGCTCCCAGTTTTTTATACCCGGCAATAAATTTTTCAATTAAAATCACAGTGCAGTTTTTTCCCAGTCCACTATAGAATATAATACCAACACATTAAAAATTATGCAAGGGAAATTAACGTAAAAAAAGAAAAAAACTTAGAATTATAAAAATAACATCAAATAACGCACTTATGATTCCATTTTTCACATGATACAAATTGAAATATAAAAAATTATAATTTAAAATTTATAAACCAAAAGTTATAACACTATAACAACGTATTAGCACATTTTAGAATAAGTTTAAAAAAATACACTCATGTCTCAAAACAACAAATATTTTTTATTTTGTTATAAACATTTCTCTCTCGGTGTTAATATTAAAAAATACAAAACAGAGGTATTATGATGAAAAAAACCTTATTCATTCTTATAGCAATATTTTTACTAAGTGTGTCATTATTCTCAACAACGGAAACTGACCGTATATGGAAAATAAAAACAAAAGGTAAAACCGCAAGGGTTCGCTTTATTTATAAAAATCTTCTCATTGCCACAGCAGGTGAATATTTAGAATTCGGAAGCCCGAATCACCTTATTTATTGTATTAATAAATTAAACGGACAGGTTCAATGGACCAAAGACGTTGGTAAAAACAACATTATTTCTGATTTCAGAATTAATAGAAAGCGTAAAATTTTATACGTTAAACTCGCTAATGAACGAGTAATTTTCCTTGATTTTAACGGGAAGGTAATACGCGGGGATGCTAATTGGATACCTAAAGAAAACGTTTTGAATAAAAATATAAAGTATGCTAAAGCCGCATCATATAACGGAAGCCGAAGAAAAAACACAGGACCCGGCATTCACGTTATACATAAAAAGACGAAAAAGATTTTATGGCAAATTAAATTTAAACCCAAAAAAAATTTTAAATATCCATACAGAGCAGATTTTAATTTTTTTGTAGAAGGAATGCGGCTTTTTATCGGACATTATACCGGACACATAAGCAGCTATTATATAAATCTCAACAGATAATAATATAACTAAATATTTTTGTGTACCTCAAAATTTAGGTAATACCATTATGCTTTGATTCTTAGTAAAAATATTTTCAATAGGGAATGCAAATCTGCGTTCCCTACCAGGACAACGCGAAAACTTTATAATGGAAATTACTGTGTCCATAAGATTTTACGTTCCATATTAATACAACGGCTACGGCTTTTAGATGGGGCGCCCACCAAACGTAATGCGTTACTGTTGGCATGGCAGTGTAAGAACTAAGCGAGTGTTCAAATAAAGGTGTTTTTTTAAAATAACCGTATTTATTGTAAACAAGATATAAAGTGCATTTTTTCCGGTGAAACACAGCAGGAGCTTTATTCCAGTCAAAAACCCTGTCCGTTCCCATTCCGGGTTTTTCCTCGCCTTTATAAACAGTTTCTTTGCATTGCATTTGGACGGAATAACCTTTGTATTGTTTACGCTTTATGCCAATCACTTTGCTTAAGTTTCCGAAATACCTATTCCAATATTCCATATTCCTCTTCGTTTTATATTCCTGTATAACGCGTTCTTTTTTCATATCAAAAATTAAATACTTGATAGGCTGATTTTCAGAAGCAGGATTAATAACGCGGAAAAAAGCATAGCGGTTATTAATTGAAAACGCAACGAAGTCGGCAGTTTGAGCGCTTGTTTTACCGGACACTAATATAAATAGAAATAGTGGTAAAAATGTTATAAATAATTTTACGTATCTCATAAATATAATTATCGTTATTTTACATTATTAATTCAAACGCTTTTAATTATTCCCGTTTTTTTATTAATATTTGACAAATAGATTTTATAAGATATAATTTTAAACTATGATAAAGATAAACACGGTATTTAAAAATATATTAATCATAATATTCATATCAGTGATTTTATTTTCGTGCAAGAACGTGTCTAAAGACTTAGCTGTTGAAGTCGTTGTTAAAGCGTATAATAAATACGTAAAAGATTGCGGTGAAAAGAAAGATTTAAGAAATGTGCCCCAGTATATAATGATTCTTCCTCAAGGGCAAGATGAACTTGCAATCGAACTTGTACCTTATTTTAAAAAAGTATTAGCCAGTCAGAAGATTTCGCGTAAGCGGTTTGCAATGTCAATAAGCAGAGCGCTCACCGAACATAAATTTGCTAAACGCCTTGACAAGGAAATAAAAAAAATAAACCCTTATTTTGAAGGCGATATGTATGGTATAATAAAAAAATCACTTGAATATTTACGCAGAGGGGTTCCTACTTTAAGAGATAATAAAACCGGAGAAATAAGTTTATTCAATTATAAAAATTTCATAAATGCTTTAAGAAAGATGCGTTCATCATGGAGAAATCAAAATTTTGCCACACTTTACTTTTTTCATAATGAAAAGGATAGATATAAATTTGAAGAAAATTTAAAAAAATTACGGAAAAATATACCTAACCTTGTTGCAGTTGCAAATATAGTAAATTTATCAGGACTTGAACTTTATAAAATGGATTACCTGCGGTTTTACGAAATAATGTTAAACCATATTCATAACCAGATAAATTACACCCCGCACCCTGCAATAAAAAAACTCGTTAAACAGTATTTCTTTTTCTTAAATAAAGAAATTGCCTCTGGCAAATATCAAATGATTTATCCTGATTTTCAAAAAATACTCACAAAAAAAATTAAATTTAGCGTGCAGGGAGATAAAATAACGGTTAAATTTAAAAACGGGAGCAAATTGACTTTTACTAAAGAAGGAAAATATTGGCGGTTGCCTAAGTTACCGCAAAATTTCTGGAAGCTTCCATTATTTACAATAAATAAAAAATAAACGGATTTTTTATGAATGTCTATAAATATGAAGAATTAACATGGACAGAGTTTGCCGGTTTGGATAAAAACAAAACTATTGTTTTCGTTCCTATTGCTCCGATTGAAGAACACGGACACCATTTACCCTTGGGAGTAGATTTTTTTGATTCAATTTATTTTTGCGAACAAGGCGCAAATAAATTTATACAAAAAAAACCAGATTACAATGCCGTAGTTTAC
>CAYUYT010000022.1:0-27745 GCA_964449345.1 uncultured Spirochaetia bacterium | reverse complement strand
AGCAGAGTCAAGAACGCGCAAACTCCTCTCAACTTCCACGGTGAAATCAACGTGACCGGGAGTATCAATAATATTAAGACGGCGCTCATTCCAAAAACACGTTGTCGCGGCACTGGTAATAGTGATACCGCGTTCCTTTTCCTGAACCATCCAGTCCATTTCGGCTGCGCCGTCATGCACTTCGCCAATTTTATACGTTTTACCGGTATAATAAAGTATTCTCTCGGTAGTTGTAGTCTTACCGGCATCTATATGAGCCATTATTCCTATATTTCTAATTTTATCTAAAGCGTATTTCCTAGACACTTTTTTCTCCAAAAACTCTTTCTATTTTAATTACCACCTAAAATGAGCAAACGCTTTATTTGCTTCAGCCATTTTATGTGTATCCATTTTTTTCTTAACACTCGAACCCGAATTATTATAAGCATCGAGCAATTCACCGGCAAGGCGCATTGCCATATTCTTCTCATTCCTATCACGGGAATAAGAAAGTATCCACCTTACTGCAAGAGACAATTGCCTCTCCACCCTAACCTCGACAGGTACCTGATACGTTGCGCCACCTATACGCCTAGAGCGAACTTCAATATCCGGCTTAACATTATCAAGGGCCTTTTCAAAAACCTCGATAGAATTTTCACCGGTTTTTTCCTTTATAATATCCATTGCAGAATATATAATTTTCTCTGCCTTGCTCTTTTTTCCATTATACATCATTTTATTAACAAACCGACTTATAAGCTCGCTATTATAAACAGCATCCGGTTCTATTTCTTTTTTTATTGCCTTAGATTTCCTACTCATTATCTAATTACTCCTGCCTATGCCTTTGCTTTCTTAGCGCCGTATTTACTTCTACCCTGTTTTCTATCTGCAACGCCTAAAGTATCCAGAGCGCCGCGGATAATGTGGTATCTAACACCGGGAAGGTCTTTTACCCTGCCGCCCCTAATAAGAACGACACTATGCTCCTGAAGGTTATGCCCGATACCCGGAATATAAGCCGTAACCTCATAACCATTAGTCAATCTCACACGCGCAACCTTACGCAAAGCCGAGTTCGGTTTTTTTGGCGTAAAAGTCATAACACGCGTACACACACCGCGTTTTTGCGGCGATTTATTCAAAGCCGGAGCTTTGGTTTTCTTTAATATTTTCTTGCGCCCTTTGCGCACTAATTGATTAATCGTTGGCATAATCCATCCCGTATTTTTTTTTCCCCTGTCAAAAGGGTACATAAATATACCTAACAGTTATCAAACTGTCAAATTCACAATAAAAAAATAAACAGTTAAAAGTAAAAAACCCCTATGGTTTATAATATATATTAAAAACCATTAAGAGATTTTATTATATATCCCAGCAAAACTATTGCTGTATCAAATACTTTGTAAAGTCAACGGCTTACTAAGTGTATCCTTAATTATTCATTGACAATGAATAACAGCCGTTACAGGAATTTAATAAAAAGTCCTGAAGAAATTAATATTTTTTTAAAAAAAAATCAAAAAAATTTTTTTTTATACTTTTTTTTTACTTTTTTATTTCATTTGAAGCGTTGTTTTTATTTCATGGACAAGTTCTTCCGTATCCACAGGTTTAGTAATATACCTTACAGCGCCTTTTTTAAAACCGATTATTAAATCCGAAGTAGAATCCTTTGCAGATAAAAAAATTATTTGAACATCCGGAATTTCTTTTTGAATTTCATTCATAACTTCATAGCCGTTCATACCGGGCATCATAATATCCAAAAGCACTAAATCAAAGTTTCCAGTTTTCAATTTTTCAAGCCCGTCAGGCCCGTTTATTGAATAATCAACTTCAAATTCATCATGAAGAAGATTTTGAACTAAAAAACAAATATCCTCATCATCGTCAATTACTAAAATCTTTTTCCTATCCGCCATTTTTTTCACCGTAAAGTATTATAAAAATTAATGAAAAATGTTACATTCAAAATATACACTATTAAAAAAAAATATTCAATAACTATAATTTACGTAAAAAAATAATGTAAACTTTCGACTATAAAAAATTTTTACTTATCTTTTTTCATAAAGAGAACGCAAATGAAGCACATAAAAGCATGTATAATAGGAAACAATTCAAGCGCAACTATGAAAGCTCTTAATATTGCTTATGAAACAGGAAAAATAATTGCCGGTTTAAAAATTACATTGGTTTGCGGAGGTTTAGGCGGCATTATGGAAAAAGCTTGCAAAGGCACAAAAGAGGCAGGAGGATTGACCGTTGGAATCACGCCAGGCACTAATTTAAACGATGCAAACGAATACTGCGATATAGTAATTCCTACAGGTATCGGATATGCCAGAAATATGGTTAACGTGTTATCCGGCGATTTTGTCGTTGCTATTGGCGGTGGGTCAGGCACTTTATCTGAAATCGCCTATGCATGGCAGTTTAACCGCCCCATTTACGCATTCACAGAAATTTCAGGGTGGGCAGAAAAATTGGCAGGAACGAAAATAGATGATAAGTATGATAAAATTATTATTCCCGTAGATTCCGTTGATGATTTAAAAATGAAGATAAAAAAAGATTTTAATTTATGAATTATTAAAAATCACTACAGCGAGGGCAATCTAATAAAACAAACGGTTACATGCCAATAAATAAAAGTGCTAAGTCTGTACCTTAGCTCTACGGGATTAACTTTACGGTTTGCTTAAAATATTAGTTTTCAGTCACAGAATATCCCCTTTGCGTACTGATTACAGCGTCGTCAAAGTATATTGTCGCAGTAGAAGGCGAAATATTATCCGTTATTCATATTTCACTAAAATTAAACTTTTTTACTTTATATAAGAGGCGAAAATGGCAATTGCCGTCTATGTAACTGATAATAGAATTTGCAATTCTCTTAAATGAATTTTCATAAAGAAAAATTGAATTAACCTATACTGTTAGAAGTAAACTAAAAATCTCGCGCTATAAAAGCTACAATATTTGATATGATACTAATAAAATTGCATTTTCAATATTACCTCCTTGTTTTTCTCCCTCTGGTAAAAACGAATAGACCTGTTAAAATCATGATTGCGCCGATGCCCGCAGGTATAACACGAGGCCCGTATCTTGCCCAAAACGTATTTTCCTGCGCAATATTAGGATTATCAGCATCGTAAATAATTTTTATTTTTTCCCCGATTTTAAGGTTAAAGAAATCCTGGTTTCTGTCGAATTGACTTAAAAAAGTATAAGTCCGCCCGTCTTTTGCCTTAAACCGGACAATAGGGGCGCGGTAAATACCTTTCTTGTTAATATCCACGACCGTTCCCGTTGTTACTATACCGTTTTTTACAACGTTTATCCCTAACGTTCCCCAGGTTTTGCTGCTGAAAGTGGCCATACTTGCAACCACGAATCCTAATATAATTACCATTGTCCCGGAAAATTTATATGCAAACATTTTCCCTCCGTTTTTACAAATATCTTTTATGAGAAAATATTTTTAAATTCTTGCACAGTTGTTTAAGTATAAATTCAAAACAATTCTTATTGTTTAAAAGATAACAAAGCAAATAAAAAAAACACGTTGATTCTTTTTTTGTTTATTTTTGTATGGATATTGCTGATGAAGAAAAAAAATACAAAAACCCGGCAGGCAAAAAGCTTACCGGGTTCATATTTATGTAAACTTTAATTATTTATCCGCTAAACGCATCTATTCTTTCATGGGGAGATACGATTTCCGTTACGCGAACACCAAAATTTTCGTCGATTACTACTACCTCGCCTTTGGCAATGAGTTTACCGTTAACGAGGAGGTCAACGGGTTCGCCTGCTAGCTTTTCAAGCTCGATTATTGAACCTTCGCCAAGGCCTAATATTTCTTTTATCTGCATTCTCGTTCTACCGAGTTCTACTGTTAACTGCATATAAATATCGAGAAGGAGAGAAATATTTCCCGATCCTTGCGCTGCAAATTCCTGCTCTAAATTTTGAAACTGAACCGGGCGTACCTGAATATTAGCTCTTCTTTGCTGCTGCTGTGCTGTTCCTTCGGTTTGATAACCGCCGCCGCTGGTGCTTACTCCGCCGCCGGTTGCACCGCTGCTTTTTCCGATTTGTATGAAAGATTTCCCCGCGGGAACGCTCATTACTTGATATACGCTAATGGGCTGATGTCCTTCCGGGTTTAAATTATAATGCAAATCGATTACCTGCGAACCGGAAGGGAATTTCACGTTACTTGCATCGTCAACAACGTCAATTGTTGGAATTGAACTTGTAATGCTTTTATTAAATTTTGATGAAATTGCGTTTAGTGCCGCACCGTTAATCTGATTGAACGCTTCGCTTAAAATATTCATAGCGTAATCGTTCAATTCCATATTGGGCTGATTTGCAAATAATTCGGCAATTTTCAAAGCGTCTTTAGCCGGCAGTAGGAAAATATTTTCTCCTGAAACCGCGCCTTGATAATCGGTTTTTATTTGTATCATTTGCCCGTGTAATTCTCCGCGTACAACGTTAGGGTCTTTTAAACTTGCTTTTAAGTTTGAATAAGCAACCCCTATGCCTGAAATAGTAGACAATATACTGGATTGCGCTTGTATTGCCGCATTAAACACATCGGCTAACAAGCTCATTTCGTCTCTGCCTACATCCCTTGAATCCGACTCCATGGATGAAGGCATTTGCACGTCTGCGATTTCTTCGCCTCCGCCTACGTCATCTGCTCCGGATAACAGGGCATCTATTTCTTCTTGTGAAAGTGCGCCGTCACTCATTCTTCTTCCCCTTCAGCGATTTCATCAAAGAAATCGTCTTTAATCTGTTCTATTTGTTCTTTAACCTGTACTGCCACACGTTTTCCGACAATACCCGGTCTACAATTAAATTTTGCCGCGCTCCCCACTTTTAATAAAAGGTCGTTTGTAATTTTTCCGTTTTGTAGCCGTATAATATCTCCGAGTTCCAAATCTATAACATCTTTCATAGTAACATCGGAATATCCGAGTTCCGCAATAACGTCAACGTTTATAGTTTCAAGGCGTTCTTTTAATACGTTGAAATTCTCTCTAGTCGCGCCTTTTCTGATTGACGAATACCAGTACTGAGCTGATAATTTTGAAATAATGGGCTCTATTGTAATGTAGGGAATACAAAAGTTAGTCATACCTTCAACTTCGCCTACTTTTGTTTCAAGCGTTATTAATACAACCATGTCATTTGGCGGTACTATCTGGGCAAATTGAGGGTTGGTTTCAATATTTCCTAGCCGCGGTCTTAAATCTATTACGTTTGACCAAGATTCCCGCAAGTTTCCTAAAATACGTACGATAATTCCTTCAATAACGGAAAGCTCTATGTCGGTTAATTCCCTGCTCATTTTCGTTGCTTCGCCTGACCCGCCGAATAAACGGTCGATAATTGTAAATGTAATGGACGGGTCTATTTCCAATACGCTTGAACCTTTTAACGGGTCCATATTAATTACAGCGAGAGTCGTTGGAGACGGAATACTGCGTATAAATTCTTCATAAGTCAGCTGGTCTACTGAAGCAACGTGAACGTGAACAAGTGTTCTTAACTGCGCTGATAAAGACGTTGTTGTCAAACGCGCAAACGTTTCATGCATCATTTGCAGGGTACGGATTTGGTCTTTTGAAAATTTATCCGGCCTTTTAAAATCGTATATTTTAACCTTACGTTGTTCAGCTGCGTAGTCTTTTACTTCTTCGGATGAATCTTCCCCTGTTGATATTGCGGTCAACAGAGCATCAATTTCATCCTGTGATAATACATCAACCATTCGTGTACCCTTTTATTTTTTTCCTGCCGTTAAAATTATGACGGTTTGGCAATAGTAAACTGTGTAATGTAAAGTTCCCTTATTCTTCCTGCCATTAAAATAGAATTAATTTCCGTTAATATTTCACGGCTCAAATAATTTTCCCTTTTAAACGCTGTATTTATCTCATCATACCGTTTACTCGCTATTATGGAATTGATACGGCTTCTAACCTGGTCATCCCGTGCAACGAGTTCGTTAGTTAGAGCTGTATTTTTTCCGTCATAAGCTAGTGATAAAGTGCATTGAACAAATACCTGCGAGTTTGATTCGTCGGTAACATCAAGGTTAACCCTAAACGCTTTTAACTTTCTCGTTTGTAATGCCGGAGTTCTCGGCTTAAACGACGGGTCATAAGTCTGAGTATCAACAACTTTCTTTTTCGATTTGGTCATTGATTTAATCATTATATAGTTAACGAGAATCATAATAATAATAGCTACAATACCAAAAGCAACGAATGTGAGAATTTTCGCGAGGGTGCGTCCAATTTTACGCCCCTCGGAGGGCATCTCACCCTCGGTTTCTTCGTCTTCACCTGCGAGAATATCATCTTCTTCAGCCATTGTGAGAATCCTCCACTATCTTACTTATAAAGTATAGAATTTTTATTTATAATTTTCAAGAGCTATAAATTTGCCCTATGAAATTATTTATCGTATTATTTTTTAAATTTAATAATACTATTTTTTTATCTCGGCGCATTTTTGGCCGGAGGATACGCATTACGTCCGCCTCTCGGGCCTTCCCTTAGTATTACAATATCAACACGCCTGTTATACGCTCTGCCTTCGGGTGTATCGTTGGGTTCAACGGGTTGTTGTCCTCCGTACCCCTGAGCAGAAAATTTTGCGTAATCGCTTTTACCCTGCCATGTTCTCTTTTTAGGCAGTCCCATATCCCAAAAATACTTAACCGTTGTAATTGCCCTTGCAGAGGACAAATCAAGGTTAGTGGGATATTTATTATATGTATCTCCGTCGGGAATAGGCGGCCTTGAATCAGTATGACCTTCCACAGCGATTTTATTATCCATATTCATATTTTCTTTTAAATCCATAATTAAATGCCCGACTTTTCTAAGAGTATCAACCGCTTCTTTTGTTAACTGTGCCGACCCCGGTTCGAAAAACGTGTCCGAAGCCAGACTTATTACAATTCCCCGCTCATCCTCTCTAACGCGAACTTTTTTTGCCTGAATTTCCGGTTTTAATATTTGCATGGCGCGCTTAACAGCCCTGTCTAACTTTTTTGCGGCTTTTGAACTGGGCATACTTTCAATAGTGCTTCCCATTGAAGCTAAAAGACCTTTTTCCAGAGTTTTACCTCCCGGCTGTACACCGAAAGAACCGCGAAACTGGCTCAATATTAGCTGTAATTCCTTTTCCTGTATTTCGGATATATTAAACATGATGATGAAAAACGTTAGAAGAAGCGTTGTCATGTCCCCCCAGGTTACCATCCAACCCGGAGCGCCCTTTGGGCATTTTTTTTTCTTTTTTGACATTTACAAAAACCTTTCTATAATAATATAACTTTCTATAAATAATTCCTCAATTATCGAGGTTCATCTTGACTTAATTGATCCCTCATTGCAGGAGATAAGAAAGAAGCCAATTTGTCTTTTACAATCCGCGGGTTGTCCCCGCTTTGAATTGAAAGTATACCTTCTATCATTATTTCCCTTAATAATATTTCTTCAGCGTTCTGCATTGACAATTTTTTTGCCATAGGATCGAACATAAGGTTCGCTAAAATTGCACCGTATAAACTCGTTAAAAGCGCAACAGACATACCCGCACCGATTGAAGCTTTATCCTCCAAACGCGCTAACATCTGAATAAGCCCGATTAGCGTACCGATAAGACCGAACGCCGGCGCTAATACTGACCATTGCCCGAAAATATCCGCGCCCTGTTCGTGCCTCTGGTTTAAGGAATCAACCTCAGCGTTTAAAATATTTCTAACGAGTTCAGGGTCAGTGCCGTCTACAACGAGCTGAATGCCCTTTTTCATAAAAGTATCGTCAATTTGCTCAACATCGTCTTCTAACGCAAGAAGACCTTCCCGTCTTGCTTTTTCGCTAAAATTAACGAGAGTGTTAATTAACTCAGCAGGGTTAGTCATTGCCGGAGGAGAAAAAACGAGTTTAAATACTGTCGGCAATTTTTTCATATGATGCATGGGGAACGAAAGTAACATCGCGGAAAATGACCCGAACCCTGTAATAAATACAGAGGGCAAGTCTATAAATACACCAATACCGCCACCACCTATGAAAATACCTATAATAATAGCTGCCCATCCTGCTAAAATACCGGCAACACTTGCTATATCCATAATAACCTCTTTAATTCCTTATATTGCGGGATCATTGCCCCATATCCCTAAGTTTTTTCTATATTCAATAACTTTTTTTATAACTTCTTCACAACTTTCTTTAACGAGAATCTTTTTATCAGAAAGCATTGTTATTACCGTTGTATGCGTTTTTTCCATGAACTCAATCATGTGAGGATTTATAAAGTATTCTGTTCCATCTAAACGCGTTATTTGTATCATAAAAAATGCTTTCCTTATATTTTACCAGCAACAATAACTGCTTTAAAAATAAGTTTATATAAATTTATATCGGAATTTTATGGAAACGCATAAGTTTTTATTTTATCCGATACCCAACAAAAATCATTTTCCCCAAAAAAAACCTTGTTTTTAGGAAAAAAAATTATATATATTTATAATAACACTTATTTGTCTGTTATATTTCCGAAAATTTTGAACGGAATTAATAACAAACCATTTAATATACAAAAAATATTCTATCAAAAATAATATAGGGGAATTTATGGTTTGTTATACGCGTTATAATAGCGTAAAAGTTAAAATAATAGCTCACCTAACTGTTTTCGGAGCGATATTCATACTTTTATTTTCAGTATATATGTTTATTATTGGCAATTACCCAAATGCAATTATTGAGCTTTCCGTAGCTTTATTAGGTTTAACGAGTTTAAAATATTTTGCCAGAAAAAAGAAAGTTGATATAATTGCAAATATTGATATTGCATTATTATTCTTGCTGTTTTTATACCTGTTCGTTTCCGGAGGGTATAAAGGCACGGGGCTTTTGTGGATGTATTGCATTCCAGTTGCGGTATTATTCACTAAAGGAAATAAAAAAGGGCTTATTTGTTTAATTGGATATTTTACGGTTGTATTAGTTTTTATTGCCCTGCATTTCCTTAATATTTTGAATCTTAAATTCAGTAACAGTTTAATAATAATGTTTGTACTATCATTTATTGTGCTTTCTTTCTTTATATATTCCTTTGAACGCATGAAAGAACGAGCGGAAAAATTATTACATGAAAAAATGATAGAAATTAAAAAACTTAATAGGGAGCTAAAACACTTGAGCTCTTATGATTCATTAACGCAAGTTTATAACAGGCGTATGATTATGGATGAAATTGAGAAAGAAATAGACAGGTTTAAACGGTATAATCATCAATTCTGCGTTGCTTTGCTTGATATTGACCACTTTAAAATTGCAAACGATACTTACGGACACCAATTCGGGGATGAAGTACTTACCACTATTTGCAATATAATTAAATCAAACGTTTTGCGCAAAACGGATTCAATAGGGCGTTACGGCGGAGAAGAATTTTTAGTATTAATTCCCGAAACCGAGCTAAATGGCGCAAATGTTCTTGCAAAGAGAATTAAAAATCAAATAAGTAAAATAAATTTTATATCTCCCGGACAGGAAAAAGTTACAATAACAGCAAGCTTAGGTATTGCTCAATATGAAAAGTACGATGACATTGAGTCTATTTTAACTAAAGCGGATAAAGCTTTATATAAAGCCAAACATAACGGACGTAATAGAGTTGAACAGTATAAAGAAGCAGGATAAAAAAACCGGCAACGCGTTTTACATTGCCGGTAGTTTCTTCTATAAAAGAAGGTGTTTATGTGTTAAAGGCGATTACCTTTTTAGTGTCAATATTTCTTGAAGCATCTGGTCTGATGTTGTGATACTCCTTGAGTTCGCTTGAAAACCTCTTTGCGTTACTATCATGTCAACGAACTCTTCCGATAAATCAACGTTACTCATCTCTAATGAGCCTGCAACAATGCGTCCGCGTCCCTGTGCCTGTGCTTCGCCTACTTGTGCTGCACCTGAGTTTACCGTTTCAATAAAAGTTGTATCTCCTGCACGTTCAAGGCCTTCTGCGTTAACAAATGTTGCAACTGCGATTTGAGCTAACTCTCTTCTTTGTCCGTTTGAATAAGAACCGATTACAATACCGGAATCATTAATCTGGAATGATTCTAAATAACCCATTCCGTACCCGTCCTGGTCAACGGCTTTAGTCGTTGTTTTTCCGTTATATTGCGTTACACCGTTAAGTTTTCCGATTGTACCAAAATCGAGATCTATTTCAAGCTGTTCACCCTGATTTTGCCCTGTTGCCTGTTTTCTGTCATCAGGCACATTAAAACGCAATTTTGCTTTAATTTGCGGTTGGTTTTCCTGCCCCTCGCGGCGAGTTATTGAATCCGCTCTTTGTCCCTGTGCAACGACATCGCGTAAAGACTCAGGCGAGCCTGAGTTGTTGAATTTGAATACAAGCTGGTTAGTTGCAGTCGCGCTTCTCGGTCCTACGTCAACCTGCGTTGTGTTAGGAACGGAACCGGGAACATTAACTTTTGCCATCCATGTATTTTCGTCTTGCCTAACAAATGTAATATTAACTTTATGCGTTCTTCCGCGTGAATCATACACGTTAATTGAAGCTGTATGAGTCGCGCCCGATGCAATTTCCTCACGTGTTGGGTTGTCGGGGTTAATTGGAATCCGTGCGCTTGCGTTTAAGTTACATTTATATTTAACTTGCGATGTTGCTTTAGCCGAATATTTATCTCCAACGGGAATAATTATATCGCCAGTAGGCGATGATGTGTTAATGTACGTGCTACCGTCCGGCAATGTTGTTGAATTCCAACCCTGAACTTTAAATCCGTTTGCCGGGTTAACGAGATATTTATCCCTGTCAATACCGAAATTTCCTGCTCTTGTATAGAATGTTCGCTCACCCTGTTTTTGTATGAAGAAGCCCTTTCCCATCAAAGCAACGTCTGTAATTTTTCCCGTTACCTGAATAGCTCCCTGTGTGTGTATAGTATCAATTGCAGCTACCTGCATACCTAATCCGATTTGTTTTGGGTTCACACCACCGCGACCCTCTCTCGGCTTGGAAGCACCGGACATATTTTGTGAAATCATATCCTGGAAAGTGACCCTTCCTCTTTTAAAACCGATAGTGTTAACATTAGAAACATTGTTAGAAACAACGTCCATTCTGATTTGGTGGTTTTTTAAACCTGAAACCCCTGAGTAAAGACTGCGCATCATAAGGCAATTACTCCCTTAAAGTATTTTTTTATAATAAAAAATCCGTTTTATCCGGTTTTAACAAAACCGTTTCTCAAAATAATCCTTAAAATCTATTTATTATTCATAATATGGCTATTTAACGTTGTATTTAGCCGGTTATGAAATTCTGCTCTGAATCCTGCTTTTGAAGACGGAATTATATTTTTAGAAGCCGTTTTCCTTTTGACAGTTTTCCTGCTTACAGGAGCGGGCTTAGTTAATTTTTTTTGATTCTTTTTATTGCTATCCACTTCAACGCGGAATATTTTTTCAACCGGAACAGACGTATCCCTTCCGTTAGAATTAACAATAACTTCATAATTTCCGTCGTTAACGCTTATTGCTTTAACAGTACCGATATGCGTTTCTTTGTGGTTGCCCACATTTTGATACCAGTATACTTTTCTTTCAAGCAAGTTAAATTGGGATTCTTGATTTTTATTTTTGAGCAATTTAGCCATTGATTTATTAAACTTTGTCATTTCCCCTAAACTTGAAAACTGTGCCATTTGTGCAATGAAATCTTTGTCTTCCATTGGTTTTAATGGGTCCTGATGTTTAAGCTGTTCCGTTAATAATTTTAAGAAAGCGTCAAAATCCGGTTTTTGCCCCGTATTTACACGTCTGCCTTTGCCCATTTGATGTTGAAGGCGGGCGTTAAAAGTATTCGTTTGCTGTTCAAGCTTAAATTTATCCTGCGAATTCAGCCGTTGCCTTAAAGAATTAATTTTCTCAGGCGTGTTGTATGAATAATTTCTGTTAACTTCTAAAGAAGCTCCGCTCACTCCCGGAATATATGCCATGTTTTCCTCCTGTTTAAACCGTAAAACTTACGTTTGTTGCAAAATAATCATTTGAATCGTAACTCTGCGCTGCAAAATCAGTTTCCACGGTTTCAATATTTTCAGTTTCTGTATTTTTAATCTTTGCAAAGTTCCTTGCCTGCGCATTATCATTAACGTTTTCAATAAACTTCTGCGAATTTGCGCCAGAATTATTACCTTGCTGCAATTCAATATCTATTTGTTCAACGGAAAGCCCGGAATCTTCAAGCTGTTTTGTCAAAGTAACGCGGTTATTTTCTAAAATGTGTTGTACTTTTTCGTTTTCAACCCCAAACTTTGCAATGACTTTCCCGTTTTCTATACTAAGTTTCATGTTAATTCTGCCTAATTCAGGCGGTTTTATATGAATTGTTAATTCTTTTTTGCTGCCGTTTGTTGCATACTTAACGTTTTTCATTACCTGATTTAAAACGTCTTTTGAAACCGCTTGGGGCATTTTTGCAAACGCGCTATTTACCGCGCTTTTGTTAATTTCATTACCGAAATTAACTTTGCTGCCTGCGTTTTCCGTGTTAAAATTTATTTCTCCCTGTTTAACACCATGTCCTTTGCTTGTATTATTAAATCTCTGTGTTTTTTGCTCTTTGTCTTGTGCGTTTTTTCCGTTGTTTTCAAACGAACCCGAGGACTTTCTGTGCCTGCTGCCCGTGTCTATTTTTTTACGATTTTGAAAACGCGTTTTGTAATCCTGTTCAATAGATTTTTCTGATTTGTTTTTAAAATCTTTTATTTGGTTTTTAGAAAAACTTGATTTATTTTCATCAATAGTTTTTATTATTTCCTTAAATCGGTTTATCATACGGGGTAAATCTTCAGCCAAAGATTTTAAGGGTTCATTTTGAAACTCTTTATCACCGGAATATATTTTCATAAGTTTTTTAAAGCTTTCGTTGTTAGAAAGTTTTTCAAGTTCATTTAAGGCGTTTTTAATTTCTTTATTTGATTTTGCGTTCTTTAAAAGCTCTAGCGTATGTTTAATCTTATTTTTAATCCGGTCTTTAATTTCAGCTAAATCTTTTTCCTGAAAAGAAGCTGATTCGTTATTTTGCGTTTGATTGATTTTTTCAAGTATAATATTTAAAATATTAGCAACGAGTTGAATTTCTTTTGCAATATCTTCGACAGTTTCCTTATTGTTTTTTTCATTTTTAATTATATCTTTAGCCGCTTCAAGTATTTGGGTTTGGCTGTTCATTTCCGATTTTTTTTCTCTTGATTTCGCTTTTTCATTTTCTTTAAAAAGAGAAATATTTTTGTCAGGTTTTTCACTAACTTGAGCTTGTTTTTTTTCTGATTTTGTTGTGGTGTCATTGTTAAGATTATTTTTTTCAGTATCTTCTGTTTGTTTGCTTTCTTTCATTCTTTGGTCTTGTTCATTAATTGCGTCGGAAAGCATATCTTTAAAACTTTCTCTTCCGTGTTCATTTTTTTGTACGTTATTTTGCTTTACCGGCGCAGAAATTTCTGTGTTCGCCGGAGCTTTGAATAAAGTTGCTGCTATATTCACGTCTTTATCCTTTAATTGTGTTACTAAAGACATCGAAATTTTTAAGAAATTTTATAAGCACTTTTTTAAAAAAAACGAATTTATTTTGAGTTATGTAAACTTTGAGAAAATATCCGCAAATTTGAATATAAAAATTTAAAAACAAAAACGCTAAAAAATTGCTTTATTTTTTTGTTTAAAATTTTCATGGCAGATAACAAAATAGCGCAACAAATGCAGTTAAACAAAATGGCGGTTTTTCACATGGTTCAGGATTACATTAACCTGATAGCCGAATACGCTTTTGAAGAAGAACTTGCCGTTATTTTTTTTAAAGATAAAGATTCCCGAGACGATTTCGTAACTGATCTATTACGCATAGGCATTTTAGTTGAAATATCTCTCGGGGAAATTTCAATCAGGGTCTCGTTTTGATAAGATAAAACTAAAATTTTCTTATAATGGAACTTTAAAATCCCATTAGTATAAATGCAACTTATACTAATAAAATTATAAATCAATTATTATCCGTCTATACCTGCGCGTTAACATACTCTATCCCATTTTTAACGCGGTTTACTGTTTCTTTTTTGCCTAAATAATACATTATATCGAAAAGATGAGGGCCTGACATAGTATAAACCAGACTAGCGCGCAAAAACGGCATTAAATCCTTAAACGCTGCACCTTCTTTTTCTAAAAACGCTTTTGTATCCGTTTCTAATTTTTCTGCGTTTTCAAAACCGTGATTTTCAATTAAACTCAAGTACTTTTCTATAAAACTTGTGTCTGCTTTCTTCAAAGACTTGCGCGCTTTTTTATCATATTCACCTTGCTGAAAAAAATAGGATATTTGCCCGGGCGCATGACTTAAAACTGTAATCCGTTCTTTTACTAAACCCAGCAACGCTTTAATTTTTTCTTCGTTGCCTTCAACGGAAATATTGCTTTCCTCTAAAAAAGGCTTTGCTTTTTCAAACAGCTCTTCATCATTCATCTCACGGATGTAAACACCGGAAAGCCAGTTTAATTTTTCTTCGTCAAATACAGCACCGGATTTGGAAACTTTATCAAGCGAAAACTTTTCGATTAAATCCTGCCGTGAAAAAAGCGTTGTTTTATCATCATAAGACCATCCGAGCAAAGCGAGATAATTCACGAAAGCTTCAACAGGATAACCTTTTTTTCGGTATTCATCAGTAGACGTTGCACCGTGCCGTTTTGAGAGGCGTTTTTTATCGCTCCCTAAAATCAATGGAATGTGCGCAAATTCAGGGATTTTTTCGCCAAGCAACGAATAAATAATAATCTGTTTCGGTGTATTTGAAATGTGGTCTTCACCGCGGATAACGTGCGTTATTTTCATTGTTAAATCATCAATAGTTACAACGAAATTATAAACCGGTGTACCCTCACTTCTTTGAATAATAAAATCATCTAACTGGTCCGCAGAAAAATTAACACTGCCCCTGATTAAATCGTTAAACTCAACGCCTTTATCCGGTGCTTTTATTCTTATAACATAAGGCATGCCTGCTGCTTCTTTTTCTTTCACCTGTTCCGGGGTTAGATTTCTGCACCGGCCGTCATAACTTTTATTTTTCTTTGCCTCGCGCATCTGTTGTTTAATTTCATCGAGTTCTTCTTTAGTGCAGAAACATTTATACGCGTTGCCGGTTTCAAGGAGTTTATTAATGTAGGGCTCATAAATATCCGTTCGCTCGCTTTGAAAATAAGGCCCGCAATCTCCTCCGCATTCCGGCCCTTCGTCCCAATTCAGCCCAAGCCATTTAAGCCCGTTTAAAATAGCATCAACGCTTTCTTTAGTGCTGCGCTCGCGGTCTGTGTCTTCAATGCGCAAGATAAAATCGCCGGCACGATGTTTTGCGAAAAGGTAGTTATACAATGCTGTTCTTGCACCGACAACGCGTAAATATCCCGTTGGGCTTGGGGCAAACCTTACTCTTACGCTCATAAATATCTCCTTAAAAACAAACCGCCGCCGTTTATGGGGACAACATTAGAGAAAAAATATATATTTTTTCACTAAAAATCAATTTTATAGAAAATCTTAATTTTTAATTTCCGGCAAAGACACGAATAAAGGTAACATATCAGTGATTTATTTCTAACATATCAAAAACGCATATTTAAAACCTGTTTTTATGTTTTATTTGATGAATTTGCAATATATGGATTTGGGTTTAATTGAAAATGTATACTCTACTCAAACCATCCCTGTAATTCCTGTCGTACTTTGTCCATTTTTTTTAATATGGTTGTTTTTCTCTCGTTATTTATAAAAATCATTTTTTTTTAATTTTACAGAAAAAATTAAATTTTTAGCCGGGTTCGATTTACACTTTTTAGTTTTTAACCGGACTTATTAATATTAATCATTAAAATAAAAAACGTTAAATTTAAAATTTTGTACATAAATTCCGATACTAAATTTATACTTGACATATTGTATTAATAAATTTAATGTTATCTGAACGAAAAAAAGATTGGAGTAATTTTGGACTTTAAAGATTTGCTTGAAGGTATTGCGATTCAGCATAAAAACAGAACAGCAGTTGCTTGTGATTCCATGTCTTTAACCTATGCTGAATTATATCATAAATCTGAAGAATTTGCATCGGGATTACGTAATCAAGGACTTAGAACCGGCAATAAAGTTGGCTTATTAATGTACAACCGCACGGAATTTTTAATTGCCTTTTTCGGCACTATCTTAGCCGGTGGAATTGTCGTTCCTATTAACCCGTTTTTTATTCCTGAAGAGGTTGAATACGTATTAAGGCACAGCGAGTCAATATTTTTTATTACATCAAAAAACTTTTCTGATTACGTTAATTACGTTGACCGTAATGTTGAAGATATTCAAAAAATTATTGTAGCGGATTGTAATAATACCGGAGGTAAAATACTTAATTTCAAAGACGTTTATTATAAACGCGATTCGTATTTTCCCGAAGTATCCGGTAACGATCCTTGCGCAATTATGTATTCTTCAGGCACAGAAGGTGCGTTAAAAGGCGCTTTGTTTAACAGTAAAAATTTAATTAGCAATGCAATAGCAACGCAACAAACTTTAAACCTTGACAAAAACGATAAAGTTGTAACTTTTTTGCCTTTGTTTCACCCTTTTTCAATTACCGTTGGAGTATTAACCGTGCTTCATGCGGGGGGGACGGTTGTGCTCGTTGACAATACTTTGCCATTTAAGAAACTAGTTAAAGCCGTTTTTATGAAAAGAGTTACGGTATTTATTGGAATTCCACAAGTGTTTAAATTATTATCAAATATAAAAACTTCGCGTATTTTAAAATTAATTAACCCTGTTAAATTTTGTATTTCAGGCGGGTCTCCCCTTCCTATCGGTGTATTGGAAGAATTTGAAAACAAATTCAAAATACCCATTGTTGAAGGTTACGGACTTTTAGAGGCAGGTCCTGTTGTTTCCGTTAATTCGCCTGATGAAACAAAAAGAAAACCCGGTAGCGTAGGAAAAATTATTTCAACTGTGCAAACAAAAATTTTAAACATGAATAAAAAAAAGGTAAAATTAGGTGAACCGGGCGAAATTGCAATTAAGGGCGATAGCTTAATGCTAGGTTATTATAAAGACAAAGCCGCAACGAAAAATACTTTTCACAAAGATTATTTTTTAACCGGTGATATTGGAAAATTTGATGAAAACGGTTATTTATATATACTTGACAGAAAATCCGATATGATAAGCTCTAACGGGAAAGTATTGTTTGCCCGCGATTTGGAAGATATTTTGCACGAACACCCCGCTGTTGAAGAGTGCGCTGTAGTTGGAACGAATAAACGGCCGAACGACAAAACTCCTGTGGCCATTATTGTTTTAAAACCAGGAGTGAGCATTAAAGCACAGAATATTTATTCCTTTCTTGAAGACAAATCTCCGGCTTACTTACCAGAAAAAATAGAATTTTGGGACGAGCTTCCTAGAAGTTCAACAGGTAAAATACTAAAAAGAGAAATCGTAAAAACACTAACTGAACAAAATAATTAAAACTAATACGGTTTTATTATTTTCAAAATATAATGCTAATATTATATTTCTTTCCTATGGATATTACAGACAAATTAACGCAAATATTAAAACAACGGAAAAACTCATCGCCGGAAGATTCTTACACAGCTAAACTTTATACAAAAGGCACGGATTCAATTTTAAAAAAAATCGGCGAAGAGGTTACCGAATATGTTATGGCTGTCAAAGATAAAGAAAAAGCACAAATTATCTATGAAGCCGCAGATTTAATTTTCCATTTATACGTAAGCTTAATTAACGAAGAGATTGAGCCGGAAACGGTTTATAAAGAACTAGAACGCAGGTTTGGGGTTTCCGGATTAGAAGAAAAGAAAAACAGGAAGCAAAAATGATTAACGTTGAAAATAGAATGCTTTTTGCCATACCAAAAAAAGGACGATTATTTGAACAATGCGTTAACTACTTAAAACGCATAGGACTTTCATTTAGAAAAAGAGACAGACATGATATTGCACTTTGCAAAAACATGGATATTGCCGTTATATTTTTACCCGCAAAAGACATTGCTTTATACGTTGGATCCGGACGCGTAGACCTTGCTATTACAGGGCTTGACATTGTAGGCGAATCCGGGCTATCGGATGAAATTGAAGTAAAACTGCCTTTAGGTTTTGGTAAATGCGCGCTTTCCCTTGCCGTGCCTAAAAATTCCGGTTTAACTCACAAGGATTTTAAAGGCAAACGCGTTGTTACTTCATTTCCCCACTTAACGCAAAAATTTTTTGAGGATCAAGGCGTTAATAACGTTGATGTTAAACATGTATCAGGTTCTGTTGAAATAGCGTGCGCTTTAGGAGCCGCAGAAGGCATTACAGACCTCGTTCAAACGGGGGATACAATCCGCGAGGCAGGGCTTGAAGTCATAGCAGAAATTTTAGAAACACAAGCCGCTTTAATTTCCAAGAAAAATTCAACGCATAAGGATTTAATCGATATTTTAACAGCGCGGATGCAAGGTATTGTTTATGCGGATGACTACGCATTAATAGAATATAACGTAAACCGCAGTAATTTACCCGAGTGTGTAAAACTCACGCCGGGCTTAAAATCGCCAACAATTATGCCATTAGAAGATCAAGCATGGGTGGCTGTTAAAAGCGTGATTAAGAAGAAAAAAGCAAACGCGCTTGCAGACGAGTTAAAATCAAACGGTGCGTCAGATATTTTAATTACACTTATGGAAAATTACAGGATGTAGGAATTACCGTTTTATACGGTTTAAGGCTTTCCCGTTGTTTATAAATATCGTATTTCACTTTATTAAAATAAAGCACCGATTCAATTTCATATTCTTAAACAATTTCAAATTTGCTTGACAACGCGTTATTAATAAACTAAAATTTTATCGTTAATTGTTAAGGATGAATGTATGAAAGAAAAAAAGAGGACTGTGGAAATTCCAGAATCACTAGCAAAGGAAATACTTAAAGTAACGGGAAATAAAGAAATTTCATTAAATAGAACAGTAAGGCGCCTTCTTGAAGAAGGCATTGAAGTAGAAAAGAAAATCAAAGAATTAAAATGATTATATAATGCCGAAAAAAAAATTATTAATTGATACAAATAAGTTTACCAAAGTTTTTTTTGAACCAAAAACAGAAATGATAGAATATACATTAAATTTTTATTTCAAACTTATGATATAAAACACAATATTATCACATTACTTGAAATGTCAAGGTATCGTAATAATCCAGAAAGGCATAACCGAATTTCTTTTTTGATTAACGATAAAGAATTAGATATATACTCTCCTGATCTATCAGATTGGAGAAATTCTGCAAAATTGATTGAGCAATACAAACAAGAAAAACCTCAAGTTAACGTAAATGCTTTAAGGAAAATGCAGCTTGATTGTTTAATAGCAACAATGAGCATTAGAATAAATGCAACAATATTAACCGGTGATAACGATTTCAAGGATTTAAAAAATCTTAAGAACGGCAAAAAACTGAAAATTTTAAAATTCGGTGAGTATAAATATGTTTAGAATTACAAGCCCGCGGTGGTCAAAAGGAGAAAACTAAATAATACTTAAAAAAATGTGCCTGTATTTCATTTCCAATGCAAGATCGAATATTTGGCTTTCCGCTCTCGTTGCTTCAGAATAACTAACGTATCTTTCATATTCAAGTGCACTGTGGTTACTCTGAAGGTCTTCTTTTTCAATGTTGATTCCCGTTAAGTGGTAATACATTTCCTTCTCCACAGTATTATTGTACGTAAAATTTTAAATATTTCTTTTTATATTTTCGGCAATTTATAATACTTAGTAATTAAAATATCAAAAATTATGCCAAAACCTCATATTTATTAACACCGTAAATCATTAATTAAAGGGAAATTATAAAAGGAATATTAAAAAAAAATAAAACACTTAAAATTTACAAAATGTGTTGCAAAAATGACACACCAAAACGCGTTTTTTTTGCAACGTTTGGATAATTAAAAATTTTGTTTAAACTATTAACGTGAAATTCGATTTGATGGACTGATAATTGATGTATTATATTATTACTTAATTTATAGATTTGTTACACCGCAATCATTAGAACTTATGTTACAAGCATTAATAACAGAATCGAGGTATAAACTGATTGTTGAATAAATTTTTCAAACTTACATACAAACGAAAAAAGACAGCCACCGATTTGAACTGTCTTTTTAATTTGGACGGCGGCGGCTACCGTCCTATGAAGGCTCACGCCAACAGATTTACAGTCTATAACGCGAATATTTAATCAGCTTTAATCATTCTATGCCCAATTTTATGAACAAAAGTGTATAGATGTTTTGTAAGTGAATTTTGATTAAATAGAATCAAATTAATCAATAATCTATTTATTTTGAAATTTTACGTTATTAATAAATGCAATTCGCTTATATCGCCATAGCCACACATTTACTAAACGTATGCGTATTAACAGCAGTGTTTTTCAATAAAAGATTTGAGCAAGCCCAACGCGTAATTTGCGCTTCTGCGGCGTACTTCATCCCTACCCCCGGGCATTTTGTAATGATAAGCACGCGTTTCTTTTTCACAGGAGATGCCAATCCAAACAGTGCCAACGGGTTTTTCCTCGCTTCCTCCCGTAGGTCCGGCAATCCCGGAAATTGCAATGCAGTAATCCGTAGCAAATTTTTCGCGCCCGTTTTGCGCTAATTCGAGTACGCATTCCTCGCTTACAGCGCCGTAATTTTCAATAGTTTTTTCACCAACTCTGAGTTGCTGAATTTTCATTTCATTCGAATAAACTATTACACCACCTTGATAAAACTTGCTTGCGCCGGATTTGTCAGTTAAAAGTTTACCAATTAATCCGCCTGTACACGATTCAACCGTACTAAGCGTTAATGATTTTTGTTTTAAAAATTTTGCAATTAAGTCGGGAAGTTCATCCCCGTCCCAACCCCAAATTTTTGTTTTAAAAATATTTTTAACTTTTTCCCGTACCTTATTAATAGTATTTTCAGCGTGTTTACCATAAGCGGAAACTTTTAAATAAATACCGTCATCACGGGATAAAGTCCCCCACTTCAAGTTCTTCGCGTTAACTTTCTCCCTAAATAATTCGTTCAAATGCGCTTCACCGATATTTTGCGTTTTTGCAGTAAAATTGTAGAATTGGTCGGTTTTTAATTTTTGGAGTTTATTCATTATAAACGATTTAAATAAATATTCTGCCTGTTCAGGAACACCGGGTAAAGTAAATATTTGCACAGCGTTTTTATATAAGTAAAAACCCGATGCAGTGCCTTTTTGGTTTAGAATAATCTCGGAATCTTTAGGAAAAAACGCTTGCCTGTCATTGTCTTTTGAATAATGCCAGCCGTTTTTTTCAAATAAATTTTTAATTCTGTTTAGTTCTTCTTCTTTCACTTCAAGTGGAAGCCCAAGGGCAGTTCCGAAAGCATAACGCGTTAAATCATCATCAGTAGGACCAAGCCCGCCTGTGGTAATTAATATTTCTGTTTCTTTCATTGCCTTTTCAATGCTATTTATTAAAGTATCGTTGTCATCTGGTAGAATTTCAACGCGTAGAACACTTATGCCCATTTTTGATAAATTTTCAGCAATAATTTTTGCGTTGATTTCATAATATTCACCTTTAACGAGTTCTTCGCCGATTGCAATTATTATACAACGCATTACATTCTCTCCGGGGCTGTAATTCCGGTTAAGCCCAATAAAGTTTCAAGACAAAGCCGAAGGGAAAAAACAATAAATAAACGCATCTGCGTTGCGTTGTCGTTATTTTCATCAATTACGCGGCAAGTCTCGTAAAATTTATGAAAAAGCGTAGCTGTATCCAAAAGGTAATTCGTTACTCTGTGCGGTTCTAGCTGTTCTGCCGCATCAAGTATTTCTTCGGGATATTTTAATACTTTAACGATTAAATCCCGTTCTGCATGGTGTAATTCAGTCGGCTCAAAATCAAGCGTAATTTCAACTTTTTTTTCTTCCGCTTTTCTAACAATGCTATTCATACGGGCGAAAGCGTATTGTATGTAAAAAACAGGGTTGTCGCTTGATTGCTTCTGCGCAAGCGTAATATCGAAATCAAGAGGCGTGTCTGCTTTTTTTGATGTCAAAAAGTAACGCGTTGCATCTATTCCTATTTCCTGCATAACTTCTTCTAGCGTTATTATATTACCCGAGCGTTTTGAAAGTTTAACCGGCTGTCCTTCCCTGAATAGAAAA
This sequence comes from uncultured Spirochaetia bacterium, assembly GCA_964449345.1. GTDB lineage: Bacteria > Spirochaetota > CALGPD01 > CALGPD01 > CALGPD01 > CALGPD01. The sequence goes on along the minus strand of CAYUYT010000022.1, from coordinate 5,358 downwards.
ACGAGTTGGCCGATTATCACGTCAAATTTAACTTTATTTTCAGACAATGCTTCAACCGCGGCTTTAATGCGTTTAATGTAACCGTGGTGGTCTGCGCCAAAAAAATTAATAATCCTATTATAACCGCGTTCGATTTTTGTTTTATGATAAGCAATATCGGGGGAGAAATATGTATAATCGCCGTTAGTTTTAATTAAAACGCGGTCTTTATAGTCCCCGAAATCCGTTGATTTAAACCATAATGCGTTTTCTTTTTCATAAGTATAGCTTTTTTCTTTTAATTCTTCTATAACACGTTCAACTTTGTCTGTGGCATGCAATTCTTTTTTTTCGCTGAAAAAATTATCAAAAGCAACGCGGAATTCCAAAAGCGTTTTTCTCTGTTGTTCAAGAAAAAAATCAATAGGCTCGCCATCAAACCCGAGAACGTCTTTAACGTATTCGCCATGATAACCGTCTTCGGGTATGGACTCGCCGTTTTTAAGAGCTTGAACGGTTCTATTTAACTTTTCAATTTGCACTCCGGCATCATTAACGTAAAACTCACGGAAAACCGTATATCCAGCCCATAAGAGAATTCTTGAAAGCGTATCGCCTAAAGCCGCCCAGCGCCCGTGCCCGATGTGCAAGGGACCTGTGGGGTTTGCACTAACGTATTCAAAAAGTATTTTTTCGCTTTTCTTTTCCGGCCTGGAATAATTTTCTCTTTGCTTTTGAATTTTGCCAAGTTCACTAAAAAGCGTTTTATCGGATAAAAATACGTTGATAAAACCGGGTTTTACAACCTCAATTGTTTTATATTTAGTATCGCCATCAAGCTCTTTTTTTATTTGCCCTGCAATTTCTAACGGATTTTTTTTAAGAATTTTTGCAAGTTGCATTGCAACGGGAGTGGAATAATCTCCGAATTTACGTTCTTTGGGGTATTCGATTTTCGCGCCCTTGTTGTGAATAAAAGCATCAATTTCTTCGTTGGATTTAAATAAATTTACTAAAATTTCATGTATTTTAGTTTGCAGTTCAAGGTTAAGCATATTCTATCCCGTACTTTTTATTAAAATATATCTAATAAGAACGGGCATTTCAACAAGCACGTTTAAATTATTAAAAATGACTGCTATGCTATGGAAAAATTATTAAAACATTTAAAAATCCTATTTTCACTTATGCACCCCAAAAAAACCGAAGGTTTTATTCAATAACAAAAATCAAAATTTTATTATATTTTAGACAACATTATTAATATTAAGAGAACTTTATGCAGAAAATAGACAACGCGTTAATTGAATTAATAAAAAAGTGTTCATGCGAATTGCCAGTTGATGTTTCATCAGCAATCAAATACGCTTATGAAAAAGAAAATCAAAACACACCGGCTAAATTTGCTCTTGGAGATATTTTAGAAAACGTACGGCTAGGGAAACAAAATAAAACACCCCTTTGTCAGGATACGGGAACGAACTATTTCGTTGTACACTATCCTAAAAAAACGGACATAAGATTGCTTGAAAAAAAAATAATAGAGAGTGTTCAAACTGCGTGTGATTTAAATTATCTACGCCCCAATTCGGTTAACCCTTTGACTAATAAAAATACCGGAGATAACACGGGAAAAGCACACCCTAGTATTGATTTTGATGAATGGGATAATAATTATATCGAAATAAAACTAATGCTAAAGGGCGGCGGCTGTGAAAACATGGGTAAACAATATTCCTTGCCTGATGAAACATTAAACGCAGGCAGGGATATTAATGGAATAAAAAAATGCGTTCTTGATAGCGTTCTCAAAGCACAAGGGTTCGGATGCTCACCTGGTATTTTAGCCGTTTGCGTTGGCGGGGATAGGGCGGATTCCATGAAAAACGCAAAAAAACAACTGTTTAGAAAAATCGGTTCTGTTAATACGGATTCAAATTTAGCTGAAATTGAACATTGGATTTTTGAAAAAGCAAATTCACTTGAAATCGGCGCAATGGGGTATGGCGGGAAAACAACTCTTTTAGGCGTTTTTGTTGATTATTTAAATAGAATACCCGCATCATTTTTCGTTAGCGTTTCTTATATGTGCTGGGCTTGCAGAAGAAAAACCCTTAAATACTATGCTGACGGGAGGTTTAAAATTGAATAAAGGTAAAATAATTGAAATAAAAAGCCCCCTTGATAAAAATAATTTTTTTTCTTTAAATAATGGAGATACTGTTTCTATAACGGGAAGAATTTTAACTGGCAGAGATGCCTTTCATAAATTTGCTTTTCAAAATTATATTAAAAACGAAAAATTTGATTCAATTTATAGGGAAATAAAAAAATTGTTAAACAACGCGTTTATTTATCACTGCGGACCTATAATGAAAAAAACGGATCCCGGCTGGAAATTCATTGCGGGTGGACCTACAACGAGTATACGAGAAGAACCTTACCAAAGCGAAATAATAGCACACTTTAACCTAAGCGGTGTAATTGGCAAAGGAGGTATGGGTGAAAAAACGCAAGAAGGGCTTATAAAGAATAAAGCGGTTTATCTTCACGCAACAGGAGGAGCAGCTTCCTTGATTGCGAACCGGGTAAAAAAAGTCAGTAAAGTATTTTTCCTTGAAGAATTCGGCATTCCCGAAGCTGTGTGGGTGCTTGATGTGGAAAATTTTTTATGCACCGTAACTATGGACGCGGAGGGGAATTCCTTGCACGAAAAAATTAAACAAAAAAGCTGTAAACAATTCGATAATATAATAAAAGGACTAAAATAATAAATCGGAGAAACAAATTGCAATATTCTTTTTTAAATATTCCAAAAAACAAAAAATATAAACACGGTGATAATGTGTTAATAGAACTTTTAACTCAAGACGGTAGGCGTATTGTCCGTGAATATTCGGTTTTTGAAGGTAAAAAAATTTATTCTCTAATTGAAAAACAACAAAGCGTTAATCTTAATAATTGTTTTGTTAAAGATTTTTCGCTTAATGAATTTCGTAAGAAATATCATCTTCCCGAAAATGAACTTGTGCGTCTAATTAATTTTTCGGCACATAACGCTTTTTTTTATTGTGAAAACGCAATTGATTTTAGTTTCGCTGATTTTGGCAATAATGAAAATTCTTTTTACAATGCAATTTTTAGTAACGGTGATGTAAGTTTTAAAAACGCCGATTTCGGAACAGGACGCGTTATTTTTAAAAACGTTATTTTCGGAAACGGGCATACGGATTTTTCTTATTGCAAATTCAGCAAAGAAAACCTTGATTTTTCAAATACAATTTTCGGAGACGGAAGCATACTCTTTACCCGTTGTTCTTTCGGAGCAGGCGTTGTTAATTTTTCAAATACGCTTTTCGGAAAAGGCGATATTGATTTTTCAATGTCTGAGTTCGGCAGTGCCGGATTTGAAATCGTTAATGAGTTTTTTCTGGATGAAAATAATGAACAAAAATTAAAAACGCAAAAACCGGAACAGGCAGAAATAATTTTTTCCAAATCGCGTTTTGGAGACGGCTGCGTGTCTTTTAAAAACGCAAATTTCGGCAACAGTAACATAAATTTTTCTCAAGCAATTTTCGGAACTGGTGAAATTAATTTTTCCGGCGCCGAGTTCGGGCACGGAAAATTTGAGTTTGACAATACGCAATTCGGGGACGGCAATGTTAATTTTTTTATGACAAATTTTAGAAAAGGAAATATATATTTCTCAAACGCGGTTTTCGGCAAAGGAGATATTTCTTTTACTTTAGCACATTTCGGTGATGGTGATATTAATTTTTCCAGCACAAAATTCGGAGCCGGGGAAATAAATTTTACGCGTACTGAGTTTAGCAAGGGGAACGTTAACTTTTTAGACACACGGTTCGGAAACGGAAATATATATTTTACCGATGCTTTAATCGATAAAATATTTTTTAAGGACTGCCAGTTTAATTTTTACGTTGACTTTCGATTTAAATCCTGCTCTTTTCTCGATTTAAAAGATTCTATAGTGCGAGATATTATGGAAATAGATAATATTGACAAACTTAACCTTGCGCGCCTAAAAAATCCGGGTAAAATTTATTTGGACTGGGAAAAAAACAATGTGAAAGATTTAATTCTATCCCAAAGGGGAACAAATGCCCTTGAAAAAGCAGAGCAGTTTCATATATTAAAAGAAAATTACAGGGCAACGGGAAAATACAACGAAGAAGACAAAGCTTATTTGTGGTTCAGACGAAGTAAATTAAACGCACGTAAAATTAAAATTAATGAGAACAAAAAGGGTTTAATAAAACAATTTTCACTCTTTATTTGTTTCCTTGAAAAAATTGCGTTTGACTGGGTAGGCGGATATGGCACATGCCCTGTTAAAATTATCAGAGCAATGGGTTTTACGTGGATATTCTTTACTTTTATTTATACTTTACCCGGTGTAATTATACACGATGGAATTGGCAAATTAAAACCCATGCTTGAACCCGGATTTTTAAATACCTTTCTTAATTCCGTTTATTACAGCGCAATAACGTTCTTGACTATCGGATACGGAGATTTATCACCGCAAAATTTTTTAAGCGCAATTTTATCAGCCCTTGAAGGTTTTATAGGACTATTTTTAATATCATATTTCACCGTTGCATTCGTAAGAAAGGTTTTACGATAGAAACGAATTTATTTTGCGTTTATCCGGCAAATGAGTTTACTATGCTTTAAATATTTGCCGCATTTATAAAAATATTATCTCCCGGCGGGTCAATAGGTGATTTTTATTGTAAAATCCTCTTACCTTTAGCAAAAAATTAAAAAAATCCGCATTTCTTATTGGCAAAAAAAACTTTATCCGTTATTATTACTTTAATAGACAAAATTTAAGTAGACTGGGAAAAATCATGAAGATCCAAGCAGGCAAAGCCAAGCCGCTTATTTACATTGCCGTTGCATTATTAGGGCTATATTTTGTTTTTAACGTTAACCAGAACGCGCGCGCTAAAAACGATAAAAAAGAGCTTAAACAAAATAACGTAAAAAGCGTATCAAATAAAAACGATTCCAATAAAGATAATACCGCAAAAACGCAAAAAAACACGACAAATAAAGACAACGCGAAAAATCAAACGCAAAACAACGATGAAAACAAAGGGCAAAACACTTTTCAGCAAAGATATTCCCAGGCAGGAACGAGTGATCAGGATGAGCTTGATAAAAAATCAACATCTTTCGGTTTTATGCAGGTTACCTTTGTTCTCCTTATAATCGGGCTTATTGCATATTTCTTTTATAAATATGTTTCCAAAAAACGCGAGGGTTTTAAAGGCGGTTCTGAATTTATAAACGTTTTATTTACAACCGCGCTCGCGGCTAACAAACATTTACAGGTGGTTCAGATTTTCG
>CAYUYT010000021.1:10260-28058 GCA_964449345.1 uncultured Spirochaetia bacterium | reverse complement strand
TTTACTATAACTTCAAGTTCTTCTTTTTCAAATGGCTTGACGATGTAATGATATGCCCCTAATTGAATAGCTTTAATTGCCATGGGAACGGAATTTGACGACGTTATCATAACCGTAATTGTTTCAGGGTATTTTTCTGTAATTTTACTTAATAAATCAAGGCCGGATTCCTCTGGTAATTGTTCGTCTAAAAGTATTAAATTAAAATTATCTGATTTTAGCTTTTCAAGAGCCGTATAAGCTGTCAAAGCAACGGCGAACTCTCTATTTGAAGACTTCAGTATATCGCATATATTATTGGCAAAGCTTTTGTCGTCATCAACAACGAGAATTTTAAAATTCATTTTATTTTTCCGCAAGTTAAAAGTAACGTTTTATAACTATAATAACGTTTAAACAAAATCAAAAATTTATTATTTAATAATTTGTAAATTATAAGTATGAATTAATTTTTTTCCACTGGCAATAAAAAAATAAATTTACTGCCTTCCCCCTTATGACTTTCCACTTTGATTTCACCATTAAGGGAATCTATTATTTTCTTACAAATTGTTAACCCTAATCCCATTCCTTTTGCTTTGTATTTTGAGCGGCTTACCCTGAAAAAGGGGGCGAATATTTTTTCTAAATTCGGTTCATCAATTCCAATTCCCGTATCTTTTATATAAAATACGTTATTTTCCTTTTCTTTATAAATTGTTATTTCTATTTCGCCTTTATTAGTGTATTTAATTGCGTTGCTTATTAAATTTGTTAAAACCTGTTTTATTCTTTTGGGATCCGAGTAAATATTTTTTAATGAAATATTCTTTTTTACTTTAATTTTTTTATCTCGAATTTGCGGTTCCATTGCGGATATTATTTCATCTACAGCTAAATTAATATTAAAAAACTTTTTCTCAATTCTCATTATTCCGCTTTCAATTTGGGAAATGTCCATAACTTCATCAACGATTTGCACCGCATTTTTTACCGCATTGTGTATGGTTTCTAATTTTTCAAGGTTATGCCCGTTCAAAATATTTTGACGCATCAAATACGATGTATTTAAAGAAATATTTGACATAGGAGTCCTAAATTCATGTGAAATATAAGCCAAAAACTCATCCTTTAATCGGTTGGCTTTTATCAAATCTTTTGTGCGTTCCTGAACGCGTTTTTCTAATTCATTTTTAGCGTTTTTTAATTGTTTTTCAGATTTCTTTTGTTCCGTTATATCTATTCCAATTGCCCATGTGCCCCAGCCGGATACAGGGTATAAATCTGAAGTATTAAACCATGAGATTAATTTTTTTTCTCCGTTTTTACACGTTATCCATATTTCCCAGCTAGTAACAATCCCGGTTCTTTTGCTCCATTCATTTAAAATTTTCTTGCGGTATTCTTCGTCAGGGTAAAGAAAACGCATTGCCTTGCTATTGCCAATAATTTCTTCCTTGTCATAACCCGTTACTTTTTCGCATTCTGCATTCCAGAAAACAAAATTTCCTTTTTTGTCATACGCATCAACTAAAACCGGCATTTTTTCTACTAACATACGAAAACGCATTTCGTTGTCTTTTAACGCCTCTTCCATAATTTTGCGTTCGGTTATATCTAAGTTCATTCCTATAAAACGGGTAGGCCGGTCCTTTTCATCTCTTTGTACTATTTTGCCCCTTGTAAAAACCCAGTGATAGACTCCGGTTTTTGCCTTTATTCTGCATTCTGTTTCAAAGAACGCGTTGCCGCCGGAAACGTATTTGTCTAATACTTTTTTCAATTGCATTTTATCTTCGGGATGAATTAAAGAAAAAAGAAAATCTTCAGTTTCGATTATCTCTTCCCTTGTATAGCCGAAAAGGTTTAACCACTCATCATTTATGTAAAATTCAAAGGGCTTTAGATTTAAATCCCATAAGCCGAAGCCGGTTCCGATAAAAGCGTGTTCCATTCTTTCCTTATTGCTTTTAATTTCTTCTTCAGCTTTTTTCTTTGTGTCTACATTACGGTTATTTCCGATTAGATAAAAAGGCTCCCCCTTTTTATCGTGTATAACAAGCATTGTGTCATTAAACCATTTATATTTTCTGTCTTTACATAATAATCGGTATTCTAAGTTTAACTGCGTTCTTTCTGCATTAGAATAATTATAAATTTGCTTTGAGTTTTTTATAAAATATTTCCGGTCGTCAGGATGTATATTTTTTTTTAATAGTTTCAAACCGCCTTGCATAAATTCGCCGGCAGTATATCCTGTATATTCATATATTACCGGGCTGATGTAATCAATTCCTTTGGTTTTTAAATCAATTCTGTATAAAATATCACGGGAGTTTATTAGAATATTTCTGAATAATGCGTCATTAGCTTTTAATGTTTTTTCAATTTTTCGGCGTCTTAAAATGTTATTAAATAAAATTATTATTAATACAACGAGAATTGTAAATATTATTCCCGTTGCCCAAATTAGTGATTTGTTTTTAAAATAAAATGTTTTCGGTTCGTTAATTATCAATGAATCTTCAGGAATAATATTTTTCCTTATATTAAAACGTTTGAGTTGTTTGAAATTGAAAAGCGTTATATTAGGGCTTGTATTCAAAACGGGAATAGATAAAGCGTGTTTTCCGTTTAAAATTTTTAATGCCATTTCACCGGCATATTTTCCCTGCATTAGAGCGCTAGTTACAATTCCTCCTAAAGCTCCGTACTCCACTATGAAATCGGAATGTGTATAAACAGGTGCTTTGCTTAAATTTGTAATTACAGGGATTGTCTCTTTAACAGAATAAGGCAGGTCAAAACGGTCTTTATAAAAACCCGAATAATATATAATGGAATATGGTCGTATATTGGTTAGTTTAAAAAGCATTTCCGAAAAGGAATAATCAGCGCCGGAAATAAAGTGAAATGTAACCCACGGGAATTTTTTGATTTCTTTTTTTATTAGAATTTTGTCTATTTTTCCCGTTACTGTATCATCACAAATAACGTAAACGTTTTCAGTATCTAAATGCAATTTAAATGCCAGTTCAAGAGTTTCTGAAACGCTTTTCTTTTCAGAAACACCTGTGATTTTTTTTACGTTGTTTGTAAGCGAACTGGAATAATTATTAATTCCGCAAAAAACAACGGGAATGTTGTTAAATAATTTTTTATAATAAATATTTAAAAAATTTAAAGCTTCGTTATCAGTGCATATAATTAATTTAAACTTCGTTTTATTATATTTTTTTCGGTAAAGTTCAAAAAGTGAACTAAAATAATTTGTAGTAACTTTTTGCCTTTTTGTGTCCATGTATTCGATAAAGTATTCATTGTTTGTAATTTTTTTTTCAATAGTGCGTTTGATTCCCTTGACTATATCATCCGACCACTTAAACCCGTGGTGATAGGAGTTTAATATTAAGATTTTGTTCGTTTTATATAAATTTGAGGAATGGTTATATTTAAAAAAGAAAAAGATATTTAATATAAACAAAATTAATAGTTTACGATTCAAATGTTTAAATTTATTTTTACCAAAATCTTTCCGTTTCCAATTCATATTATTTGTATTTTATTCGTTATATATATTCATGTCAAGTACGATAATTGTTTTAAATCATTATTGATTATTAAAAAACATTGTAATATTATTTATTTATCATAAACTAAAAGGCGAAAAATGGTTAATTATTATAACGTATTAAATGTAAAATACGATGCAACTTTAGACGAAATAAAAAAATCCTATCGAGGGCTTATTAAATTATATCATCCTGACCTTTCTAAAAAAGATGATAGAAATAAACTTGCATTAATTATGACTGCTTATGAAATACTTTCGGACGAATACAAAAGAAATTTGTATGATTATGAATTTTTTGCTGAACACCATAATACTTATGAAAAACGCCTTGTACTTCCAAAGAACCGTATCCGGTATCGAGGAATTAAAGATATGGCAGTAAAGGGATTGCTCCGCCGTCAATTTAAAAAAAAAGATATTCGTTTTCATTTTAAACACGATATTGATATATTTATTACTCCGGCGGAAAGGTTGATAGGATGTACTGCGGTTTTCGATTTGCCTATCCGTAAAATGTGCCCTTATTGCCGGGGGGCTGATAGCAGGTGCTATTTCTGCAATGGAATAGGGCGAATCAATGCTGTGCAATCCATTGAAATAAAATTGCCTGCGGGAATTAAAAATAACGAAATTGTAACTATTGACTTAATGAAACAGTGTAAAATAAAATTCGCTACTTTTACAATGCGGGAAGTTAAAATTAAAATTAACGTTACGGGGAATAACATTGAATCAACCTAATATTAACGAAAACATATTAAAACCTAAGCCATACGTCCCGGCAAAGCCTCTCGATTTGTTTTTACGGGAAAACAATCTGCCCAGATGTATTAAACTCGATGCTAACGAAAATCCTTTCGGATATTCCCCGGCAGTAAAAGATAAATTTAAATTAATGGATTTTAACCGCTACCCGGACGGCGGAGCTACGATTTTGCGCGAGTTCCTTGCAAATGGCATTGACACTAAACCTGAAAATATTTTCGTTTCGCCCGGAAGCAACCACATTATTGAATACGCTGTGCGCGCATTTTTAAAGCCGGGAAATAATGCTATCATGGCTGATAAAACGTTTTCCCTTTACAAATCAGCAACGTTAAGGGGTAGGGGCGAGCCGGTAGTAAAACCTTTAAAAACAGGCAATTTTAATTTAAACACAACGGCAAAGGCAATTAATGATAAAACGGACATTATTTTTATATGTAACCCTAATAACCCTACGGGAACGGTATTAGAAAGAGACGAATTCGTCGAATTTATTAAATCCGTACCTAAAAACGTTTTAGTACTCGTTGACGAGGCATACATGGAGTTTTGCGAAAAATACGCAACGGTTATAGATATAGTAGATGATTTCCCCAATCTCGTTGTAATGCGCACGTTTTCAAAGATTTATGGGCTTGCGGGGTTACGTATCGGTTACGCTGTTTCTAATCCGCGTATTGTCGATGTTTTGTACAGAACAATGACACCCTTTGCTGTGTCAATGCCTGCCCTTGAAGCAGCTTATGCAACGTTAAAGGATACGGAATTCGTAGAAGAAACGTATAAGAACAATTTTATCGAACGAAAGCGCATGATAACGTATTACAATTCTAAAGAGTGGTTCACTTATCCATCGCAGGCAAATTTTATTTACGTAGAAATTCCTGTTGATAATTTCCATAAAGAACTTGAAAAACGCGGTATTTTAATTAGACCGTTAACGAGTTTCGGATTCGGAAAACAAAGCTTTCGCATAACCATAGGCACTCCCGAGGAAAACTCCGCTTTAATTAAAGCAATAGAAACGATATTATAAAGCGTTTGAGTTCAATAAGAAAAATATGGCTTTATGCATAAGGGAGTATGGTAAAAGCGTTGTTGTGTGATATAAATCCGGCATATAAATTTTTTAAAACGTAATCCTATGCAAATGGTGAATTTTGTTTTGGAATAAAATGTCTTTTTCATAAGTTAAATTATTTTTTATCGCCACTCTAATTGATGGTTTGTTTTGAGGCAAAATTAAACTTATAACTGAGTTGATTTTTAATTGTTCATTCGCATATTTAAGACATCCATTTGTTGCTTCAGTGGCAAAGCCTTTGTTCCAAAATAAATCATTTATTCTATATCCGACTTCAGTTTCCTGAATACCTTCAATGTCTTGTTTTAGTAAACCGCAAATACCTAGAAATTGATTATTGGTTTTTTCTAATACTGCCCAAAATGAAGTTCCATCTGTGGTATATTTACTTTTAACTTTATTGAGAAACTCTTTTGTCTCTTCAAAAGTTAATATTTTAGGAAAATATTTTTGTACTTTTGGGTTAGATAACAATTTATATAAGTTATCCATATGCTGATTGTCAAGCTCCTCAAGAATCAATGTTTTAGTACTTAGTATCTCTTTATTCATATGCTTTATTATATTACGTTTTATGAGCCAGATCTATTTAGCACAACTCCAGCATCATAATTTTACGCATAAAAAGTAACAAAATTTGAGAAATAATACAACGCGTTTTATTGCATTCAAATATGGTAAGTTTTAGGTTTTTTTAGGCAAAATTTTAAGCTATGGTTATTCTAAAACGCTTTTTATCCGTTTTATGAAATCATTTACATCCGTATCAGTTTCGCCTGTGAAATTTTTAATTAAAGCTCCGATTTTTTTTGCAATAACGTTTCCCCCGGGCTCTTCTAAAATTGTAGTAACTAAGGCGTTAATTGTTTTGAACTTTTCTTTTTTCGCTGTTTTGTCAATTATTGCATCAACACTTTCTTGACTTGGCTCAATACCGTTTTGCTTCAATGCCTGTTTAATAGCTAGTTCTGTAAACTGATTGGAAAATTTATTCATTGCATCTATAACGTTTTTCCATTTTTCCGGCTGCACGGGTTTTTTAGGTTTCATTTGCGGGAATAGTATGGTGTCCCGTATTGAGGGTGAATCAATAAAAATCATAACAAGGCGGTCAATTCCAATGCCAAGACCACCTGTCGGCGGCATTCCAACTTCAAGCGCGTTAACGTAATCCTCATCCATATACATTGCTTCGTCATCACCGCCCGCTTTTGCTTTAACTTGTTTCTCAAAGTTTTCTTTTTGGCGGATAGGGTCGTTTAACTCGGAGTATGCGTTTGCGTGTTCCCTGCCTGCTATAAAAAGCTCGAAACGCTCAACGTATTCGGGCGCACTTGGGTCCTGTTTTGCAAGAGCGCTCGTTTCAGAAGGGTAGTGCGTTATAAATATTGGCCCTTCAAGTTTATCTTCAACGAGAACTTCAAAAATATCATTAACGATTTTCCAGAAATTCAGATCCTTTTCATCGAGTTTACTCTCTAAATCTTCAGTCCCGTTTGTTTTTTCCGGAATATTTTGTTTTTGTTCCGAAAGTTTTTTATCAAAATCTATTAACAAAGCTTTGGCATCTTCTTTATACAAATTAATATCAATGTCGGCATATTTTTTTATAGCTTCTTTTAAAGTCATTCTAGCAAAAGGGCGTTTAAAACTGTATTTTTTACCTTGATATTCGACCTCTTCTTTGCCCGTTACGCTTTTTGCTATGTTATTTACGAGTTCTTCTGTTAATTCAAGCATTCCGTTAAAATCGCTGTATGCCTGATAAATTTCAAGCAGGGTGAATTCGGGGTTGTGCTTTGTGGATATGCCTTCGTTTCTAAAAACGCGAGACAGTTCGTAAACTTTTTCCATTCCGCCAACAATAAGGCGTTTTAAATAAAGTTCCGGTGCAATGCGTAGGAATAGTGGAATTCTAAGTGCATTATGATACGTTTCAAATGGTTTCGCATTCGCGCCTCCGGGTATTTGCTGTAATACAGGAGTTTCAACTTCAATAAACTCTTTTACGTTTAATTGTTCCCTGATAGAACGAATTATATTTGCGCGCACAAGAAATGATTCTTTTATCTCATCGTTAACAATTAAATCAGTATATCTTTGGCGGTAACGCATCTCCGTATCAGTTAAACCGTGATATTTTTCAGGCAAGGGCATAATGGCTTTTGCAAGAATTTCAAAATCCTTAACATTAACGGTGATCTCTCCTTTTTGCGTTCGAAATAAAACGCCTTGAACTCCGATAATGTCTCCTGCATCGAGTTTTTTAAATACGTTAAATTTGTCATCAAGTTCTTGCTTTTGTCCGTAAATTTGTATTGTGCCTTTTGAATCTTTAATTGTGCAAAATCCCGCTTTGCCGAAATTTCTAACAAGCATGACCCTTCCGGCAATTTTTACGTTCATTTCCGGGGCATCATCCTTAAATTTTTCTAATATTTCTTTGGAATAGTTTTCCGGTGTAAAACGGTTAGGGTAAGGATTAATGCCTTTATCCCTTAAGCTTTTTAATTTTTGTAATCTAGAATTTCTTTCCGGTGTACTCATGTTTAAATCGCCTTTTTGGTAAATTTGTTAAGATGAATTAGTAAAAATAGCCAAATTAGTGAGAAAATATATATGTATGCAAAAAGTTTGACAAGTAAAATAAATTTTAAGCTATACATTGACGATAATGAAAAGTGGGAACACTCATTCTTTTAGAGGAATATTATGTTTAAAAAATTAGTTTTTATAGGAGTTTTGGTTTCAATTTTCTTAAGCGGAATATTTTTTATGTTTGCTCAGGAGAATACAGGAAGGCCAAGCCCTGATAGACGAAGATATGATCACGAATTTGACCGGCTTTCTCAAGAGGAACGACGCAGGCTTCACTCGAGAGGCAACGCTGAATTTGATAGGTCAATGCAAAGGTCCAGGCAAAGAATACGGGATGATTCTGGCGCCGAACGAGTCCGCTACCGCAGAAGTCAGGGAAGCGCCGCGCCTGAAACTTCAAATGAACGCGGCTCGTCACGAAGAGAAAGTGTAAGAAAACAGGCAAGAGAGTATTTGCGCAAAACTAACCCTGAAATGAGCGAAAGGGAACTTGACGAACTTATTGAATCCATGCTTGACCAGTTAATAAGACAATTGGAAGCGCGAATTGCAAAAAGGACTAGGTTACGGCTTAAACGGCAATTGGTGTCATTTTTAACTCGTTTGATTAAAAAGTATAAAGTTGACCCGAGCACAGCAGAAGAAATGACAAGAGAGAGGGCTAGGCGTGAGCTTGAAAATATTAAACGTAATGGAGATAGAACGCGTTTTAATAATGATAGAAACGCAAAACGCTCTAATGAACCCGAAGGCAGAAACGAAAGAACGGAAAAAAGAACGGAAAACCGTACCCCTAGAGCTTCCCAAGCAAAACGTCGAAAACACGTTAGGGTAAAAAATCGTAAAAAACGCATTGCCCAAAAGAGAGCGGCAAGGAGACGTGTAGCCCGGCGAAGAGCCGCGGCAAGGCGAAGAGCAAATCGAAAGCCCGTATATATTTTAAAACGCTTTGTAGTTGGTAACGACAAGAACGGAATTATAATCAAAAAATCTTCTCCGAAACTCGTTACTGTTACTGTACATACAAACAGCAAAGCCGGTGATTATTGTTACGCTGTTTTTACTGCTGTTTCACTAAACGGAAAGAAAAAGTATAAAATTCATGTAACGCGAAAGTTTTTAATGCTTGATTACCGGACTCAATATCAATTTTACTGGGGCGGTACTATGCATAAATCTTCTAAATCCGTACCTGACGGGCGGTATAGAATTTATGCATACGTTGCGGTTCATAATTCCCGTGGCAAGGTTATAGCGCGCCCGGGCAGATATTGGGGAGGTAAAAGTGCTCGCATGAGTGTTGAAACAAAAAACGGCAAAAAAACTGAAAAGAAAAAAGAAGATAAGCCAAGTACTTAAATCAAGAATATTAAATTGAAATTTTACCGCTGGATAAAAAAATCCTGCTAAATGCCTGGCATATGTTAGAAAAAAGCTGTCCAATACTGATTGGACAGCGTCTTTTAATTATTAAAACGGTGATTCGATTTTTAACTGCTTTACTTTAAAATAAAGCTCAATTAAAGCCAGGTCTTCTTTTGTCGTTAGTTTTAGATTTTGCTTTGAGCTTTCTACGATTTTAACGTTTTCGTTTTTTGAAATCAAAAGCTCTGTGTCATCCGTTACTTTTTCGTTTTTATTATTCTTATGTGCCTGATATATAGTATCGAGATGAAACCCTTGCGGTGTCATAATGCCCCAGAGTTTTTTACGCGGCACGTTTTTTTTAATAAACCCTTGTTCGTCAACTTCTTTAATTGTATCTGAAATTTTATAACCAAGGGTTGCGCCTTTACATTCAGGTTCTTTTAAGGTTTCAATCAATGATGTAATATCTTTTTGCGTTACAAGCGGCCTTGCTCCGTCATGGATTAAAACATAATCATCCGATTGGGATATTTCTTTTAAATGTTCAAGCCCCTGCATGACGCTATGTGAGCGTTCTTCACCGCCGGGAACGAGTTTAACCCTGTCAACGAGCCCGCTTTCACGGTCTATTAAAATTTTATAGCGTTGGTAATCTTCTTCGTTATAAACACAAACTATATGTTTAATATCCCTTGTGCGTGCAAACGCAAGCAAAGAATGAATAAAGATTGCTTTATCCTTTACCATAAGAAATTGTTTTTTTTCTTTTATTCCCATACGCTTGCCAGCCCCGGCAGCTAGAATAATAGCGTGAAAGTTCACTAAGCAGTCCTCTCTTTAGAATAATTTTTATAGTTTTTATAGTTTTTTTTCTTTCTATCTTTAGAGTTACTGTTTTTTCCGTTATCCTGATCGTTTCGCGGCTCTTTAGAGAGTTGGGTGAAAATCATACGTCCCGCCGGTGTTTGTAGTATACTCGTTACAACGACATCGACTTCTTCGCCTATATAGTATTTACCGTTGTCAACTACAACCATTGTGCCATCATCCAGATAACCTATCCCTTGATTTGCGTCTTTACCTTCTTTTATGATTTGTATTTGCAACTCTTCATTTGGCAAGACATTTGGTTTTACTGCATTTGCAAGGTCGTTAACGTTTAACATTGGCACGCCTTCAAACTCGGCAATTTTGTTTAAGTTATAATCATTCGTAACAACGATTCCGTCGAGATAGCTTGCAAGCTTTAGAAGTTTGTGGTCAACTTCTTTTATTTCGAGAAAATCTTTATCCGTTATTTTAATTATAGCGCGTTTACTTGCTTTCATTTTGTTAAGAATATCAAGCCCTCTGCGCCCTCTGCTTCTTTTAAGCGGGTCGGATGAGTCTGCAACTTGCTGGAGTTCTTTCAAAACAAATTTCGGCACAACCATCATTCCTTCAATAAATCCTGATTCAGCGATGTCAGCAATACGTCCGTCAATTATAACGGAAGTATCTAGAATTTTATAGTTGATTAAACTGTTTTCTCCGGCTGCTTTGGAAGCTAAGCCAAATTTAATTTCTGCTCCTTTTGTATAACCCAGAGCGTAGCCGAAATAAGCAAAAACGGCAATAAAAATTACACTGAAAGTTTTAGCAAAATATGAAGCTGTAACAGCGTCAAAAATTTTCCAAAATCCTGCGCCTAAAGCAAAGCCGATTAGCATTCCGATAAAACCGAAAAAAACATTTTTGTCGGTTTTCTTTTGAACGAAATATTCAATTAATGTAACTAAAGCAGACACACCTAATGCGGCTAAAGTGTATGCAAGAATATTATTTTGATGTTTGCCTATAAGCAAACCTATACCAGTAATTAGAATTACAAAACTGATGCGTAAAAGCATTTTTAACCTCTTTCATCAGTCAGCGCTGTCAATAACGATTTGTTCGGCAGATTTTTCAAGAATACGGGCAATTGTGTCATCAACTTCAATTTTTTCGATTTCTTTTGAAAACGAAATTTCGTCAATCATTAATTGAAGAGCGTAATCGAACAGTTTTTTTTCCGTGTTCGAAAGTTCTTTAATGAGGTTCCTGTGGTAAAGGTTTCTAACAACTTGAGCAAGTTCTATTAAAGAGCCGTTTTTAACAAGATTATGATTACTATTATAACGGGATTTCCAATCATCCTCTATATTTTCAGGAACTTCACCTAGCGCGTTTAATGCTTCGTCAATACCCTTTGAATCCTCACATGCTCGTAATCCGAGATTCTCTGACTTATCAACCGGTATCATAGCTGTCATGTCACTGACTGAAAGTTTTAATATATAATATAATTGTTTATTACCTAAAATATCCTTTTCTTCAATTTTATCTATTACACCGACACCGTGCATGGGATATACAACTGTGTCGCCTTGTTTAAATTTTGGTTTCATAAAAGCTTCCGGTAATATTTAACAATTCTATTTAATTTTCAATTTAAAATTGTATATAAAAAATTAATAAAACATCACTTTAAAAGCAATAAAAACCTTCTGCATTCTAAGAATATCGTTAATTATTTGTATAATATATTCAAAATATTGGATAAGTTAAGTATGTAAAACATATACCTTATTTAATTTAAAGAGAACGTATTTTATCAACAAGCTTATCAGCAAAGTATTGCTTTTCGTCACTGTAGTCTTTAAATTTATCAGTACACAATTCCCGCATAAGGTTTTTGCTTTCATAAACTTCAGAAAACGTGAAAACTATTGTATCTGAAACAAATTCATCCTCAAGTAAGCCTTTACGCCCTGTAATTATATTATTCCCGCAAACATTTAATAAAATTGCATAATCAAAGGATTTAACGTAATTATACGCCTCACGGATACCTCTATAACTTTCTTTATCCCATGGCCTTTCGCGTGTGCCCGTTGGGTACAATAAAATCATTTTGCCGTTTTTTTTCAAACGCCGCAATTCCCTTTGCGCGGACATATTAATCGTTTGTGCGTTTTCTACGTTTTCACCTTTAGGGATAATAACAATGCGGTTAAACATTACAGCGAGAAGGCGGACTAAATGCTCTTCCTCGTTTAGTTTTCTACCTGCTATAAAAACGATGTCATCAAAAATGTCAATTAGCCCGTTTTTTTTCATTAAGTAATATAGATTGGGAACATCAAAGTTCCCTACGTGCCTTGCAAGAATCATGCACGATTTTCCGTTTAAACATAACTCATGCAGTTTTTTTACGTTTTCAGTTCCTATTATTTTGCTGTCCGGTTTTATTGTTTTTTTTAAAAAATTGTTAATGAAATCATCTCTATATAAAGTAATGGCTTTCTGGAAAACGTTTTCAGGCGTTATTTTAGGATAAAAATCGTTTTCGTTAATGTCATGCTTGTTTTTTATTGATTCCAAAGTATTGAAAAATAATTCTCGAAAGTTTGTTTTAATCATTTTTTTCCCGGATTACACTACGGTTTAATTTTGTGGATATTTTAAAATCATAATAACTAATACTACAATTTACCGTGCGTTGTCAAGTTTTTTAATAATAATAACGGAAAACCACGACTTAACGGAAAAATTTTAAAACTATACTATTATGCTTTGATTCTTAGTAAAAATATCCTTCGTAAAGGAAGGTATATCTGTGTTTTCTACCTGTATTTATATTTTTTATTTTTTCAGGATAGATTCTATAGTAAAAGGAAATGGTATTACCGATATATTACCCGTTCTAAATCTAAAGCAAGGAAGATTAATTTTTATAGGGAATGCCCCCTGCGTTCCTGATAATATTATTTACATAGAACCAAATTGCTCAACACCCCATACTTTATTAATCGATTTTATATGTTCGTGTTCCGCAGCGAATTCCTTATTCTAGCAAATTTTAAATAAATCAAACTTTTATTTAATTTGAAATTTGCACTCTTTTTCAATCTTGAGTTTTTAGAGGTAAATTACAGTGAATACATAGTTTTTACTACTAAATAGGGATTTCTTCGAAAAGTACTTTTTTAAATATTTCGAATAGCTCATCGGCAGTATAATCTATTTTTTGCTCGATAATTCCGCCTGCCATATCGTCGTGGCCGCCCCCGAAACCGATTCCTTTAAGGGCTTTTTCAATAACAATAGCGGCATTCCATTTTCTGTATTCTGAACGCAAAGAGAGGTTGATTTTTTTTCCGTTACGCGCCGCTAATACAACGAAATCAAGCTCCTGGAGTGTAAGAAAAAAATCACCTAAAACACCTAATAGGTTTTGCATACAGCCGTCTTCAAAGAAGATAAATCCGAAATTTTTATACGTTTTTAATTTTTGAATGCCTCTGCTGAAAAAAGAAAGGTCATTCATTTCAATGTCGTTTCGCATTATTTTATTGACGTATTCCATATCTGCATTATGCCATAAATCGCTGTATGCAATAACGTCATGATAATTAACCCCGCGCGTTAAGCCGGCAGTGTCTTTGTTTAAGCCAATCATCATTGCAGTTGCAACGTTTTTCGTGAAAGTTTGATGCGTTTTTAAGTAGTATTCATATACTATAGTTGATGTTGAACCGTAATTATGGCGCAAGTCAACGTAATGTACATCGTCCGGTATTTCGATTAGATGATGGTCGATTATCCCTATTTCATCTCCGGGTAAATCCGTTACGTTTCTGTTATGCTTGCATCCATCCACAATTATTATTTTGTCTTTAGAAGACATTTTTAAATCATCAGCATGGACAAGTTTTATATGCAAGTCCATAATCATTCTTTTTAATGATTCTCTTTCGATATTGCCGTCATAAGTTATTGTTGAATTTACGCTAAATCGTTCCATTAATTTTTGTAATCCGTATGCAGACGCAATTGCATCGTGATCCGGAAAATTATGTGTTTGTATATAAACTGCGTGTTCATATCTTAGCTTTGTAAAAAATTCAAGAATTTGTTCCTTACTCTTCAAAATATTAAAAAACCCCTATGCATTCTTATCGTTTAAATATAATACCGTATAGCTTATTTTTACAATAAATCATTATTTTTGTCAAATTCAATTTTGTAATATTAGATTAACCTCTAAAATTTAGCTTTTATGGTTTTTAGCGCCAGTTCGAAAAAAATAAATCTGTCAAAAAACGGGCTTGTGATTTATTTCTAAAATCCGTCTCGGGTGTATATTCGGCTATATTTTAGAAATAAATTGTAGTTATTAATGTAAAAATTAAAATTTTATCCGTTTTATAGTATATGCTTTTGCGTTTTTATATATCATTTAAAATTAAAGTGGGCTAAGATTTAGTTGTGGTAATATGTAAGCAAAAGCAAAAAAAAATAAAAAAAATTAAAAAATGATAAAAAAAAAGTTTTTTATAAACTATAATATTGCAAGGTAGGTAAACTAAGTAAAACGAGGGAGAGAAATGAACGTAAAAAAAATAACAATTTATATCCTTTTATCAATTGTGGCTACTTCTTTTTTGTTTTCAGCTTCTAAAAATGAAACTTTAGCAAGAAAGAGTTACTCAAAAGCTGTTGATGGTTATTTAAAACTAAAAAAATACGGTAATAAAAACCGTTCAATTGACCGTTTGTTAGATTCTGCAATTGCTTATATAAGGAATTCGCGAACGGCTTTATCCAGAAAGCAATTTTTAAAGGCAAGCAGAATGGCGGGCAGGGCAAACGAAATTCTCGCAAGTATAAGAAAGCGCGTGAAAGACGGTGGTTTTGCATTAACAAAGCGCAGAGTTATGGACCGCCTTTTGTATGCCCGGCATACTTTTACAATGATGAAGAAGTATAACTTACGGGCGGAAAAAATAATGCATTTATTTACCGATGCAAAAGGTAAAATGAAATTTGCAAGAATGCTTATCCGTGAAGACAAATTGTCCAAGGCTAATAAGTTTATTAATCAGGCGATAAAAATTTTAATGAAAATTCCCGATGTCTACAAGAGGGAGTTAGAAAAAGAAACCATTGCTCAGAAAAAAATTTTTCAAGCTCAGGTAATGGCGGAGTTTACTCTGTTATTTTACGTTAAAGAAAATGAGACTAAAGGCGAGTTTAGGCGCGTAAGGTATCATCTTGACCGGGCACGCCAAAGATATAAAGTCATGGATTATGCCGGTGTTAACAGAGAAACTGCTAAAACGCACAAAAAGATTAAGCAGGTTCAGGAATTAAAAAAGAAAATAGACAAGGAAAATAAAAAAAGGTTGAAAAAGTGTATGGATGCAAATCTTGCAATTCAGTACGCAAATAGTTTAAGGCGGACTAATAGCCAGTATTTAAAAAGAAGAGCAATTTACGATACTTTTTATCTTGCAAGACGGCAATTACGAAAAGCGGAAATATTATTACGGCAAGGGTATTGTAAAGATGCTTATAAAACCGCTTCCAAATCATTAAATCTTTTTTCAAAAATAGCTAAGATGAGAAGAAATATTGTATCGGAAAGAAACGCGGCTGAAAGTTTATTGCAAAGAGCCAGGCTGTTATATGAAAAAGCGGCAAAATCACGGCTACCTTTTGATGCGGAAGCACAATTGAAAAAAGCAAAAAGTGAAATTAATAATGCTAACGATTTAATAAAGCTTGCGGATTATGCGATGGCAACGAGTAAGTTAAAAGCTACTATAATGAGATTAAAATCATTGGTGAGATAATTAAAAGGGGCTGTTAAGGGACAGCCCCTTTTATTTAAAAAGATAGTTTTTTATTGAATTTTGGTTAAAGTCATTTGAACTTTTTGTCCCATTGCTTCGCCTTCTAATTGGAATTTATCTCCGTCTTTTGTAAAAGTATAAGCAACTTTGCCTTGAGGCATAACCATATTTAATTTACCGTCTGTAACGTTAAATTTACCCGGAATAGTCATACCCATACCCTTAGTAATAACTTCGCCGCTTTCTTTAAATGTCCATTCTGCCGGTTTATCAGGGTACTCTTTGTTCACAGCTTTCCATTTACCTAAAAATACTTTTGCTTCCTCAGAAAGTTTAGCTTCTTGTTTACCTTTGTCTTTAGCTTCGTCTTTATCACCGCTATCTTTGCCTTTTCCGCACATAACTAATGTTAAAGCCATAATTAAAACGAAAAATAATGTTAAAATTCTTTTCATTTTTCCTCCTGTTAAAAAATAGAATTTATTATTATGGGCAAAATTCCCATATTACCAAATCTAAAAATATACAAATTAGATACTAATTTCAATATTTATATCACTAGTAACAAAAATATGTCAATTTTTTTTCTTAATTTTTAAAATTTTATTTCGAAATTATTATGCGCCGTTAAAATATACGGCTCTTTAGAAATAATTGTGGAAAAATAAAAAATATAAAACCTTGTAGGAGGCACATAAATGCGTTCCTATATAATGTTTTTGCAGATATACTAAAGTGATTTTAAAATCAAAGTATTGTATATTGTAATTGCTTTTCAACCGACACTTTAAAGTGTCGGTTGCATAAAATTTAAAGTATTATTAGTATAATTAAAGCGAATTGGTATTAAATATTTATTTTATTCGTTGTTATTAAATCCATAACAACGTTAATAATATCGCCTGAGTTGTTTATTTCATGTATTTGGTTTTGGGTCTTTAATTTTGAGTTTTTTATTGAGGAAGCTATAGAAATAAGAAGACCTATTCCCGATGAATCAATATTATAAATGTTGCTTATATCAATAATTTTTTTCTCATTCAGTTCTTTTAACTTTTGTAGCTCTTTTTCTTGAGTATTTATTTCTTTCCAGTATAAATCCCCAAAAAAGTAAATTGCATCACCTTCAACGTGAAAATCCATTTTAGTTTTAATACTCTGTTTATTTGGTTCGAAACTAATTTTTTCCTCTTTTGGGCTCTCTTGTTGACTATTTTCCTCAAAATAATCAGTTGTTTGTTTTTCGGATGTTTCCAAATCATCAAGCGCAATTACCATTCCTATTTTTTGAGAACTGCTTTTTGATGCAATTTCTGCAATAGTTCGGATTAGGAAAAAACCGAAAGTAGGGTTTTGATAATAAAGCTGTAATACTTTTTCCGAAGTTATGGTGAGCGCTTCTACAGTATCGGATGCAACGGCACTGCAAGCCCTTACGTTATCAGGCGTAAAAATTCCTACTTCGCCTAAAGTAGCGCCTTTTGACATTTGTTTTTGAAATTCGGGTAAAACAATATTTCCTTCTTTTATAAAATATATTTTATCAGCTTTATCACCTTTATTAAATAAAACTTGTCCGGGGGCATATTCTTCGCTAGTCATATACGGAGTTAAAAACTCAAGATTTTTTCCGCCTGTTGAAGCTGCCTTAACTTTATCAATTAATTTTAACATCTGACGCAAGCGGTGAATATTCAATGGAAGCAGTACACCGTGTAAAATTAAAATAGGGTAAAGACCGCCTAATATTGCATAAGTGATAAAAGTAAAATTA
>CAYUYT010000021.1:9114-10250 GCA_964449345.1 uncultured Spirochaetia bacterium | reverse complement strand
GCGCTAAAAACTAAAACGGAAGAAATATATCCTATGATTTGAAAAATCATTGATTTTATGCTTCTTTGTTTTTTTTTCTCAACTTTTTCTTGATTATTTTGTTTTTGTTCTAATTTTTTTTTAACGTTTGTATTATTTGAATTTTTGGCAATTGTGCCAGTATGGTTTTTTACTATTTCTATATTTTTACGGGGTTTCGCATTTAAGACGTTTTTTACAACGAGAACAGTTAATATACTTGATAAAACGAAAATTATTACTGCTAATGTAATCTTAAAATATTTAGACAAAACAACCTCGAAAACTTTAGTACTTCGGTTTATTATTAATATCGAACACTTACACTCTTTTTACATGAATATTTAACAATGATTTAATAAAAATATTAAACATTAAGTAAATTTAAATAAAAAATAAAGATTTATTAAATGCACTGCAAATTAATGCAATTATTTAGTGTTAAATCTTTTTGATTAAAAAAAAATATGTTTTCACAGGTACGTATAATTAAAATTAGGGTAATCATAGCGGTAATTCGGATTTAAAAAAACGAGTTTATAGATTATAAAGTCCTCTGCCATTTCTTCAAACAGTTTTATAAAATAACGGTGTGGTTTCTCATCATCAGAATATACATAATCAATAATTGCAACGCAGAAATCAAAAATTTTTTCGGAATACTTTTTTTCAAGATTGAAATGTTCAACAGCTTCATATACAGCGGCTAAAACGGATTTGCCAAAGTATTCGATATCTTCCTCAATTTCTTGCAAATTTTGTCCCGTTGCCGAAATTCTGTGAGTCGTAGTCTTTTTAAAAATTGAAAAACACGTTGAGCAAAAATAGCTCGTTGCTTCGCTAGATATTAATTCGTCTTTACACGTTTTTTTATCAAGCTCGATGGAACTCATTTTACCGCAAACCGAGCATTTATTCGCTACTTCCAGTGAAAAACTGTCAAAATCTATTTTTCCGCGTTCTAAAAAGTCCTCAATTTCCTGCGGGATAACGCGTTTATCTGAACCCATTATTCTGTCTAACAATTTTGAAATAAAAATATCCAAACCGTCTTTAGAAAATTCAATATCTTCTTCTCTTTTAAATTTCCTTACAAGGAAAAAATAGAACAGTTTTAT
>CAYUYT010000021.1:0-9104 GCA_964449345.1 uncultured Spirochaetia bacterium | reverse complement strand
TGAACCATTTGCGTTGTTTTGGGATCATCTAAATTAATGCGTTTTATTAACGCGCTTTTTGTAACGTGATTTCTTAACATAAATTTCCGCCAAATTTTTTATTAAAGCCAAAAATCGCCTTTTTTTCCGGGATGTTTTTGAGCATTTTTTCCGGTTTTTGATTTTTCATACGGCTCAAGCCCGGCAATCCTGCATTCAAGGTCATTCATTAATTTTGTTATAAGTTTTTCATAAAGATAAAAAGCAATTTGATCTACTTCGCTAAAAGTTTCAGAAACGTGAATTTTATATTTTTTATTAAATATTGCAGTATCATTTTTATCAGTAATTGTGATTTTACTTTCAAGCCATGCTTTATGCTTCAAACCTATTTTATCAACGCGCATATAGTTATTATCCAATAAAAAAATCCAGTTGTTTCTGCCTTCAGGAACTTGGTTTTTATTTTTAACTTTTATCACACTACTGAATATCTTTTTTGACTTGAATATTTTCATTATTTCTTTGATTAATAAATCTTCGTGCTTGCCTTCAATCTTGACCATTGCAAAAGCTTTACTTTCATTAGGGTCGTCATACCCGACATTTTTTTCTGCGCGTTTATAAGGAAGTATGTAAAGTTTTTCCTTAAAGTGAACCCGGGAATTTCGCGAAATCTCTATTGACGATTTGCATGCGGGAATCAAAATTGCTAATACACTAATTATAAATATTATTTTTTTCACATTTTCTCCATTGCTAAAAATAATAATAAAGCATTGGCTAAAGTTAAATTAAAATTATATAAAAATTGTATATATTTTGCTTTTAAAATCCGGCGGTTTAAATAATTTATGCGAATTAGTCTTTTTTGTTATTTTTTTTCGCTTTCTTTTTTTAGCCGTTTAATCCATATCTGCACATCTCCCACGTCAATTCCGTTAGGGTTAAGCTCTATATAACGATTAAAATGCTTTATTGCTTTTTTATTCTTTTTCAATATCATATAGGATTTGCCTAAATAAAAATTTGCAGCAATGTGTCCTGGGTTTAGCTGTACTGCTTTTTTAAAATAATATAAACTCTTTTTTAACTTACCATAAAGATATAAACTTCTTCCCATTTCAAATATTGCAGGGGAATATTTTTCAATTGAAAGCACTTTTTGAAAATACCCTATGGCGCGGTAAGGGTTGTTATGTTCAAGTATACAAACACCGTAAAAAGTCAATGTCCATGGCGAACGTGGTCTCAAGTTTACGCAATAGCGCGCTTCTTTCGTTGCAATGTGCAAAATGTTGTGATTAAAATAAGAACGCGCTCTGTCAAAACGTGCTTTAAAAAAACGGGGGTATTTTTCAATCAAAGAATCAATCTCGTTACAAAAAGGGTCGGGTATAAATCCTGAAAACTTCCAGCGAAGGTAAGCGTAATAGCGCTTGCCTTTAAATTTATTCTCAACTGAGTTTAGTATTTTAAGGGCAACAGCCCGTTTTCCTTTCAAGCCGTAATATAAAGAACGCATTAACTGAAAATCTTTTTTCTGTTCATCATTCTTATATTCCCTTAATGCCTTGTTGATTAATTTTTTGGCTTTATGCAAAAGTTTTTCATGTTTTAAGGAATCTGAACGCCCAACATATTCCGCCCAGTTCAAAACGTTTTTTATATGGTAGTAATAATATTCTGCTTTACTCTCCCTTTTTAATAGCAGGGAAAATAATTTATCCGCCTTTTTATAAGATTTTTCGTTGTGCACTTTCATTAAATATACAGCAGAACGAACGTAATAACCCGATGAAAAGACATCATAACTCCGGTAATTAATAACCATGAATAAAATTAAAAGTACTTTAAATACCCTGCATTTTTTACAAAGATATTTATTCATAAAATTCTAAATTAAACCTTTCAAAATTTTCCTTGCTTCGTTTAAGTGTGCTTTTGCCGCCTCCTGCCACAAATACCAATCAGATTCATAAAAACCATCAGCAGGCTGTAAAACAGGGCGCTCTAAAAAAGAACTTCTATACAAAACGGAATCCTTAATCCACTCAAACGTGTCTAACTCTCTTAATTCATCGGAAGAAAAATAACCATTACTTAGTAAAACAGCCCGCTCCAGCCACTCAAATTTATCATATTCCATTATATCGTGCGCAATTATACAATCATAAATCCTTTCTTCTGGGCCTCTTTTATCATCATGCCCTCCAATTATTTTTTCAACGCCTTGCATAACGAAATCAACATCATCCCCGGTATTTCCGTTATATTCGCATAAAAGTTTATAAATTTCTCTTGCCGCAAGCAAAAACCGTTCATTATTATCAACACGTTCATTCACAAGGCGTTTATCATACCAGATATTGTTAACCTTATCCGGCGCGGAGTAAACTTCAGCGTGCCCTACATCAGGCATTAAGTTATTTTCAACGCAATTCCATTTTTCATTAAAACCCGTGAAATTCCTGTGCGCCCATGTATCTGCAAAAGTGTGAAGCCCTATTCCGATTCTATAAAAATTATTCGTTTTAAATGCACGTTCAACGAGTTCGCGTGCGTAAGCTGACCCGGGAGTAACGCAATAATCATTTCTCATGCCGTCTTTTCGTTCATCTGCCTCGTTTTTATCACCGGGTAAAAAGTGAAAGGGTACGTAAACGTTTTTAGGAAACCAGTCCCCAATCCAGCCGTAATTATGCGTTACTATTGATTTGTAAACGCCCCCGGCTTTTTTTACGTTGTGTTCCACTATGTTATTGTCAACGTACTGTGAGGAATAGGAAATAGTGTATGCCTTTGTATCGGAAAAGCCCGCGCTCGTGCATAAAAAATGCAGAATATAATAATGAAATTCTCTGTTCATTTCGTTATTATAAATAAACGCGTGTTAATAATCAACGTAAAAAAAATTAATTTCCTAATTAAAATAGCTTTATAGAATTTCCAAAATTTAAGATAAAAGAGGATAAATTTTTTTACAAAAAATTCCGTTTTTATTATTTTATTGTTTAGAAAGAATTAAAAAAGTGATAATGTTTCAGAAATATGTTTAATTAATTTAATACAACGAAGAAATTTCATTTAATATTATAACGGTGAGAATTTTGAGAAAAATTTTAGAAAATTTTCTAACAAGCGGAATTAAAGACAGTTCCGATGTAATAAAAATACAACGTATCCGTTTTTTGAATTCATTTATTCTAATCGGCGGATTGGTGCTACTTGTATTCGGCCTAATACACACTTTGTTGGGTAATTTGGCGCAAGGAATTTTTAATTTAAGTTTTCTTATTTTTGCGGTTTTTTTGATTGTGTACTTACGCGTTACTAATAACCTTAAAACCGGGTCTTTTATAATTCTTACGGCAACGTTAATTATACTTTCTTTTTACATTTTCCACGGTGGATTTCAAAAAAGAGGGATAACGTGGTTTTATCTATATCCCGGTCTTGTTTTTTTTCTTAAAGGCAAGAGAAAAGGTATCTTCTGGCTTATGCCGCTTTATTTAATTTCTTTTATAGCATTAATACTTAATCATTTTAAACTCGTTAAGATTCCTTATAACCCGCTTTCCGTTTTATTGCTTTTAATATCATTATCAATTGTTTCCGGCATTATTTATTTATACGAAAAACAACGAGAAGCAAGGGAAAGGCATATTGAAAAGCAAAATTTAGAGTTAACGAGGAAGAACGAACAAATTAGAATAGAGCTTGAAGAGAAAAAAGAAGCCATATTAAAGCAGGAAACAACACTTGGCCATTTTTCTAACGTTGTGCAAATAATGACATCCTTAATAGCGTCAAGTTCATCCCGTTTATATGAAAAAGCACAGGAAACAAAAACGCTTTCCGTTATGCTCGCTAAAAAATTGCTTTTGGATTATCATCAGGTTATGGATATTGAAATCGCCTCTATTTTGAAGGATATGGGCATGATTGGAAATATTGAAAATATATTGTATAGTAAAAAGGATTTAAATCCTGAGGAAGTAATAATTGTTAAAAGCCATATAAATAAAAGTCTTGAAATCTTGAAGGATATTCCTGCAATGGAAAATGTAAAGTTAATTATTTCACAACATCATGAACGGTACGACGGTTCGGGGTATCCTAATAAACTTTCAGGGGATGAAATTAGCACCGGAGCAAAAATAATCGGATTGATTGATGATTTTGTGGATTTAACTCACGATAACCGTTATCAAGGGCTGGACAAAAAAAAGAGGATTTTGCAAATACTTGAACGGGAAAAGGGCAAAAAATATGATCCGGAAATAATGGAAATTTTTATTAATCTTGTTAAAGAGAAAAATTTTATTTCTATTGTTGACCAAACCGATATTGTTACGAAAAAAAGTAACGGAGAATTAAGCGTTGAAATACCAAGCGATATAAATTTGGAAGCGCCTGTTGCGGCAAAAATTATGGATAAAGTTGCCACAGCGGGTATTGATTCTTCAGAAATGTTTTTAATAAATTATTGTGTGCGGGAAGTAATAAGAAACGCAATTATTCACGGAAACAAATATGATAAAAATAAATTAGTAAAAATCAGTGTTATTCTTGAAGAAATTAATGAAAATGAAACCGAGCTTACCGTAAAAGTCCGGGACAAAGGCGAGGGGCTTGACATTAGCAAACATAAAAAATTTGTTTCCAGCAGAGAAGAGTTGTTTTCAATATATGACAGGTTAAAATCCATAAAGCAAAGCATAGCCGGACAAAATGCGGATAAGCTGGAAACAATTATTAATGATTTAAACCGGTTTAAAAACAAAAATTATTTTGATTTCAACGCTTTTATGCAATTCGAATCACCGGAATTGACGGGCGGGGTGGGGCTTTTATACGTTGAAACTACATTCGATAATGTAACTTACAACAAAATAATTGAGCAGGATAAAGTCGTTGCATTTGAAGTCATTATGCAAAAAGTACTTGTAAAAAAACGCTGAAAACAATTAATGTGCTAAATTTAAAAAGTATTAAAACTTGCGTTCATTGTTCCCATATACCCGTTTTATTTATTTTAGCAATTTTTTCATATTTGACAAACTCGTCGTAACGGGTGCAAAGTTCCCTTCTGTAAACTTTTGCAAGCCCTGATAAAAGAAGGTCTCTAAAAAGGCATTTATTCTCATCATAATAAACATACGCAAGCAGGCGTTTATACCGGTCAAATAACGGCACACCATTACGGTGATAAGTAACGAGGGTAATGATTTTTCCCTCAATCATATCTTTTACAAATTGCGTTGCTTTTTCGCCGTATTTTTCAGTATGGCCGTAACGCCTTGTATTACTTTCCGGTGCATCGATACCCCAAAAACGCACTTTAAATATACGCCCTGATTTTAAACGCGCTTTTATTGTATCTCCGTCAAATACGCGCAATACAACGGCTTTAATTTTTATCTTTTTATAAGCAAAAGCGTTCAGGGTTAATGTTGTCAAAAATAGAATTGTAATTATTTTTTTCATATTATTATAATACACAAAAACGGTCTAAATATTGCGATATAACGTGTCTTTTTTTATTTAAGATAGAATTAGTGAATTTATAACCAAATCAATTTTTTTTATTTCTTCTATTATTACTTCAATTTCATTCTTTTGGGCTTTGGGATCTAATATTTGGGTCGTTTTATATGAAGAAGAGTGAGCAATTTCTCCGCGTAAAAGCCCAAAACTTTCCATTGTATTTAACCAAGTTTCATCAATGTCGTTTTCAGTTAATCCAATAGGAGATAAAATTGATAAAATATTATCCTTTTTTATACCATGGTTTTTTTCAATTACATTTTTTTTGTATTGTTTTAAAAAATAATAAATACCACTTTCAAGGTTTTTAATGTTTTTCTTTTCAATATTTTCAATTTTTTTTTGCATATGAAAAATTAACGAAACTAACACAATATTATATTTATTGTTTTTTTTCCAATCTTCAATTGCTCTATTTAATGTTTCAATTGCTCTATCTTCAAGAAATGCTTCAATTTCGGCATGAACTAATAATATATACCCCCTAAGTCTGTCAATTTCTTCTTCTGTGTAATTAAAGTCAATTTTAGATTCTACATACAAATTTTTTTCAATATTTTTAATGCGATTTTGAAGTTTATTAAACCTATCAGAATTAACATTTTCCATTATTCTATTATTCAGCCAATGCTTTTTCTCTTACTTGTGGTATATCTATATTTAAGTTGGTTGTTTCTTTTAGAATCTCTCCCCATATTTTAAATCGTATGTTAATGTTTTGTATGTTTTTAGTTGAACTTTCTATTGAACTTCGAAAATTATCCTTTTCCATGATTGTTTTTTCAAATTTTTCTTTAATTGCTTCTTTTTGTTTAAGTGCGCTTTGAGCAATGTTTTCATTTGAAAAATAATATACCATAATATCAAATAATGCCCGATTAAATCTAGATGTATAAGAATTATCTTCGAATTTGCTAAAGGCATTTTTTTCACCGAATATTGATATTGTAGTATTTATTGCATTTTCTAATTTTTTTGCTTCACCAATAATTTCTTGTCTATCTGATTCCCATTTTTGATTTAAATTTTTACAAGTTAAATCAAAAAAATCTTTCAATTTACCATGGTAGTTTTCAGGAAAAAAATATTTGAAAGCAAAATACCTTATTAATAATTCGACATCTCTCATTCGATAGTCAGGTTTAGAAATGTTCAAAATTGTTTTTAATCCATTGCTTTCAATAGAATATTCGTCTGCAAAATCTAAAAATGGTCCCGGATGTAATGCTTGTCTTAGTTCTTGTGGAGAAAGAGGCAGACTTCCGGTGTTAAGACGAAGAAAAACAGTGTATAAAAATTCTTCATTTGGATAGTTTTTAATAACGATTGTTCTAATTGATTGGTTATCAAAACTGTTTTTGAAATCTAGTAATTCAGGGTCATCTAAATTAACATAGTTTTTCCTATTCAAATTTTTTAAAACCTCTAAACCCTTTAAATGCAAAGTTTCAAATTTTTCATCATCTTCTATATTGTGATTAGCGCAAAATCTTCTTATACTTAGTAATCTTTGTTTACCATCAATAACGATATAAGAGCCTTTTTTATCTTTTTTTTGGGCGAGAATTATTGGGGGTATTGGTAATCCTAAAATAATTGATTCAATAAATTTACTTTTTTTTATTTCATTCCACGCTTCTCTTCTTTGAAAATTTGGATTTAAATCAATGTTACCTTTTCTTAATTGATTCAATATTGTTTCAGCTGTCCAATCAGTACCCCAAATTACTGCTTGGGAATAGGTCGAAAAAATATTTTCGTCTAAATCTTGTTCATTTTCTTCAGATATATCTTCAAACTCTTTGATATTATTCATAATTTTTTTCCTATTCAAATTAATAACTAATTTTTTATTTAACCGCTGCGCCCGCTGCCGTAGATATATGCGACATTTCTTCATCGGAAAAAATAAACCCAACGTCAAGGAGAATAATCATTCGCTCTTTCATTGTAATTATACCGCGGATATATTCATGGCTAACGTAAGATGAAAAATTAGGCGCTTCTTTAATCTCGTCTCTAGGTACCCTAATCACCTTAGAAACTTTATCAACAATCATGCCCACTTTTTTTTCGTTAATGCTAACGTTAATACAACGCTTGTAATTATCTGTCTGATTTTCCGGCAGTCCGAATTTAATGCGTAAATCAACAATGGGAATTACCTCGCCGCGCAAGCTGATTATGCCTTTTAACCACGGCGGTGATTTGGGAAGTTTTTGAACTTCCGGCAGGCGTATCACTTCCTCAACTTCTAAAACGCCGATGCCGTATTCTTCTTTGTCTACGCTAAAAGTGATAAGCTGTAAGATTTTTTCCTTGTCGTTTTTCTCTGAATTATACATAAAAACTCCCGTAATGTTACACTTAAAATATCTACCAATATTAAGCGTTTGTCAAGCAAGTAATCATTACTTTGCTTTTTTTATAAACAATAAATTAAACACTTTTATTATAAAATAACGTAATTTTTAACTCAAGCTAAAGGTTAACATTTTTTACCCGTTATTGGTAAATATTAAATAATTTAAATTTGTTTTTGCATAGTAATTAAAGTATTTTTTATATGGTCATATGCCCATATAAAATTAAAGCGGAGGTTTTTTAATGAAACAATACGATATAATTATTGTCGGAGCAAGTGCAGCGGGGAGAACCGTTGCTATTACAGCGAAAAGGCATTACCCGGATAAATCTATACTCTTAATAAGAAAGCATGAGAAAGTACCTGTGCCGTGCGGTATTCCGTATATTTTCGGGATATTAGACGATGTTGACAAAAACTTAATGCCGGATGCACCGTATGAAAACGGCAATATTAAATTACTTGAAGATGAAGTAACGGAAATTGACAGGGAAAATGAAACTATCAAATGTAAAAGCGGTAACGCTTTTTCCTACAAACGCCTCGTTCTTTCTACCGGGTCATCCCCGATTTCACTGCCCATAAAAGGAATAGATAAAGAAAACGTATTTTTTATACACAAAGATTATGATTATCTGAAACAAATGCACGAAAAAATGAAGAAATTTAAAAACCTCGTTATTATCGGCGGAGGTTTTATCGGTGTCGAGTTTGCGGACGAATGCAAAAAAGGAAGCGATATGAATATTTCTATTGTTGAACGCCTTCCTCATTGTTTAATGCTTACTTTTGACAAAGAATTCGCTTTGCCCGCTGAAGAACATTTGAAAAACGAAGGTATTAATTTATTCACAGGTCAGGAAGTCTATGAAATTACGGGTAACGGAAAAGTGCAGGGGGTAAAACTTAAAAACGGCAAAACCATTGATGCTGATGCGGTCATTATCGGAGTCGGTGCAGCACCTAATGTTAATCTTGCAAAAGATGCCGGCCTTGAAGTCGGCGAAACGGGCGGGATTAAAGTTAACCAATATATGCTCACAAACGACCCGAAAATATACGCCTGCGGAGATTGCTCCGAGGACAAATCCTTTTTCACGGGCAAACCCATTGCTTTGAAACTCGCTTCTATTGCAACAATGGAGGCGCGTATTTGTGCGGCTAATTTGTTCGGAACGAAAAGAATGGACCCGGGCGCAATCGGTGTATT
>CAYUYT010000020.1:15948-28522 GCA_964449345.1 uncultured Spirochaetia bacterium | reverse complement strand
TATATATTATATTCGTAATACTTATAAAATCTACACGCTATAGGTAGCATTGATTTATTAGTGTGCGAAAGTGTATATTTTTATGCATACTATAGTGTGCGTATTATTTATTTTATAAAAAAATCACAATATAAATACATTTATTCATTTATTATAATAAAGTAAAATGGCGGGTTTACTTAATAAACGGTTTTTTTGTAAAAAATATTTGAAACAATATGGATAATATGTAAATATTACTCTTCTTTCCCGTTTTAATTTGGGATTTTTAAATAATTTCATGTTTCTTTTGTTTTGTATAAATATTAGTGTTTCTTATTTTACCACAAAATCCGCGAAACAGATGAGTAAAGAGAAATCCCCCTGTTTTTTATCGCAAATAGTTTTCTTCTCCTGCACCCTTTAAGTAAAGAGGGCGGATTTTTTTATACGTTGTGATTATGAATTTAAGATAGCTAGCCGTAGGGCAGGTACGTTACCTGCCAATAGAGGCGACAATGGCCATTGTCGCCTCTACAATGTGCTCGTTTTCTCTTCTCCTCAAGTCCCCCTTTATTTGAAGGTGGATTTAGAGGGATTTGTCTTTGTTTAAGCACTCGGTTGTTTTAATAAATTTCTATATTTTAACGCTAATTAGTATTCTATAGTTTTAAGCGAAATAGTATAATATTAAATTGTTTTAATTTTCTATAAATAAATGTTTATAGGGTAAGGAAAAATTGTATAAATTTTATTCGTATAAAAATCTTTGTACAGCTTTGAAAATTTTTTCTTTATCCGGTGTAGTGAGCCAAAAAACGTCCTTAAAGCGTTTGAATAATGTATACTGTCTTTTAGCAAAGCGGCGTGTATCGCGTTTAAATAAACGTAAAAACTCGTTCTTGTCATATTCTCCGTGTAAAAATTTTATGGCATGGGAATAACCGATTGCATTAAACGCGTTATGATTTTCCCCGTATTTTTCGATTAATTTTTCCGTTTCTTTTATTAAACCTTTCTCAACCATTTCACAGCACCTGCGGTTTATTTTTTCATAAACCTTACTGCGTTGGGGCAGGATTCCTATTTTCAGATAATCGTAATCAGGGAGGGAATTTTCAATAGATGAAAGGGGTTTGCCTCCTGTTTTATAAACCTCAAGTCCACGTACAACGCGTTTCATATCATTAGGGTGAACGCGTTTTGCATAAACCGGGTCGCAGTTTTTTAATTCATGGTATAAGGCAAGATTATCGTTTTTAAAACTTTGTTCAAGTTCTGCGCGTAGTCCGGGGTTTTTACCCGGTCCGGGGGCCATTCCGTTAAATAAAGCTTTAAAATATAGTCCCGTTCCCCCGACAACGAAAGCGGGTCGGTTTTGTTCATGGTTTTGATTAATTAATCCGGTGCAAATGTTAAAAAACTCCATAGTTGAGAAGTATTCGTCTGGATTTCTTATATTGATAAGGTGATGTTTAATGTCTTGCATTTGTTTTTCAGAAATTTTTGCAGTTCCTATGTCCATTTCACGGTATACTTGCATTGAATCCGCGCTGATTATTTCAAGATTAAATTTTTTTGCAGTTTGAATGGAAACATCGGTTTTACCCGTTGCTGTCGGACCGAACAAACAAATTACTTTTTTCATGTGTGAATATTACTAAAATGAATGTGTTTATCAAAATTATTCTGGGTTTAGAAGAGTTAATTATTTTAAATTTTACACTACCGTTTAAAGACAGCAGAAACGCCCCCTTGGACGTCTCTGCATAATTTTATAATAAAAATTTTATATTTATTGTCTTGAACGTTTTGCAGAAGAAATTATTAAGTTAACTTCTGATAAACTTATATTCAGCCGTTTTGAGATTTGCTCGGCGTTCCAGTTTCTTTGATAAAGTTTTAGCACTGCATCACGGTTGTCTTTGCTTTGTTCCTGTGAATGCAGTAAGTCAAATTCCTGATTTCCGTTTCCGCCGTTATCTTCAAAAGCAATGCTTGAAGCCGCGTAAAGTTTATCCAGCTGTCCTTGAGTCTGCCTTGTTAAATCTTCAAGGTTCATTTCCATTGCATCAAGGCGTTTTCTCATTGTATCTAACTGAGAGACTCTTTCGTCAATGTGTTTTGCATAGCTGTCCATTTCTTTAAATCTGTCTATTGCGTCTTCAATCATGTCTTCGCCTGCTTCGACTCTTTGCATATCCGCTTCAACTTGTTTTAAACGCTTGGTTATATCTTCGTTTCTGTTGTCCATTGTTACAAACTCATGTCGTAAGTTTTCAAGCTGGTCTGTTAACGTTGCTGCAAAACTTTCTGCCTGATTCATTGATTCCATGGTTGCCGAGAGTTCTTTTTCTTTGTCTGACAGGGCAAGTATTTTTTCTTCAAGTTCAGCGTGGAAGTTATTTAAGTTATCTAAACGGTCTTCAATTTTATCAACGAGTGTTGCGTCTTTATTTATTTTTGCAATTCTTATTTCTAGTTCATCGCTTTTTTGCATTACTTCGATAATACGTTCGTTCAGATAATTTATTTCACCGTTGCGCGCTTTTAAGTTTGTTAAGTTTTGACTGACGAGATGATTTTCTTTTTGGAGAACTTTCATTCGTTTTTCAAACTCTTCAAGCTCTGCTTTTTCTTCTTTTATTTTGCTTAGGTAATTCTGGAATCTTTCAATATCCGAGTCAACCTTTTCAACGAACTTATCTGCTTTTTTGATAATCTTTGTTTCTTTTGCAAATTCGTCGATTCGGTTTTCAAGAACGCTGATTTCGCTTTCAAGCTCGTCGATACGGTTTCTTGCTCTTGCTTCGATTTTATCCTGAATTTTAGCGATGTTGTTTTCAAACTCGTTTATGTTCGTTTGAATTTCTTTTAAGCGTTCGTTAATAACGCTTTCCGCTTCATTTCGTTTTTTATTATTTTGCTCTTCAAACTGTTCCATATCCGTTTTGATTCGCATTTTATATTCGTCTATTTTATCTTTAACTTGTTGCGTTAATGAGCTTTCAAGTTCCGTAGATTCATAGCGTATTC
The DNA here is from genome assembly GCA_964449345.1 of uncultured Spirochaetia bacterium. Classification (GTDB taxonomy): domain Bacteria; phylum Spirochaetota; class CALGPD01; order CALGPD01; family CALGPD01; genus CALGPD01. The sequence continues at coordinate 25,507 of CAYUYT010000020.1, read as the reverse complement.
TGTCAATTTCTTCTGACAGTTCGTTGATTTTTTGTTCCGTTTTATTTATGAATGTGTCGTTTCTTTCTTTATAATCGCGTTCCATAAAGTTAAACGCGTTTTTAAGATCATCCGCTGCCCTTCCTACGTCTTTAGTGAGCATTTCTTTTAAGTTGTAGATTTTACCTTCAATATCGTTTAGTTCTCGGTTGAAATTTTCTTTTCTATCTTCAAGCTCGGTTGAAATGTTAAGCTCTTTGTCTTTAATTTCCGATTCGATTGTTTCAAGTGTCCGGGATACTTCAAGTTTGTAATCGTTAATGCGTCTGTCCACTTCGCCTAGAGCTTTATCAGCAATGAATTTGAAGTTTCCTTTAACGTTTTCAAGCTCTTCGTTCATTTGCTTGATTTTGTAGTCAGTATCCTTCATTAAGTCTTTGTGTTTGAGCATATATTCGGAATCCGTTTTGTTAAAGTGATTTTTCATATTGATAATTAAGTTGTCAAGCTCTTTTGTGTAATTGCTTTTTATATCATCAACGATGTATTTAACGTCTTTAACTTTTTCGTTTAGTTCATCTTTTTTGGATTCAATGTCATTGTTTAAATTGTTAACAGCGTTTTCAAGGAATTCTTGCGATTGGTTTTCAGATTTTTGCAGAGTTTGGAAAAGCCCTGCAATTCTTTCATGGAAAACGCCTTCTTTTTCTTCAATTGTTGATTGAATTATTTCCTTTGCCCGTTCTGCGCTGGTTTTAGCAAGGTCATTAACGTGCTCAATATTTTTATTTGCGTTCTCAATGTCTTTTTCAAGCGAACGTTTTGAATTATAAAGCTCGTCTTGCACGGATGTTAATTCTTCGGATAGCTGGACAACGGCTTTATCATAATGAGACTTTAAGTCATCTTTTGCCGCATCTACTTCTTGTTTTAAATATCCTTTTTCACCTTGTAATTGGTTTTTAAGTTCGTCAAGGTCTTTGTGAAGTTTTTCGTTCATAATTCCTTTTAGGTTAGAAAGCGAGGCTTTTAATCTGTTGAAATCTTCGTTGAATTTATTTTTATTCGCTTCCACTTCTTTAGAGAAAGTTTCTGTCCTGATATTGAGTGTTTGCTTAAATTGTTCATCAAGATTCAAGATTGTTTGTTGTATTCTTTCAATATCTTTTTGCATTTCATGTTTGTCTTCATCGAAATGGCTTTTGAAAACGTCAATTTCATTTTCCACTTTTTGAATTAAATCAGCTTTTACGCTGTGCACGCTAATTTTAACGGTTTCCACCTCACGTTCAAGCCCTGTTCTCGTTTCATTAAATTGTTTGTGGAATACTTCCGTATCGTTATCGAGTTTATTTTTAGCCGCTTCTATAAATTGGCTAATTCTCTGGTTTAATGCTTTGTAGTTTTGTTCTATTTCGCTTTTTCTTGTGTTTAAGCTTTTGCTTATTTCTTTCATTTCCAGTTCAACGTTTTCTTTAAGCTTGAAAATGTTTTCCTGCAGCCCGTTTTCGTGATGTTTGAAATTAGCAAGCGCTTTGCTGTTTTCGTTATGCAAGTTTGATTTTATGTTTTCAACTTCATTAACGAGTTTTGATCTAGTATCTTTAACCATTTCTTCCATTTCGCTTTTAATTTCGTTGAACCGCGAGAAAACCACGCTTCTTTGCTTATCAATGTTAATAGAAACGTCTTTAAGCTGTTCCTGAATTTTTTTAGAATTATCTGAAAGTGCGCTTTCCTGAAACGCTTTAATTTTTATAACTTCGTCATTAAGGAATGATTTTTCGTTGATAAGCGTTTTATTAAATTCGTCAAGGAAATTATTTAGGGTTTCTTCGTTTTTCTTAAATTCATCTTCCATTTGTTGCCTGATTAATCCGAAATGGTTATTAGCATCGGTTTTTAATTTGCTCATGTATTCGAATTTACGCTTTCTCTCGTCTTCCACTTGTTTAGCAGAATTTTCGAAATAAGATTTTGCATCGCCCATTTGTTTGTCGATGTATTGTGAAAAGGTTTCCATTTCTTTGCCCACTCTATGATCTGCTTTATCTGTTAGAGCGGATACTTTTTTATCAATATTTTTGTAATTTTTAATAATATTATCTTTTTCATCGTTTAAAATCTTTTTAAGCTTGTCAATTTCTTCAAGATAAATTGACCTTTGTTCTGTTAAAGATTTATCCACTTTATCGTTTGCAATTTTAAAATGGTTGAATAGTTCGTTCTTTTCGTTTTCCATCTGAGTGCGTACTTTTGCAATATCGTCCTCTATGACTCCGTTTAATGAGAATACTTTTGCCTGCAAATCGTTTTCCGCTTCTCTAATGTTTTTATAAACCAGTTCGATTTTCTCACCCGCATTTTCGTTTATTTTTTCCAGCCGTGTTTCAAGGCGGCTTAGAAGTTTTCGTTCTGCTTCGTTTGCGTTTTTATCAATGTTTTCTAGCAGGTTCTCATATTTATTTATTCTCGTTTTTATGGACTGAACGTGTTCTTCAGCCTGCTGTTGATAATTAACTTCAAGTGAGTTCATTTTTTCTTCAAGGAAAGCAAACTCGTTTGCTGATTTTGCTCTTTGGTTGTCCACAAGACTTGAAAACTTAGCAAACTTGTCGTTTAGTTCGGACATTATGCTGTCCCTGACCTCGTTTATATCGCCTTTTACCGAAGCCATGTCCTGGTTTAATTTGTCCAAATTGTTCGTGCTTTCATTTGTCATTTCGTTCAAAGCTGCCCTGTAATGCATATTAACCCTGTCCATTTTTACTTCAGCGTTTGAAACTACATTGTCAAGATTTTGATTTTTCTCCTCTAGCCATTGTTCGATTTTATTTTCATAATCATGAATTGTTTCGCCAAGTTTTTCATCAAAAGCATTAAAAGCTTCCTGCCTTATTTGTGGCAATTCCTCTCTCAATTCTTTTGTATCAGTACGTAGAGTGCGCACACTTTCGGTAATTTGCTTGATGATTTTTTCTTCGTGCTGAATTTCCTTGATGTTTTCTTCTACTTCATCGCTGATTTCGTTCAAAGCTTCAAGGCGTTCGCTTAATACGCTTACTATTCCTTCCCCGCTTTGAAGTTCTTCGAGTTTGTCATTAACAAAAGACAACTGGTTGTTCATTAAATTTATTATGTTTTTGGATTTTGTAATTAATGTGTCAAGCTCAAGAGTTTTATCTTTAAACTCCATAGCTTTTTTTTCAGCGAGTTTTTCAAAATCTTCTTTGAAAGTATCGGTTTGTTTCCTGATTTTAGATAATTGCATTTTGTTACGGTCAATTCTTCTAAATAAAAGAATAACCAGAAAACTTACAATAAAAGTGATAAGATGCCCTATATCCATGTTCCCTCTCCCAGATATATTTTTAACAGTTTACATTAAATATTAAGGAATGAATAGTTTTTGTCAATGAGTTTTCTAATTTTTTCATATATTTTTGCAAATAAAAAAAATATTTTTTAATTTTTTTTAAATTTTCGCCGATTAATATTAATTGACTCGATAATTTAATTAGAAAAGCAAAAAATAACGTATATGTGTCTTTTATTTTACTATTAATAGAACAGCGGTTTTGCGTTAAATACTATAAAACATTATATTTAAAACAACGCGTTTTTATGCGTTAAAATAATTATGGCGCTAGCGTAAGTAAATGGAGAAATATATGCCAAGCTATATTCTGCGGTTTATAATATTAATATCCTTAATTGCAACGTTTATAACTCCTAATATTTATAGCGCTGAAAAAAAAGATATAAAAGAACCGGGGAAAAAAAACGCTGACAAGCCCACGACTCAAAATAAAAACACAGAGCCAGAACCCGGTAGAGATTTACCGGATTACCCATCAAGAACTGCCGAACCCGTTGAAGAAGAAAAAAAGGATAATAAAAAATTATCAGAGATAAAAAGAATTCAGGATTATTTAAAGGATAAAGAAAAAAGAACGGGGGGTAAATTAAATTTTAATATACGAACAATTGCCGGGCACTATGTAATGAATAAGCTGTCATACTTATATTTTAGGTTACAGCCTGCTATTAAATATAAACACTTTATGCTTGCCCTTGATTTAAACTTAGAAGTTCACGCGTCAGACTATTATGAATCGCCTTATCCGGCTCATGATGCGGGTGATATTAGAAACGAAGAATGGACAAAAGCCGCAGCTTATCCGGGTAAAATTTTGTTTTTAGTGCTGGGAGATGAATATGAAACTCCCATATTCTTTCACATTGGAAGGTTGCATGATTATACATTAGGCAACGGGTTTATTGTTTACAGATATAATAATAATCTTTATTCTCCCGATATGAAGAAATCCGGCGCCGAGTTTAAAGCCGATTTCGACTGGATTGGGGTTGAGGGATTTACTTCGGATATAATCGATTTGGATTTATTCGGCGGCAGATTTATACTGCGGCCATTCGGTTTGACTGATTATAAAAACAGTATTATAGGAAAAGCCGAAATTAGCTACGTTTTCGTCGCTGAAACTGATGTATATGATAAAGACAGGCATAACAATGAAAGTTATGCTTTGTATGACGGCAACGAAAAAATTCTTGCCCATTCATTAGACGTAAGAGTGCCTTTTTTACGTTCAAAAGGTATCAGCATGAGTGGTTATTATTCTTACGGTAATATCGTTTCAAAAGGGTCCGGGCACAGTTTCGGCATCACAGGTGATATTGCACAGGGCTTTGTCTTTTACGCGTTTGAATTTAGGATAATTAATAAAGGTTATATGGCACCTATTGTAACTATGCAATGGGATGTTCAAAAAAAGCTGTCATATTGGGGTAGTAACGCTAACAGTTCATATATGGATCATTTGAATAATGCCGGACAGGGATACAGTATATTTTTTGAGTTTAAAAATTCATGGCTTAAAAGAAAAATTGGATTTTTTATGACTTTTGAAATGTTTATAGGCGGTGAAATAAAAGCCAAGCCCCATTTTCAGTTCGGTTTCTTTATGAAGCAGGGTGTTTTGTCGGACAGAGTGGCAATGCGTTTCGTAGTTGATAAAGTTCAAATGGATTCAAACAACGTATTGAATATCACTGATATGTACACTTTTTTTACAATAGAAACCTCCGTTGTAATAACGTCTCATGTTGAAATGGCAATAATATATATAAAATCTTTTACTGAGGATTTTGACGGCGTACCCATGGAAAATGAAGTTTTTATGTTTGAAACAAGGATAACGTTTTAATGTCAAAGCTAAATTTGTTTCCATTTATTATTTTATTTCTTGCTATAAATTTAAATATTTATTCAAAAGCTAAAGTTACCTACATAAAAGGAGAATGTGAAATCAAGCGTAAAAATTCACAGGATTTCGTTGCGCTTAAAAAGGATGACATAGTAAACGCAGAAGATAGCGTAAGAACTTCTCCGGGAAGTTTATTAAAAATTGAATTTGAAAATACTGCAATATTAAAAATTTTATCCAGCTCAACTTTTCAAATAAAGGAAACACAAGACGGTAAAGTGGGCGTTTTTATTTCAGGGGGAAATTTTGTTTGCGCAATTGACCAAAAATCACCGGAACAAAGCATTACTCTAAAATCTCCAACAGCAAAAGTTGAAGCAAAAGACTCTATATTAAAATTTTTTGTTGAGTATAATAAAACTACGGTTATTTGCGTAAAAGGAAGCATAAAAACGGGAAGCAACGTTGATGGCTGGCAGAATATTGACCTCATTACTTTGGGTACAACGGATAAAGTCGTTTTGACCAATTTAATAAACCAGACAAATGCACCTATTTTAACGGCTGATGACGAAGAATTATTTGTGGATAAAGAGTTATTCAAACAACGTGAAATAAAAAAAATTAAAAAAGAAGAAATAACGCTTGAAGAGTTTAAAAGAGAAGAAAGCGTTGTGAAAAAAATTAAAAAGGAAAAAGAAACTGGGTTTCGTTTTAATGCCGGCTTCGGAGCGGTACAATTGCAATATAATAGTTACTTTTCGGCATCATTAATGCCTGAGTTTTTTTATAAAGATTTTAGCATTGCCCTTTATATCCCGTTTTACTTAGACGGATACAACCGTGCTTATTATCCGTCGAAATGGGGAAATTATTCTGAATGGGATTTTAAATCAACGCAAGACGCTTTGGGGGATTTGTTGATTAAAATAGAAAGGATAAAATTCGGAAATAAAAACGATAATTATTATTTTTTAATAGGAAAATTGAAACGTTTTTCAATCGGGAATGGTTTTATTGTGAGAAATTTAAATAACGTTGAAAGTTTTCCTATGATTAGAAGAAGCGGTTTATATTTCAATCTTAATTCGGGATTATTCGGTTTTCAGGGGTTTATAGCTGATATCAACGTTGCAGATATTCAGGGCTACAGGTTATACATAAAGCCCCTATATAAAAGAAATAATGCGTCAAAAGATTTTGAAATGGGCATAACGTGTTCCTTTGATGCAAATCCTACGGTAACAAATAGAAAAAACCCTTCAATATTTGCCGTAGGAATTGATATGGGAATTCCGGTTTATTGGTCTCAAAGTACAATTGTAAAACTCAAAATTGATATTGCAGATTACGGATTTCGTTATTCTGACGATTCTGCGCAAGGGGCTGCAAGTTTGCCGGATTACGACTCAACTGGCGCGGGATTTAATTTTTTAAAAGCTTTTTCATTTCAATTCGCAATAGAAATTGATGTATTGAAAATTATGAAAATTGACTTTGGAATTGTTTTTAACCAAAAAGGATTTACGCCTGAATGGATGGATGCATTTTACTTCATATCAAGAAAAGAAAAAGCAAACAGAATTATGGAATCTACAGATGAAGAGGATAAAATCGGATTTCACCTCTCATTATTATTTTATATAACTAATGCATTTCAAATTAATATAAGATACCTGCTTATGAGCAATTCAAATAAAACAACGGATAAAATTTATTTTGCTATAACTTCAGTTAAAGGCACACTATGGAAATTTCATCTGCGTTTTGTTTATGAAAAAATCGATTTTTTTAAATCCACTTCTAATTTTATGCAAAATTGTTTGTTAACCGCAGAAATTGGTTTTATATGGAGCGAAAATCTGCAAGTTGTGGGAATAGCAAAGCGTTTTTACGATACTTCATATAAAGACTACAGGACTTTTCTTTTAGAAACGCGTATGACGTTTTAGAAAATAAAAAGTTGCCTAAAAACAACGCTTTGCGTAAATTTAGCTTACTTTTACCTAAAACTAATCAAATTTACAACAGGAGTTCTCATGAAACTTAAACTTTCAGATAAAATTAAAATTCCCGAACAAGGAGAAAAAATACGGTATGAGCAAGGTCAGCTTGTTGTACCGAATAACCCTATAATTCCATATATTGTGGGGGACGGTATTGGTCCTGATATATGGAACGCGGCAATGCCTGTGTTTAATGCCGGAGTTGAAGCGGCTTATGGCAACGAGAAAAAGATTGAATGGATGGAAATTTATGCAGGAGAAAAGGCATACGAAATATATAAAAATATTTTTCCCGATGATGTTCTCATTGCTTTAAACGAATACGTTGTTTCTATAAAAGGCCCTTTAACAACTCCGGTTGGGGGCGGGCACCGTTCTTTAAACGTTACTTTGCGGCAGGAACTCGATTTATACGCTTGTGTAAGGCCTGTAAAATATTACGAAGGAGTTACTTCACCGGTTCGCCATCCTGAAAAAGTTGATATATTAATTTATCGGGAAAATACGGAAGACGTTTATGCAGGAATTGAATGGGAAGCCGAAACAAAACAGTGTAAACGTATAATAGAACACCTTAACAATAATTATAATTTACACATTCCTTTTGATTCGGGTATTGGCATTAAACCTATGTCCAGAAAAGCAACTCGCCGTCTAGTTAGGAAGGCAATAAATAACGCGTTTGAAGAAGATTATAAAAGCATAACTTTAATGCATAAAGGTAATATTATGAAATATACCGAAGGCGCTTTTAAGGAGTGGGGATATAAACTCGCAGCTTATGAGTTTGACGGCAAGGTAATTACCGAGGATGAATTATATGAAAAATATTCCGGTAACTTGCCCGAAAATAAAATTGTAATAAAAGATAGGATTGCGGATAACTTATTTCAGCAATTATTGCTGCATCCCGAAGATTATGATATTGTAGTTGCCCCGAATTTAAACGGTGATTATGCTTCTGATTTTTTAGCTGCCCAGGTAGGTGGTCTTGGACTTGCTCCGGGTGGTAATATAGGCGACGGCACGGCTGTTTTTGAAGCTACACACGGGAGCGCGCCAAAATTTGCGAACACTGATACCATGAATCCGTCTTCTTTGATTTTATCCGGTGCCATGATGTTTAAATACCTTGGCTGGAAAGAAGCATGGAAAAAAATAGATAACGCGGTGGCTAAGTGTATTAAGAAAGGACTTGTAACACAGGATTTGGCCGGAGAACGCAAAGACGTGAAAGTATTAAAAACGTCAGAGTTCGGCAAAGCCCTTGTTGAAAATATGGAATAATATTTTTGCCATTAAGTTTGAATAATTTTCTTAGTTTTTATTATTAAGCGTGAAAATAGTTTGACCGTATTATTAGTTGTTGGTAAGATTTTTTTATAATGGATATATACGAATCATACAGGATACTGGGAGTTTCGTCTAGCGCAGAAATAGAAGAAATTAACCGGGCTTTTAAATTACTTGCTAAAAAGTTTCACCCCGATGCTAATCCGGATAATCTTGATTGGGCTCATAGAAAAATGAGCGATATAAATATGGCTTATCAAATGGTGATTGACTTTAAGAAAAACCCAGGTGCAACGAGTAGTAAAACAGGACCCACACTTTCTGAATATTTAAAAAATCTTTTTAAAAAAGGCGGTTTTTTTTCCGGAACTGATTTTAATAAATTCACTCATACTCATAAAAATGAAGACCAAAAAAAACAAAAAACTTCTTATTATGAGAATCATCCGAGTTATGAGGAGCTTAAACGCGCCGCGGAAAAACGCCAAAATGTAATTAGCGAAGTTTCAAGAGCGTTTAAATTAAAAAAGGATTTTATCGACGAAGCAATGTTTGTCTATTATCAATATAAACTTTTTAAACGCGGTTTGCGAACTGAAGGTGTAGGGCGCTTGAAATTCGGTGATGTTCGCCGGAATATTAAAAAAGGTTTGATAGAAATTGAAAAAATTTATAATGCGTGTCCACTTGAAGATTTGCGTGAAGAACTTCATTTGTATCTTGATTTTGTAAATAAGTTTAATGAGTCTATAAAATGCAAAGATTATATTTCTTCATATAAAAATATTAATAATGTTGAAGCTTTCCGCTATTATAGAAACGGCAGCGAAAAATTAGATAAAGTTTTCAGTCACATATTTTTTGAAACCAAAACGGAAAGACAGTTATTTCCCCGCGTTAACGTTACAAATTTACTAAGCATGGCAATGGAAAATTTTATTTTTATAGCCGAACAATACGCAGAAACCGAATTTGCAAATGATGCTAACGTAAAAGCAGACCTATTGGATTTTTTCTATCGCTTATATATAAAAAATTATTTCAAATAGCGAC
>CAYUYT010000020.1:0-15938 GCA_964449345.1 uncultured Spirochaetia bacterium | reverse complement strand
GTGTTTGCGGTTCTCTTCTGAGTTTTTTATTTATCATCAAAATAGTCAAGTATTTCCTTTCTTTCTTCTTCATATCCGGGCTTGCCCGATAAAGCAAACATGGCTTTTTTGTATCCTTCTACACCGGGTTGAGTTACGCCGTTAAGCCCTTGCATCAAACAGGAAATCAAACAGGCATTCATTTCACATTGAAAATATTGGCCTAAAACAAACGCGTTTATTTCCGGAAAAATATATTCAAAAACGGGTACGTTTTTTTTATAATGATCGTATTTAAGCCCTTTTATTGCGCATTCGTTAATAAAAGATACGTTTTTACCTTCATTACTCAAATGACCAATACCGTCATTTGCTTTTTTGTCCCTGGGAATAGGGATTTCATTCTCGGGTTTTTCAAGGGTTAAGAACGTTTCGGTTATATTTTTAGGCCCGTCGGAAATTAATTGCCCTATGCTGTGAGCATCTTCCGTATAAAAACCGTGTGATACCCACATCCCTTTTTCTCTCTTTCCTTCGGACTCTGCCCATAATTGCCTCGACCATCTGCTTAACCCGTAAAGTGATTTTTGAGCGCTTACTATGTTTTCTATTTTAGCTGTTTTATCCTGAATTCCTGTTCTTAATGCCGCTCTGATAAAAGCGGGATTTTCATCAAATTGAGTATCATGGATTATTTTTTGCATTTCATAAGCTCCGCTAATAAATGCATGGATATCAATCCCCGCCGCCGCCAATCCGAATAAACCTACCGGAGAAGTAACGGAAAACCTTCCACCAATATCATTTGGGATATGAAATTTTTCTAAAGTTTTATCATCGAAAAAATGAGAATTAAAATCGTTTTCTTTAATCAGCTTTTGTAAAGCCCCTGATGTTTTATTCGTTGTAAGAATGATGAATTTTTCCGGTGCGCATTGGTTTTGTTTAATGAAATTTTTTAATATCCGAAAAGCAACTGCTGTTTCCGTAGTTGTACCGGATTTAGAAATAACGTTTATACCTATTTGTTTGCCATGTAAGCATTTCAGTAACGCGAAAATTGAATCGCTGTCCATGTGGTTTCCGGCAAAGTAGACCTCGGGGCATCTCCTTTCGTTTCTTGACAGTAGGTTATAGTAATCGGGTAATATTGCATTAACCCCGGCTTCAAGGCCTAAATATGACCCTCCGGTGCCAACGGAGATATACGCGTCAATGTTTTCCGTAAATTTTTCCGCAGCTTGTTTAATTTTACCTAAAAAATCACTATTTTCGCTTAAATAATTTTCAGGTAAATTTATCCATCCGGTCATTAAAGTATTTTTATCATAAAGGAGATTTGAATCCCCTTTTTTTATCGTTTTATATGCTTTTTCAGCTTGTTCAATATAGTTTTCTCCATCTTTTTTAGTAAAATTTAGCCGCCCCCCACAATTAAAAAATAACTTTGTATTTATTTTCAGACCGCTTTGACTTCCCATATTTCCGTTACCTCATACTTATTTTGTGTAAAATTAATTGAAGGGAAAAAAAATTCCAAGTAATTAAAGATTTTATCTACAGTATTTATTTTAACGGGTACAGCGCCTTTTTCAATTAACCTTATATTGCCTTTATAATTTCGCTGGAAGACAAAAGTCGGTTTTCCGAATTTTAAACTTATTTTTCCTTGCATATATGACCCCGAGGGTTTATCTGCCTCTACTATGAAAATCAAATCGGACAAGCAGGCAATAAGGTGATTGCGCGTTAATGCTGTCCATTTACTAAATTTCATTGTAGGGAAAAACATTGAAATTGTGCAGCAGGATTCCTCGTTTTCAAAAACCGCATTTTTATTCCAATGGGTATACATTCCGGTTGGAAGAATTATTATTGTTTCTCCCCCGTTAGAAACCGAACCGTAATGCGCATACTCGTCAACTCCGCGCGCAAAACCGCTTACTACTACGAGAGAATTTTTTGTTGCTTTTTTAGCAAGTTCATAAGAATATTTTTTGCCCTGTTCCCCGGCTTTTCGGGAACCGGATATGCCTATTGCCGGCTTATTTAAAAGTTCTGCGTTGCCTTTTACATATAGCAAGGGCGGATATTTATATATTTCATAGATTTTTTTAGGATAATTTACATCTTCCGGCATTAAAATTTTAATCCCCCGGGATTTCATAAGTTCATACATTTTTTTAAGTTCTGCGGAATGAAAGTTTTTTGTTATTCTTGAAGCAGTATCAAGTTCAATATCAAAATCATTTGATAAATCTTCCGGGGATAATAGTGCAATTTCATTCGCATTAATACCTATTGCTCTGGATTTTTTATAAATTTTTATAAGACCGTTAATGCCTAGTCCATGCACGGATGATAAAACAAACCAAAAATAATTTTCACACATAATTCCTCCAAAAAAATCAACAGAATTATTAACAATTATTTTTCGCTTTTTCTTTATTATAAAACAAAAAAAAATAAAAAAAACGCATTTTTTCATCATTTTTGTTTAAGGTTGACCATTATAAACGAATTCGTTATTGTTATTTAGCAGTTTTTATTATGAGGGAGTTTATGCGTGAAAAAGCCGTTATTTTGATTTCCGGAGGTATTGATTCCATACTTGCGGCCAAAATTTCACTTGAAGCAGGAATAGAATTACACGGGCTTTTTATTAAAACAATTTTTTTTACAGGGAAAAAAAACGGGAAAATTGATAAAATAGAGGAAATAACTAAAAAGTTAAAATTTCCTTTTTCCGTTTTAGACGCACAGACAGAGTATATTAAACTTTTACGGAAACCCGAATATGGATACGGTAAAAATTTTAACCCTTGTATTGATTGCCATGCTTTTTTCCTCAAAAAAGCAAAAAAATTTTTAAACGTTGTTGATGCGGATTTTATTATTACGGGGGACGTTGCAGGGCAAAGACCAATGTCTCAAAATATACATTCTTTAAACAGGATTGATAAAATTGCCGGTGTTAAGGGCTTTGTTTTACGCCCGTTAAGCGCAAAGCTATTAGAACCAACAGAGCCGGAAAAACTCGGTGTTATTAGCAGGGATAATTTATTGGATATTTCAGGGCGTTCACGTAGCAGGCAAAAAGATTTAATAAAAGAACACCGCCTAAGAATTAAACCGTTTTCCGGCGGCGGATGTTTGTTAACCGAACCAAGTTTTACAGGCAAAGTGCGGGATTATTTTATGTTCAACGAAAAAGATAATTACGGCCATATTAATTTATTAAAAACGGGAAGACATTTCCGCATTTCACCGCAATTGAAATTCATTGTGGGAAGAAACGAAAACGAAAATAACGAAATTGAGCTTTACAAGGAAATTGGTGAGCTGCTTTATCCTGTTGATGACATACCCGGACCAACGGGGTTAATAATAGGGAAATATACAGAAGAAGAATTATTAAAATGTGCAAAAATTATATCCAGATACTCGGATACAAAGGGCGAAAAAGATATAATTCATGAAAAAAATAAAATGCAAAAAATTTATTCTTCGGAAGAATTACCTGACGAAGAAATTGAGAAAGTGAGATTATAAATGAAAAATATGGATTACGAAAAAATATTTAAAGTTAACGCATTTTTTCTCGGCATATATTGTTTATACGTTATTTTATCGCTTTTATTTAGTTTTGCAATTGGCTTCTATTCAATTGTACCCACTTCATTTATTATTCTTGGAATTATACCGTATGCATATATAAAAAGTTCTGATTATAATTTAAGGGAAATTTTTAGTTTAAAACTTCCTTCATTAAAACACATCTTATTAATAATACCCGGCGCAATTCTCGTTTTAATTATAAGCCAGTTTATTGCAAATATAGCTGTGAAATTATATGAACTTGCCGGAAAATTGCCGGAGCCGCAGGTCAAATTGCAGGGCAACGTTATTACTATTATAGCGCAATTTTTAATAACGGGATTATTCGTTCCGATAATGGAAGAGGCCTTTTTCCGCGGTTTCTTGCTAGGCGCTTACAGGCGTTTGAAAATAAGGCATTATGTTATTATTTCCGGTATTTTATTCGGCTTATTTCATTTACAATTTCACATCGTTTTAGGTACGATTTTTGCCGGAATAATATGGGGATATTTTGTTAAATATTCAGGAAGTATTGTATCGGCAATAATAGCGCACGTTATTTTTAATTCTACGACCCTTGCAGTTATGTATGCTAAAAATGACATTGAGCGCGTTGCCGCGCCAAAAAACCTAGAAACACTCGGGTCAAGCGGTATTTTGATTTTCATTTTTCTCGTTTCTCTTGCTTGCGTTGCTCTTTATTACATTTTAAGAGCGTTAAAAAATAGTTATGATAATTTGCAAGATAATGATGAAATAAAAACATGGTCAATAGAAGCAATCGCAAAACGCGAACATGAAAAAATGAGTGATAAAGATAGAAAAGCTTTGCCTGAATATTCTGTATTTGACAAAATACGGTCATGGTCTCCCATCGGATTTTTCGTTGTACTCGTTGTAATCGGTTCTGTTATATTGTTTACAAAGTAATATCTCTATCATGCGGTTTCATGCGGTTGCAATTAGAATAAAGCAAATTTTTGGATTTTGACAATCATTAATATTATACAGTTTTGCTTTAATCTCTAGTAAAAATGTGTTTTGTAGTAAACCCATAAATGCTTTCTCAGGTAATATTTAAAATAATTAGTTGTTTAGGGGTTTTCTAGCATTTAAAGCCATTTTCATATTTTTACACTAATTATTTTTTTAAATTATAGGGTGAAATAACAAAATCAAATATTTAACCATTTGTTAAATTTTTAATATTGTACGGAAAACAAATCAGGTTCTCCTTCTAGCTGTTCTTTGTAAATAGTTGTGTCAACGGCAATTTTATAATCACCGTTAAAACAAGCCGAACAAAAATCTTCCTGTTTTAAACCAGTGCATTCAAACATACCCTCGTATGATAAATATCTTATGGAATCTACACCTAAGTAACGCTCTAATTCCTCAAGCTTCAAGTTATTAGCGATTAGTTCTTTTTTTTGCGCAAAATCAATGCCGAAAAAACACGGAAATTTTATGGGCGGGGAGCTAATTCTAAGGTGAACTTCCTTTACTCCTGCCTTGCGAAGCTCTTTTACGATTTTTTTACTCGTTGTCCCTCTGACTAATGAATCATCTATAACAACAATGCGTTTGCCTTGTAAAATTTGTTTAACCGGACTGAATTTTATTTTTACACCGAAATGCCTTATTTTTTGTTCAGGCTCAATAAACGTTCTGCCTATATAATGGCTTCTGATTAACCCTTCTTCAAAAGGTAGCCCGCTTTCCTTTGCATATCCCATTGCCGCCATTCTTCCGGAATCCGGCACGGGAATAACAATATCCGCATCTATATCATCTTCCCTTGCTATTTGCCTTCCCAATTCTTCGCGGAAAGCGTAAACGCAGTTATTAAAAACAATGCTTGAGGGTTTAGAAAAATATATTAATTCAAAAATGCATTGGGCGCTTTTATATTCGTTTCTTTCTTTAAAAGGCCAATATTGCTTCATGCCTTTTTCAGATATAACGAGCATCTCGCCGGGTTCTATATCACGAATGTATTCCGCATCAATAACGTCAAAAGCACAGGTTTCGGAAGCAATAACGTGTCCGCCGTCAAGATAGCCCAAAGACAATGGTCTGAAACCATTCGGGTCGCGAATGGCAATTATCATGTTTTTTTTCATCATTACAAGTGAAAAAGCGCCTTCAAGCTGAACAACTGATTCTTTAACAGCTTCAACTAGCTCCTCTTCTTTTGAACGCGCGATTAAATGCGTTAAAACTTCCGAATCGCTCGTTGACTGAAATAAGCTTCCACCGTGTTCTAGTCTGTCGCGGATTTTTTTAGAATTCGTTATATTTCCGTTATGCGCAATCGCAATTGTGCCTCTATAAGAACCGCTAACAACGGGTTGCGCGTTAATAAGTGTTGATTTTCCCGTTGTCGAATATCTGACATGACCGATAGCTATATCACCATCTAACCGCGATATTTTTTCCTGGTCGTAAAAGTCCGTAACCAGACCAAGTCCGATAAATTTTCTAACGTTTTGCCCATCCGAACAAACAATGCCGGATGATTCCTGCCCCCGGTGTTGTAAACCGTAAAGCCCTAAATATGTCATGTTTGCGGCTTCTTCATGGCCGAATATTCCGAATATTCCGCATTCTTCTTTTGGCTTGTCGTTATGCTTTTTTTCAATCATAATAGCTTCCTAAAAATGTTTAATTCAATAAATCCGGTATGGTATTTTCATAAATTGGGAACACTTGATCAAGTTCTAGATTAACACCGGGTCCTAAAATTTTGTTTTTATCCGTTATACCTATATTAAAATATGGAATTCGATTTTTTTCAAGGATTGTTTTTACTTCTTGCTCGTGTTTTTCTTCAAATGAAATAATAGCTCTGCCCGGTGTTTCAGCAAAGAGAAAATATACATGATCAATTCCTTGCTCATTAACAAACTCAATTCCAATACCATTATAAAAACATGATTTTAACAACGCGGTTATTAAACCGCCTTCGCTTAAATCACACATGCTCTCCACCAAGGATTTATCCGCGACTTCAATTAACGCGTTAATCAGGTTCAACTCGTTATCCAAATTCACCTCTGGGCATTTATTGCCTAGTTCATTAAAAACAACGTCTAAATATTCGCAGCCGGAAAGTTCTTGTTTAGTTTCGCCTAACTGATAAACTTTTAAGCCGGTTTGTTTAAAATCCCGGGTAACGCATTTTTTATAATCATTTATAACGCCTATCATCCCGATTGTCGGGGTAGGGTAAATTGCTCCATGTTTCGTTGTTTCGTTGTAGAGGGAAGCATTGCCTCCGGTTACAGGAGTATCTAATTTTTCACATGCGTCTTTCATCCCTCTTATCGATTCTGCTAACTGATAATATATGTCGCTTTTTTCCGGATTGCCGAAATTAAGGTTGTTCGTTACGGCTAATGGTTTTGCACCCGTGCAAGCAATGTTTCGTGCGGCTTCGCAAACTGCCATTGCAGCGCCGTTGTAAGGGTCTAAGTAACAATAACGCCCTGAGCAATCCGTTGTCATTGCAATGCCTTTTTCCGTTCCTTTTACGCGAATCATGGCTGCACCTGACCTGCCGGGTTTAACTACCGTGTTAGTCTGAACCTGATAATCATACTGCTCGTAAATCCAGCTTTTTGAGGCGATATTTTCGGATTTTAAAAGCGTTTTTATATCATTATTGAAATTTCTGTTTTTTAAAGCGGATAATTCAACGGGTTTTAAATCATCAAGATATTTTGCGCGCATAACATTGCGTTTATATTGCGGAACGTTTTCAATAACTGCCGAAATAGGTAAATCGACAACAACTTCGCCGTTTTCATAAACTTTAAAATGGTCGCCTTGAACAACTTCACCCACAACAGTAGAGTACAATTCCCATTTATCCAGAATTTTTTTTGCCTGTTCTAATTTTTCCGGTTTAACTATGGCAAGCATCCTTTCCTGTGATTCGGATAAAAGCATTTCATAAGCAGTCAAGTCATCTGCGCGTTTAGGAATGTCGTCAAGATACAAAATAATCCCGCATCCGCCTCTTCCTCCCATCTCAGTAGAAGAAGACGTTAAACCCGCAGCGCCCATGTCCTGAATTGCTTCAACATACCCTTCTGAAATAAGCTCAAGCGTTGCCTCTAAAAGGAGTTTCTCGGTAAACGGGTCTCCAACCTGTACTGCACTCCGCTGTTCTTTTTCCTGTTCAAGTTCGGCAGAAGCAAAAGAAGCACCGTGCACTCCGTCCCTGCCTGTTGTATTTCCATAATATAAAAGTTTGTAACCCGGTTTCGATGCAACCGCCGTGGTAATGTTTTTGTGTTCTACTATACCCACGCACATTGCGTTAACCAAAACGTTTTCCTGATACGGCTCTTCAAAATAAACCTCTCCGGCAACAGTAGGAACGCCCACACAATTACCGTATCCGGCAATACCTGCAACAACGCCCTCGAAAAGGTATTTCGTTTTTTCATTATCAAGCTTTCCGAAACGTAAGCTATCAAGCAAAGCTATTGGCCTTGCTCCCATAGTAAAAATATCGCGTAAAATTCCGCCTACACCCGTTGCTGCTCCCTGATAGGGTTCAACAGCTGATGGATGATTATGGCTTTCTATTTTAAAAACACAGGCAAGCCCGTCGCCTATGTCCACTATTCCTGCGTTTTCTCCCGGGCCGACAAGGATTTGTTTCCCCTCTGTAGGAAGCGTTTTAATTAATGGCTTTGAGTTTTTATAAGCACAGTGTTCGCTCCACATAACGGAAAAGATACCGAGTTCGTTTATGTTTGGTTCGCGTCCGATGAGTTTTTTGATTTGCTCGTATTCTTCGGGTTTTACGTTGTGTTCTTTAATAATTTCAGGGGTAATTTTAATTTTATTCACTTAATTATCCGTATTAATGTTTGTGCTTGAAAAATAAAAAAAAATCGCAATAAATTCCACGTTTATTTTAATTTGTATAAATAAAAAGTATAAAAATATTTTCTTTATGTTTAGCAGTTTTTTTCGGTGGATATAAGTTTTTGTAGGGATACCGGGTATTTGTTAAAAGTAAAGGTTATTAATATATTTGTTATAAGCATTCAGGAGAAAGTAATGTATGGTATTTTGATATATTCTAAGAGCACAAATTTTGCGATAATTTTTCCATCAATAATGGCTTTGTTTGCAGTTATTATTAGCGGTTTTATAAATCATAGAATAAGTCAGAATAAATATAAAACAGATTTTTTAAAGGATAAATTGCTTAATGTGTTTGATGATGAAATTGAAAAAATAAATTTATGGTTAATTTTAGCAAATTGCGATGATAATACAGAAAGAAACAAGATACTAAGAAAATATTTATCATGCAAATTGAGCAGGACTGATAAATATTTAGAGCCTTCTTATTGGTTATTGCCAAAAAAGATTGAACTTAAAATAAATGAGTTTAATAAAATTATTAAAAAAGCAATTTTTCCTGATGTTGATAAACACAAAAAAGAAATAATAGAAAAATTAAAAAAATGAAATTGAAGAAAAATTAGATAGTCATGTTAAATTATTAATTAAAGAATTGGAAAATATAAAAATGTATAATGATTTAATTAATCTTATTTATCATTTATTAATTAAACCTGTTGGAGAAATATTGATTAAAGAGGAAAATTTAGAAAAATTGAGAGCAATAAGAACAGAAATAATTGAATTAATGCGAGAAGAACTTAAAATTATTTAAATATTTTTAGTGTAAAATTCAATATGATATTTTAATATATTGTTATCACTAAAATTAAGAAAGGCAATTTATGATAACTTCATTTCAAGTATTACAAATTTTAATTTACCTTGTGCCGGGTTTAATCGCTGAAAAAATGGTTATTTCCTTAACCGAACCGGTTAAGTCACAAAGTGATATTTCAAAAATAATAAATGCACTTATATTTTCGGTTTTAATTTATGTATTAGTTTATATTTGTGCAAATGATTTTCCAATAATTATTAAATTAAATAATAATCAATTTAGTAAAATTGAATATAAAGCTATCCCAATAGTTTTAACAATTTCTTTTACCTTTCTTCTGCCTGTATTGATAAGTATTTTAAAAAAATATGATTTGCATATGAAACTTATGCGTATTATTAAAATCACAAATAACACTTCCCGCAGAAGCGTATGGAGCGACATTTTTTTAAATGTGAATTCATATATTACAATTAATTTTATTGATGGTAGGAGACTACAAGGACTACCCACACAATATAGCAACGACCCTGATGAACCATTCATTTATATTAAAAAACCAACATGGATTATAACTGATGACGAAGGCAAGATTAATGAATTACAAATTGATAAAATTGATGGTATACTTATTACTCCTGAAATGAAAATTGAAAGCATAGAAATATATCAAAAAGAATCGAAATAAGAATTAAAATAAGAATTAAAATAAAAAATATTTATTTTTTTTGTTTTTAGTGTTATAATATTTTAAGTAGCTTAATTAATGGAGGCTAATAGTATGTATTTTAAAGATGGTTCTTATATGAACGATGCATTAATTAAAAGTTTAACAAATGCTAAGTCACAAATAGAGCGACCTGAAATTACACCCTATCCAACAACTAATGTAAAAAATATGTCAAAATTCGTTGAAAATGCTCAATCATCCAATAAAAATAATTAAGCAATGCCAACGCTTTTTAATGTTAAATTTCCTTGACAAAAGTGCCTTGATTTAATATTCTTACTCGGCTTTTGATTTTTTTTCTAAGGAGAAATTATGCCCTGTAATATCGTTGTAGGCGCTCAGTGGGGCGATGAGGGTAAGGCAAAAATCGTTGATTATCTTACAAAAGACGCGGATTACGTTGTCCGTTATCAAGGCGGCGCAAATGCCGGGCACACAGTAGTTAAAGACGACAAAAAGTATGTTTTCCATTTAATACCGTCAGGCATATTGTATCCTGACAAAACATGCGTAATCGGCAACGGCGTTGTTTTAGACCCTTTTGAACTCGTTAAGGAAATAAAAAAAATGTCCCGCCTTGGCCATGAAATAAAAGGACGCCTTGTTATAAGTGAAGCATGCCATTTAATTATGCCATGGCACAACGTAATTGACAAAGCAAGGGAAGCTAAAAGCAAAAGCAAGAAAATCGGAACAACGGGCAGGGGTATTGGCCCGTGTTACACGGATAAAGCAGCGAGAATCGGAATACGGTTTATTGATTTGTTTGAAAAAAACGTGAAAACTAAAATTTCTGATATTGTAAAAGAAAAAAATTTTATTATAAAAAAATATTACGGAGGCAAAAAGCTTTCCGCTAAAAAAATCTATTCCGATTACATGGAAATCGGTGAAGAAATTAAGGAATACATGGGGGATGTTTCTTCATTATTAAACGCCGCGCTTAAAGAAAACCAAAACGTGTTAATGGAAGGCGCGCAAGGTACGGGGCTTGATATTGAGCTCGGTACTTATCCTTATGTAACGTCTTCTCATCCTACAGCCGGCGGTGCTTGTATCGGTGCAGGAATTGGCCCGTCCAAAGTGAATAACGTTTACGGAATAATGAAAGCTTACATAACGCGTGTAGGAGAAGGGCCTTTTCCAACGGAGTTAACCGGAGATGACGGTGAGTATTTACGCGAACAGGGCGGAGAATACGGCGCAACTACAGGACGGCCTAGACGTTGCGGCTGGTTCGATGCTGTTTTTGGGAAATATTCGGTTATGGTTAACGGTTTTACGGATTTGGTAATAACGAAACTCGATATACTTACCGGGCTTGATGAAATACCCGTTTGCATTGGATATAAGATTAACGGTAAGAAAACAAACGCGTTCCCCCGCTCTTTGACCGATCTTGAAAAAGCCGAGCCGGTTTATAAAAAGATGAAGGGCTGGAAAGAAGATGTTTCCGGTATAACAAATTTTAACGAATTACCGCAAACCGCAAAAGATTACCTTAAATTTATTTCCGATGAACTTGAAACAAAAATTTCAATCGTTTCCGTAGGTCAGGACAGAAACGCAACGATAAAAGTTTAACTATTTGATTAACTACACAACGAAAAAGAGAATCCCCTAGTTTTTGTTTGCTAAAAAAAGGATATTAGAATTTTCATTTCTTTAATTTAAAATTACTTTATACCATTATGCTTTGATTCTTAGTAAAAATATTTTGCATAAAAAACACGGGTCTGCGTTCCCTACCGGCACTTGTCTTTATAATTTTTTTAAGATATGTTCCGTTTTTTTCTCCATCAAAATATTTTCATGGAGGCGACAACTACGCTGATTCATAGGGATTTTAAATTTGCACTCTAAGTAAGACGTATGCTTGAAAATAAAAAAATTATATGAGATAATTTTAACATGGAAAAAGTTAAAATCGGTACAGCTGGCTGGAGTTATTCCGGCTGGAAGGGTGTTGTTTATCCTAAAAGTCAAAAAGATACGTTATCTTATATTATTGAATACCTTGATTGTGTGGAAATAAACACAACGTTTTATCGTTTTCCTTCGCTAGAATACTGTGAAAAATGGGCAAAAAAAGCAAGTGGCAGGAATTTTGATTTTATAGTAAAAGCAAACCGTGTGTTCACCCATGAAAAAAGTTTTGAGAAACACGACGCAATAAAATTTATTAAAGCAATACTCCCGTTAGGCAAAATCCCTCTTTTATTTCAGTTCCCGTTTTACTTTAGTTACAACGATAAGGCTTTGGAGCATATTGAAAAAATAGCAGAAAATTTTTCTGATTACACTAAAATACTTGAATTGCGGTCTAATACTTTTGATAATCCTGATACCATAAAAAAAATTCATTCATTTGGTTTTTCATTTTGTTTACCCGACTATCCTGAAACGAGTACATCTTTTAACAACCAAAATATAACTAACGGGGTAACAGGGTATTTCCGTTTACATGGCAGAAATTATGAAAAGTGGTTTAAAAAAAACCAAGAAGTAAAGTCCTATGAAAAATATAATTATTTATATTCCCATAAAGAGGAAAATGAAATTGTAGAAAAAATAAAATTCTTATTAAATGACGTTAATGTTATGTATGTAATTGCAAATAACCACTACAGGGGTAAAGCATTTGTTAACGCGTTATTTTTAAAGAGCAAACTTGAAGGAAAAAAAGTAAAAGTACCTGAACTTTTGATGAGAGAATACCCTGAATTAAAACAGATTAATATTAACGGAAACGAAACATTATTTTAAATAAAATTTATAAAAAACTATTGAATAAAAATTATAAAAGGGTAAATTTAAACATTAATGAAAACTAAATTTTTAATTTATATTTTTATTTTAAGCTTTGTTTTAACTTATTGCGCTGGCAAAACCGAAAGAGAGCGGCTTGAAACTCAAATTTATGACAGCGATAAATATAAAACTTTCACAATCGAAATTGTGGAAAAAGATTTTATTTTTGCTAAAAACAGTGCATACAGAGAAATATTAATCCATAGTGCAAAAATACTTTTGGGTGAACCGCGTTATATTTCTTTTGAAAAAAAAATCAAAAGAAAAATTAATAACGAGAAAGAACCTAAGTCGTTTTTTTTATATTCTGAAAATAAAATAAATTCACGAGAAAGAATTGGCGCGGGTATTCGCCTTGATATGAGAGTAACGCTTGAAGTGAACGAATTAATAAATTTATTAAAAAAAACGGATTTTACTAAATTTAATGTGGATGCACTTTTGAAAGCAAACAACCGAATAGTTATTGATAATAGTTCAAGGTTGGCAAAAATTAATAGTGTACGGAATTATATAAAATTTTTTAGAAATAGAAAAATTGGTTTTATCCACAACCTCACCGATAATTCTTTGCCCGACAATATTTTGAAAAAAATTTATACATACGTTTTCAATTCATTAAATAACGTGGGAATAAATTTAATTTCATACGATGCGCTTAAAACCGAGCAAAAAAAATCAGTAACAAATAAATCTTTGATGAGAGAGCTTAATCTTGATTTTATTATATTGTTTACGGAAAATACAAGTATAAAACGTTTAAACTCCGGATATTTTAAAATCAATAGCATAATTAAACTTGAATTGTTCAAAAAAAATTATATTAAAATAAACAGTATAAATTTATACGTTGACCAAGTAATAATTCCTGATAAACCCGTTGATGCGGCTATTGCAAGAGAAGTTATAGAAAAAGGAATAACGCGATTGTTTTTAGATACATCGTATAAACTTAACAGCAAAATGACATACAAACTTATTTTAAAGGATTTTCCATCACAAAAAACGATTAATGATTTCGTTAAGTTGTTAAATTTAAACATTGAAGATAAAAAAATAATTAAAAGGGATAATAATATCGCGGTTGTCTTAGTTAAATTTAATGGAAGTAAAATGCATTTTCAAAATAAAATTTTAAATTTGATTGAAAAAGAAAATTTGACAAATAAAATTTATTTAATAAATTCGGGTAAAAAAATGATTGAATTAAAGTATTCAGGTGTTAAAATAAATTGAGAATTGTTTGCTGTAAAACAAGGTTTAATTTTAGAAAAGCAATTATATGCCGGGGTGTTACCCTATGGCTTTTTAAGCTGGCGGCATTTAAGTTAATAAAACAGGAGATTTTTCTATGAAAAAAATATTAGCAATCTTATTTGTAATGGCTTTTGCCATTTCAATTACCGCATGCGGCGGCGGCAAAAAAGGTGGAGGCGGAGGCAAAACTCCGGGGTCACAATACAAAGTTCAAGTACTCGAATCTTCACCGGGCGGTGGAGCATGGATTTTAAACGGAGCGAGAATCGGAAAACATATGGATGAAAAAGCAATTATGTTCATCGGTATGGGCGTTGCTGAAGATCAGCAAGCTGCAAGAGACCTTGCTAAACTTAACGCACAGGCGACAGCAGCATCTTCAATTAAAACGCTTGCTACCCGTCAGGTTGCAAGAGCATGGGAAAGAGTGGGAATCCCAGGCCGTACTGAGCAAGGCGAACAGGTAACACGCGGACTAGAAGCAGCTGTTTCTAAAAACGTTGATGTAAGCGGACTTAATCCGGTTAGACATTATTACCGATACGTAAAAAAACCCGGGTATACAAGACCTTTCTATGAATGGTATACTGAAATGGCTATGCCTTATAAAAAGTATAAAGAATTGCGCGACGGTGTTGTTCAAAAAAACAAAAACAAATATAGACTCAACAACAGACAACGCGTTCTTTATAATAGAACAGAAAAAGCTTTACAAGAACTTAACAAAATGGACAAAGAAGGTGACGGCGGCGTTCCGGGCGGTTCAGTTGAACTTTCACCTGACCAAAAACAAAAAAGAATGCAAGCTACACCAGGCCAATAATTTAAATTTTATTTAAACTTATAATAGATAACCCCTGCATTTTTGCAGGGGTTTTTTCGTTTTAACAACGAACTCGGAAAAAATGCCATAGTATTAATGTAGCCTATCCGTGTTAATATCAATTTACTTTAAATGATAGAAAATCTCTTAAATAACGAATCATTGTAAATCTTACTGCGGAGATTTTATTATCAAAAGAGGCGGCAAGCATCAAGCGTTTTTTATCTTCCGTTATTCGTGGGTAATCAGGTATTATTTTTGGATAGATTTTGTTAAATCATTTTGAAAGCGTTTGTTTCATTTTTTCAAAATATTCTTTTATCAAATTACGATAATAGGGAGGCAAGTTTTTAAACTCACTCCTCTTTAGCTTTCCTTGTTTTTGCATATATTCTTTGAAAAGTTTTTTAACTTCATCATCCTGGGTAAAGTTTTCTTCCGTGGCTATATTACCTTTTCTTTCATTGCTTTGTTCTTTATTTTCAAGCCCGATGTCAGCATTTAACATACGTTTTAAGATTTTGTTCTGTTTTTTTAAAACCTTTTCATTAAGCCGTTCTTTTTGCAGGAGTTTTGCAACTTCAAGCATTTCCTTTCTAACGGCTTGTAAAGCGTTTCTAAGGCGTTTGCTCACTCCCTCACCCGATGATATTGCCTTTTTAATTTTTTTAGCAATTTCGGCTTGTCTATTTGCAAGCTTTTTTAAATACTGTTTTTCCGCGGCGCTTAGTTTCCCTTTGCTTGCTTTGCCCCACATACGTTTAACGCTTTCGTTTAATTGCCTCTGCATTTCAGCAAGGGAGTTTAAATTCTTACCCTGCATATTTCCCTTTGCTTGCTTATTAGCGGCTTTATTCAAAGCGTTTTGAAGTTTAAGTAGCATAACAACGAAATAATTATGCATTTGATAATATTGATTAAGTTCCTGTAACGCGGATTTGGATATTTTTTTATTTGCAAACTTTGCTGCTAACTTTCCTAATTTTTCAACAAGCTTATCCATATAATTTATAAATGACTTTTTTTGGTTT
>CAYUYT010000019.1:0-28977 GCA_964449345.1 uncultured Spirochaetia bacterium | reverse complement strand
TTCCCATTAGGCTAGCCTAATGGGAATGTGCACCATGTCTGGTAGCTAAAACAGTACATAAATTAATAAAACTTTATTGACTAATAAACATTTTGTATTATAATATTCACGTGAAAAAAGAAGATGTAAATTTGTATTTAGACATTATTGCAAACAACCCTTTTTACCAAAAAGATTTAGACAAAATTTCAGGTATTCTGATTCAGGGAATAAGAACAATACTTGATTTTGACGGCGCATTAATTGCTTTGTTTGATGAAAAGCGGGAATCACTTGAAATAGTAAAATCGGATTTTCATACGGAAATGAAAAAAATGAACGAGGTTATTCAAGGAACGAAATTGTCCACGACCCGCCCCTCAACCTACCGTAAAGCTATTGAAGAGAAAAAAAGTTTTTACTATGATGAAAATAATAAACATGAAAATCCTGAAATAAAGCAAAACGTGTTTGAAAATTTCAAAGTCAGTTATTCGTTTTCCATTCCCATTATTTATAATAACAAAGTTTCAGGAATTGTTTATCTCTATAACGTAAATAAAAAAATTGATGGAACCAAACTTGGTCTTGTGGAAGAATTTATTAATAAATATTCTGAAAATATAATTCTTGCTAGAGATTTTTATCGTTTGAAAATTAAAGAAACCGATATGGCAGGGCTTTTAGAAAAAAACCGGAAGATAATCGGCCTTGCTGAAAAAATAAACTCTTTAGAATCAGCCGACCTTATTTATACAACGGTTCTCGTTGAAATGCTTCAATTATTTAATTATGATATTGCTTTTCTCTTTCTTGAACGCGATAATATTTGCAAACTAATCAAGCTAAAAACGTCTGATAAAAACAAATTCGAAAAAATAATAAATGATTTATACGATTTTTATGCCCAAAACCATGGAGGGTACAAACTAGACCCGCCCGAGGGAGCAACCGGGCTTGCTTATTCACGGAAAACGCATTTTTATTTTGAAGACGTTACTCCAATTTTAAATTATGAAATGCATTACAAAGACAAAGGCGCGATTGAGAGAATGTTAACGCCAAAATCACTTATTATGGCACCGTTAACGAACAAAGGCAAGCCAATCGGAGTACTTCATATGTGGGGGCTTACGGATATTGTAAAATTATCGCAAAACGATATAGGTACAATAAATTCACTTTGCGCTTTTATAGGAACAGCAATTACAAACGCGGAAATGTACACTCAACTTGCAGAACAAAGAAAAGTTATTCTTGAAAGTAAAAACGAAATTGAAAAAATCAATGAAATTTCCAAACAAATCTCCCTTTCCCTTGATTATTCTTCAGTATTTGATAAAGTTGCAAATTATTTAAGTGAAACTTATGGTTTTGAAGGATGCTTATTATACGTAACTAACGAAGACTTGACAATGATTACCGTAGATAAATTCACTTTGCCGGAATCGTTGAACGAATTCACCCGTCATTTAACCGGCAGAAGCTATCCTCTTAAAAAGAACGAAGGTAATATTGCAAATTGCGTTTTCAATAAAAAAACGTATTACTTCCCGGAAGTTTCGGAAGATATTTTTGGTGAACAAGTTGACAAACTCGTTGTAAAAATGCTTAATATTAAAACGCTTTTAAACATTCCCATATTAATTGGGGAAAAACCCGTTGGCTTATTTTCCCTTTCCAGCCATTCAAATTATGTAAAAATTTCAGAGCAAAATATTGAATCAATAAAACGTTTTGTTAACCAAATATCAATAACGCTAAAAAATTCAAAGTTATATGATGAAATAAAAACAACGAAAAATAAACTTGAAGAAAAAGACAAAATAATGTCGGAAGACCTTTCTATGGCAAAGAGAATTCAGCAAAGTATTTTATCCGCGGATAATAAAGGGGAAAACAAAATAGATTTTTCAATATACTTTGAGCCAATGATAGAAGTAGGCGGTGATATTTACGATGTTTTTCAATTAAATCCCGGTTATTACAGAATATTTATAGCAGATGCAACGGGGCACGGTGTACAAGGCGCATTAAGCACAATGATAATTAAAATAGAATACGATAAAATAAAAACTTTTGAAATAAGCCCTGATATTATCCTTCAGTTGTTAAATAACGTTTTCGTTGAAGGATATTCAAATATAAATATGGTTTTTACATGCGCGATTTTAGATATAGACATACAAAACGGCTACGCTTTATTTGCCTCTGCCGGACACCCTGCACAATACCTTTTAACAAACGGTAAAATTGAAAAGATTCACTCAAAAGGCAAAATTATAGGCGTTCTAAAAGACATGGATTGCGAAATAATTGAGAAAAAACTGGATAAGGATTCCCGCTTTTTACTATTTACAGACGGATTAACTGAAACTTTCAATGAAAAAAAAGAAGAATTCGGGGAAGAACGCCTTGCCGAAATATTAAAAACGAATAACGGAATTAATGCAGAAGATTTTAAATCCCATCTGCTTGAATATCTTAAAGAATTCCGTGGAAACGAACCCGTAAACGATGACACAACAATAATCGTTGTTGATTACTAATAATTGCATTCATCAACGCAAGCTTTTTTTGCAAGTTCTATCAAATCCTGCTTTTCTTTAATTCTAAAAAAACCGCGTACTACGGGTTCTATCATAAGCGTATCTAACGTTTTTATATCAGGGGTATTCGCAAATATGTTTGCAAGGTATACAACGTAAACAAGGGAAGCGCTTTCTCTCGAAGCCATAATAGGGTCGTGATGATACATTATGGCATTTGTCAAACTATCAGGAAAACCCCATATTTTTGCTATTTCCCCTCCGATTTTCGCATGGCTAATACCCATCATTATTTCTTCCATTACCGGCAACTCAATTTTTCGCATTTTACAAACTTTGTCAATTTTAGCAGCTTTCTCTTTATTCAAATTCATTAAAACAATCTTTCCCATATCGTGAAGCAAACCCGCAGTAAAAAAATCATCATCATTATCCGTTATATTCATGATTTTGGCAATCATAGTTGAAATACGCGCAGTCTTATAACAATGCTTCCAAATCTCAGGTATAGTACCGAACCGCGTATCAATAGCTTTTATTGCACCGTAAGAAAAAATAAGACTTTTTAACCCGGATAAACCTACGTAATTCAAACCTTCTTTAATAGAACCTATTTTACGGTTAAGCATAAACTTAGCAGAATTAACGAATTTTAAAATATCCGCGGAAATTGAAGGGTCTTTTTCTATATGGTTTGCAACTTTGTTTATATTAACGTCTTTATTAATAATCATTTTAATAATAGTATTTAAGTGTTCGGGAAATCTTGGCAAATCACCGGCTTCTTTTAATACTTCTTTGGCTATTTTGGAATATTGCGGCGGAAGCACTTCACTATATTTAAATGTAATTTTACACGTTGTTGTTTTATGGTCGGAATAAATCCGTACTGCCTGGGGAGAAATACCTGACTGTTCTAATAATTTTAAAGAAAGATATAATCCCATTCCAGCGCCTTCCGTTGTATCAATTATATCTTCCGAAAAATGCTCCCTATTAATATTATTAATTTTTTCACGTATGCGTTTTTTTTCCTGAGAAAGCAAAGGTGAATTGTTTATAATTGATAAGGAAAATTTTAAATCCGCATACTCTTCAATAACTAATTTGACGTATTTTTTATACTTTGATAATTTAAATTCAATGTCTTGGGAATTGCTTTTTACAATTTTAGAAAAATTCTTTATTCCTTTTTTATAATCTTCTGGATTTTGAATATCAAGCCCTTTTTCCGCAAAATAAACACGCTTTAAATTCGCTTTGTTAGCATTAGTTACTATTTCCTGAATAATGTAAATTAGATTCATATATAAATTCTGATAATTTTTTTTACTTAAAACGGAAGCAAGGATAAACTCCACATTATCAATAAAATAACCACGCGCATTATGCGATTCTATTTCAATGGGAGATTTTTCTATAAATCTTTTTTCAATATCAATTTCCGGTTGACTCAAAACATTACCCAATTAATAATTTTACAAAACTAATACCCCTAAAATTAGCCCACAGAATAAAATGTATAAAAATAATATTATACAATAAACTGAAACGTAAAAAAAGGTGCATTGCTATTTAATAACATAATACTATAAAAAACAAAAGAAAAAAATTAATATTCGTATTTTTATTTCAATAAAATTAAACATAATGGTTTTATACTAATAATACTTTAAATTTTATGCAACCGACACTTTAAAGTGTCGGTTGAAAAGCAATTACAATATACAATACTTTGATTTTAAAATCACTTTAGTATATTAAATTATTCAAATTATGTTTTGCTTATTTATTTCTTAATTTTTCCGTTAATTATAAAAACTCCCGTTTAAATCTAACGGAGGATAACGTGAAAAAAATATACATTACATCAATCTTTTTAACTGCAATAATTTTTTCTTTAAATACAATTTACACTTCAAAACCCACAATGCAAATACACATTGTATTTGATGCATCGAAAAGCATGCTTGAAAAAATTCAGGATGAATCAAAACTGGACATCGGAAAAAAAACCCTTTATGCGTTGTTAAAACGTTTAATGAAAAACAATAATATCAAAACAGGATTACGGGTATATGGACATTTAAATAAATCGTGTACAGGCAATACTTCACTTGAAATTCCAATGGGGTATAATAACGCGTTGCATTTAAGACGAAAAGTGAACGGAATTCAGGCAAAAGGGAAAACTCCCCTTGCATACGCTTTACAACAGGCAGAAAAAGATTTTGATAAAAACATACCGGGACAAAAAGTTATTATACTCGTTACCGATGGAATAGAAAGCTGCAACGGCAACCCTTGCGCAACGGCAACGTATCTTAATCAGCGCGGTATAGTTGACAAAATTCACGTTATAGGGCTAGGAATGAAACCTTCGCATTTCCACGCTCTAAAATGCATAGCATCTCCTTCAGGCAGTATGCTTATAAAAGCAACGGGAAAATACGGTTTACGCGATGCATTTTTAAAAGTTATAGCAAAGATAACGGATAAAAACTTAATAGTAATTTCAAAGAAGGCGAAAAACAAACCCGTTAAAGCTGTAGTATCAATTTATCAAAATGGAAGCAAACTCGTTAACATGACAGGAAACGAAACGCATTTTGCCCTAAACCCGGGTAAATACGATATAAAAGCCGTTGACCCGGATACCGGCATGATTTTATGGGAACGCGGTGTTAATATAAACCCTTTATCTGTAACCATCCGCGAGCTAAAATTTAGAAAAGCAAAGCTTAAAATTACATCCAAGGATTTTCAAGGCAATTCCGTTACAAGTAATATCGTTATCTTCCTTTCCGGCTCAAAATATAAAATATCAAAAGCAGACGGAACGGGCATACATGAAATATTCGTTACACCGGGCAAATACGACATAAAAATAGTTGATTATATAACTAAAGTCAGCAAGAGATTAAAATCCGTTAAAATAAATGACGGAGATTTAAAAAATGTAGACGTTTTATTTGAACGTGGATATATGCGTATTAACGCGGAAAACTCATGGCAAGAACCTGCAAATATTCACGTTGAAATTTACACACTGACAAATCCTCAAGTACAGGCAGGGGCAAAAGGCAGAAGGCAACACAACTTTACTCTAATGCCCGGAACGTATAACGTAAAAGTCGTTCAACCGAGAGCCCGCGCAGTAATGTGGATAAAAAACGTAAAAATTAGAAACGGCAAAATAGTAAGGTTTTACGTAAGACAGCTTCCTGCCGGACGCTGGTACGTTCACGATGTCCGGGGAAATTGGGTGGTGAAACAGTAAAATCAAAGTATTTCCGTAATAAGCCCGAAAAATTGATTAACGTTTTGTTTAAAAGTAATTATATTGTATATATTAAGGGAGGAAATAATGAAATCATTTAAGGAATACATTAATATAGACGAAAACGTAAAAAAAATGAATGAGTACATCGAAAAAAACGTTGAGCTCGGTAAAAGTGTTCACGAATCAATCCGAGCTTATTACGAACACTTATTAAAACTGCCGTCCCGTTTTGCTGAAATTTTCGTTCCAAATTTCAAAGACTTTGAAAAAATTATCCTTAAAAGCGGTGCTTTGCCTAAAACGATTAAAAAGCAAGCAAAACAAGAAGATAAATGACACCGGAATTTATAATACACATTTTAAAAGAATCTTTTTCAAGCATAAAAGAGTTTTACTATTTCAAAGAATATTATAACGTAAAAAAGTTTGCAAAGTTATTAAACGGCTTTATCCAAAACCAAAAGACGTTTATAAAAGACTTGAGCGACAAATACAATGTTCCAGCACCCGCAGTTCACGATAATATAATTGATTTTTTAGAAAGCTATCAGGCTATGGTTAGTAAAGTTTTTGATTTAAATAAAAATTAGAATTTAAATACAAATTCCAAATTAGGTAAAATTTTTATTTCTATATGGTTTCAGCTTCTTTAAATATAAAATAATCCTTAGAATGTGAAAATCCCTATTTACAATTGAAGAATAAAAAAAACATGAAATACTGTAACGAGATTATAAAAAACTATTTCACTTTAATAACCGTTTTTTAAACTCAGCCGGGTATTTGTGATAACTGAATTTCAAACCGCCCGGTATGCGTGAATCAAATAAACTTGATCGCTCTTAGGGCACTCGTGATTATTTTACCACGGAAGCGGCAACTAGCTCTGCACATAAGGAAGCAGTATTTCTTTTATAATTTCTTAAAACATTTGGTTGATTTATCCGTTAATCTATAATATCTTTATTTCTGTAATAATCATGCGCCCGTAGCTCAGCTGGATAGAGCATCAGACTTCGAATCTGCAGGTCGGAGGTTCGAATCCTCCCGGGCGTGAATAAAACGTAAAGGCGTTGCAGGGCAACGCCTTTTTGCGTTTTGAGGCAAAAAGGCCGGGATACGTTGAAATTTTGCGTTAAAGCGTTGTAAAGAAAAACAGAAGTATATTCACGCGTTGTGGGTTTTTCTACATGACCGCACGCCTACGGCTCTGGAAACTGCAAAAAGCTGTCCGGGGATTTATGGATGGGAGAGGAGAAGGCTGTATCTAATTGTGTAAATGTAAACACAATTTTTTACGATAATATAAATGATTTTTATTCTTGACATAATAAAAATTTGATATATTGTTTTATTTATAGTGTTAAAATAGATAAATGAGGTCTTTAATGAAATATCCGTATAATTATGATTATATTTGGGATTTTGAAAAATTACCAAAAAAAATTAATCCCTGTCCTATTCATGAGGCTTTATTTAGTTTAAAATATTCTACTAATAAAAAGCCATTAGAAATTTTTGGAATTTATTTTGAAAAAAACAAGAAAACTAAATTATATGAAAATTATGAAGAAGTGACTATTCCAAAAGAATTGAGGGAAAAGGATCCAAATCTTGCAAAAAAACCTTACTACATATTCAAATCGGATCAAATTGTTTTACAAATAGGATTAGATTTTTTGACTATAAATAATATCAATGGCTATCTTGGCTGGAGTGAATTTAATAAAAAAATCAGTGATGCAATTGAAACTTTATATAAAGAAAGTATAATTGAAAAAATTGATACTGTTTACCTTCGCTACATTGATATTTTTGATTTTAATATATTTGATAAATTAAATTTAGAGTTAAATATTACAGCTCATAATAAAAAAGAAACTTTTATAACAGACAACACACGAATTGAAACAATTGTCCAAGGCAAAGAAGCAACAAATAAATTAGTAATATTAAATTCAGCGAATTTTGGTGGAATGGGAACAAAATCAGTAATAGATATAGAAACATTTCATGGTGCCATACACGATGCTAAAAGAAATAAAAGTAACGAAAAAGATTATTTATTTAAAAAATTAGAAAAAATGCATAGAGAATCAAAACAAATATTTTTTTCTCTTATTGATTTGGAAAAAATTTCAAATGAGAAAAAAATTGAAATACAATATTAAATGAGGAAATATACTAGTGTTATTAAGCGATAAAACAAACGATAATGATCAAACTGAAACATGTGCGATGTCGTTAGATGGTAATAATTTAACTGATGAATTAACAAAAGCTATTAATAGAATTTTATATAAAATAAATAAAGATAATTGTAAAGAATATGAACCTGCTAAAAATAAAATAGAAACAATCAAGAACAAATTGAATAATATATATAAAACAATTAAAAATAATACTGAACTAAATAATAATATCACAAAAGTAATTGTCAGTTGTAGCGAAGAAGAAATATCATTTGATATTCATTTAAATTACAATTACTTTCTATTACTTGATTATGATTATATAAATGAGTATTTCATTTTTTCATTAACAAAAGTAAATAATTTTGATAATGTGTATGATATTATTCTTGGTTCAGATGAAGAAAAAAATCTTGATTTTATAACTGAAATCGGTGAAAAATATAAAAAAAATGAAAAACACATAAAAGGCGAAGTATGCAAACCGGAGACATTATTGATAGCCCCCTACACGGAGTTTTCAGGCTTATTAAGGACAATGCCTTTGACAATGGCACTCTAACAAGAGAAGCTTTTAGACTATCATCAAAGGATATTGATGATTATGGAGAATTATCAGTTATTTGGGATCAACCAATTCAATGCGATCATAATAAAATAATTTATGACAGAGATGATTATGCCGGCTCAATCTACACCAAATTAGAAACTTTTATTAAAAAAGAAATTATTATTAGAGACACAGACGGGAAAAAAACAACATCAAAATTTATAGTCATTTACAAACCAAATTCTCCAAGTGAATATAAAAATCGAGGTATTTGCGATATTGATCCCCATTCGGTTATTAAAATATCCCAGCCACCCAAACCGTCCAAAAGTTATTTAAAAAAGAACTTTCATAAAATTTTATTGGAATTTTGGAATAATGATTATGAAATATACGACAAAACATAACCCCCCCCCCCCACTAACACCGCCTAAAACGCCCGGGATACGTTGAAACTTTGCGTTAACCTTATCCAAAAAAGATAAGTGAGAAAAAGCGAGAGGATCAAGAATATCTTTTTTCTAATTCTTTTCTAGTTTTCTCGTTATTCCGTGCTTTAAATGTATCACCTGTATCATCTTCATAATAAATCTCCGGATAGAATTTTTTTATATTTATTTCAAAATTTTTTATTGTAAAATATTTAGAGGGTAGATTCTTAAGTAATTTATATTTAGTTATAAGCATAGAATTTTCATCTTTTATTGTTTCGCATTTTTCCCACATCTCGCCTAATGTTGATATCGAATTGCAAAATAAAATAAACTGTTCTTCATCTGAAAGCTGTGCTCTCAAAGTTTTTATATAACTGTATTTTTCTTTATAGGTCAAATCTTTTCTTTCATTTATATAATTAACAGTTTGAAATAAATGTCGCATATAATGACTCAATTGAGAACGATAACCATTTGCGAAAGGTATTATACCTCCTGAATTAGGAATTTCATCTAAAACTCCCTTATAATCAACTGGGGCTTTATCAAAAAATTCATGATATATTTTTAAGTCAATTCCCTTTATACCTGAAAGGATATTGTTCAATAACCCGCTTGGTTGCCTGCCAAAATAAAATGATATATATCCCAAATTGATGACTTTTTCAGATATTTCTTTTTCCTTATTGGTGTTTAATTCACAACAAATTAAATTGCTGTTTGTATGACCGTAATATGCATTAGCCAAAAATAGACAATTTTTTAAATCCGTTATTATACATTCTAATGCTTTTTTGCCTTTATAGTTATAATTAGGATATGCAAAATTTATTTCGCTGCTGTTTTCTCGTTGCATTTTAAGCAATTCAAAAAATCGGCTTTCAACCTGTTGTTTAGCAAATGTTTCTCTCTGATTATTAAATGTCAAATATAATAAAAATGCTGTTATTATTGTGAATAACGCAGTTAACACTGAACTAAGATTACCTGTAATATTTAGTACATCTCTGTTAAAAATTCCCAAAATTATAAAAAATAATAAAAGGACAACAAGTGTAATTGCAATTCTCATATATGTTCTAATTTTCATTTTATCTCCAATAATAATATCACTTTATCATACATAAGACCTCCGTGCACATAATAAAACATAACAATAAAAATTTCCAATTTCACATAAAAACGAATAAAAATCATGCAAAACACAAAAAATCTTACACTACCCTTTACTCTAATATAAAAATCATGTTTTTTAATTAAACAAATCGCTATGAGTTCCCGTTCTAACGAACGTTATTACGTTTTCCGGCTCATTAAGTTTGTAAACCAACAACCAATCCGGTTCGACATGATATTCCCGATGGCCTTTGTAGCTGCCTTTCAATTTGTGGTTTATAAATTTTTTTTCTAATTGCTGACCAAGGATAAGTTTTTTCATTATGTTATCTAAAAGAGAAATATCCTTACCTGATTTCATTATTTTTTTATAATCTTTTTTAAAGCGAGATGTCCACTTAAAATTAAGCATACTATGAATTTAGTTCTTTAAACATTTCTTCAATACTATCAGCAGTGTGTAAATTATTACCCGTATCAGCATCGTGCATAGCTTTCAAAGTCTTTTTATTAGGTATTTTAACCTCAAAAGGAATATCATTATTCGATACTATTTGCTCATAGAATATTCCTATTGCTTTAGACGCACTTAAACCCAAATCACTTAAAATCTTCTCGGCTTTCTCTTTAATGTCCTTATCAATACGTGCAGTTATTATTGCATCTTTCATAACATTACCTCGTAACAATTTACTTACAAAGTTTAAACTATAAATAACGCGTTGTCAATAGCCCGCAGAGTTTTACATCTTCTTTTCTAAAACTTTATTACACAATCTTGATTTTTCATTTAGTTAAAATTTACTGATGCTTTTGACTTGTATAGATGATAAATACAAGGGTTTAAACGCATAGAAAATAGACTGTTCAATCTTATGTATCTTAATAATATAATTTACAAATCATTTTCAGTTAAACCCGCTATTTTCATAAAGTGTTTTTGGATTCCTGTTTTTAACGTTTTATTTGCGTGTACAGGGACTGAAATCTTTGCTTTTTCTCCCGCTTTTGTCATGATGTGATGGCTGCCTTTTATTCTTTGGGCCAACCAGCCGTGTTTTTTTAATAAAGCAACGAATTCTTTACCGGAGAGGAGTTTCATACTGACAATTCTACGACTTTATCGTGTTCAGTTAATTCTATATTCCGGATGTCTACGGATAAACACGCTTCGATTGCTTGTTTGACGTTTTTAATTAACTCATCGTATGTTTCACCTTGAGAAGCGCAACCGAGTATAGCAGGAACTTCTGCCCAAAAACCGCCTTCCTCAGCTTGGTGAACAATTACTTTAAAATTCATTTTAAACTCCCGAAAATATAATTAACGTATATTATAGAATTATGATTTCAATATTATTAATTATATTTACTTTCCGTTTGCAGTCAAGAAACATTTAAATTAAAACAGAATACCGGTTGCTTTTCGTTTTGATAATTTTTAATAAAAGGCGTTAATTAGTATTCAAATTTAAAATCAACGGGAAATCAACTAAAATAAAACAGGATTTCACTTTACTCTAATATAAAAATCGTGTTTTTTAAGTGTCCTGTTTTTTTTCTGTGTGTAGATGATTATATGCAAAACACTTTGCGTTATATTTATAATCCTCAAAATATTCGTTTCTTTTTTATTTTAATACCGTATTATTTGCAGTTAGCAGTATTGAAAAATTAAGGATTAGTATAATTTTCATCAAATTCTCTCGGCAGGAAAACGCCCTTTATACAATTAGGATTTCTTATACAAACTTGAATATGATTTT
Source organism: uncultured Spirochaetia bacterium (assembly GCA_964449345.1). Lineage (GTDB taxonomy): Bacteria > Spirochaetota > CALGPD01 > CALGPD01 > CALGPD01 > CALGPD01. The sequence goes on along the minus strand of CAYUYT010000019.1, from coordinate 17,109 downwards.
TCTCTTTAAAACCTGCATTTTCATACAACTCGTTACCTTCCCAAAAAACACCGCGGACAGAATCATATGATTCAAATTTTTGTTCTTTTCTGAGTATATGTACTGTTTCAATTACAGCACAATCCAAGTATCTATATAGAAAATCCACTTTATTAATATTTTTCAAATCCTTCGGAGTTTTATTTATAGGTAAAGGGCTTTCTATCTTTTCATGATTTTTTTTCAATATTTCATAACCATTTTTTATAATTTCTAATCCGGTGCTGTCAAGTAAGTTTAAACAGATACCTAAATCCAAAACAGCGCCGATACAAAACGGTTTTTTTATACTATGCTTTTTCGAGTGTTCTTTCAGTTCCTTTGCATACTCCAAAGCCCTTTTAGAATTGAATTCCCAAAAATATATGCCATGTCCAAGCCAGTCATAGTTATTTTCACTTTTAATAAAGTCTTTTTTGCCGTTTACTATTTCTCTGCCGATATTTTCGGCACAACCGTGGAAACCGAGAACAATATTTGGATAAGTGGAATACATCATAAGTTTTAGTCTTTATAGTTTTCCGAAAGCTCACCGTTTTTTTTATATATTCCCGCTTTAACGAGTAGATTATCTTTTATTTTGTCAGCGGGAGTAACGGTTTCATTATATTGTTTAAGATGCTTTAAAAAATCTTCTTCTGATATCTGTTTTCTTATCATTACACAAAAGCCTCATTAAAACGCGTTATTTAATATTCTAATTTAAAATCAACGGGAAATCAACTAAAATAAAACAGGATTTCACTTTACTCTAATATAAAAATCGTGTTTTTTAAGTGTCCTGTTTTTTTTCTGTGTGTAGATGATTATATGCAAAACACTTTGCGTTATATTTATAATCCTCAAAATATTCGTTTCTTTTTTATTATAATACCGTGTTATTAAATAGTCTTCCTCAATTTTCCACTTACCTTTAATTTTCATTTTACCGAAATAGTAAATTAACCTGCCCCCGCTCATAAAATTAACCTTTATTATTTTTATCTGAGTGCTTTGCCACATACCTATAACGCGTTTTTCATAATTTTTGCTGTAAGCGCTTAGACTAAAAATAGTTACTAATGCGGCAATAATTAATACTTTGCTTTTCGTTGCCATTATTCTTCCTTTTTACATATATTTTATTTATTGAAATAAAATATATGTAAAAAAACGAGAAACATCTACAAAGTTATTTAATTAAAATTTCCTGTTGCCTAAAATTTTACACTTATTTTATTGACTGCAAACAGCGTAAAACTTTTACGTTGAGTTTGCTAACTATAAAAATTTGCCTATAAATATTGTTCATTATCCAAACGCGTGATTTTTTAAGCACAATTAAAAAAAATTTGACAAATTAAACGGTATCATTTATAATTGTATACATATATTCCAATGCTTTAATATAGCAAATAAGGGTATTCATTTGAAAAAACTGTCATCGTATATTTTAAGTTTTATCATTTCCTTTATAACATATTTATTGCTTAGTTTCCCCTTAAACAACGAAGAGATTATAATGGCATTAATAATTTCTCTAACCGCAATGTTAGTTGCCGGGCATTTAATAGAATATTCTTTGTCATCCATAAATCCGGTAAGAATTATATACACCGTGTTCGTTTACATTCCCGTTTTCATTTATGAAATGATTAAAGCAAATATTAAAATCGCGTTTATTTTGCTAAACCCGGCTTTGCCAATAAAACCTTCAATCGTAAAAGTTAAAACTAACGTAAAAAACAAAATGTCTAAATTATTTTTAACGAGTTCAATAACGTTGACTCCCGGAACTTTAACAATAGACACTAAAGATGAAAGCATTTACGTTCACTGTACTACGATTGAACAAACAGACGAACAAAGCGCTAGCGCACAAATAGCAGAGCCGTTTGAAAAACACGTTAAAAGGGTATCGGATTAAAATGCTTGAAATACTATTAATAACCATAATAACAATAACGCTTTTAGGCACAGTGCGAACTATTTCATTTAAAACAATCCAGGAGCGGATGGTAGGGCTTGATATTTTAACAACGGTAACTGCCGGGCTTTTAATAGTTTTAACGGTAATATTTGACAAAGCTTTTCTTCTCGATATTACAATGGTTTACGCAATACTATCATTTGCTGCGGTTATATTAATTGCGCGTTACTTAGAAGGAGGCATATAATTGCAAATCGCAGGTTACGCATTCATAACAGCGGGAATACTTTTCATGGGATTAGGCGTTTTAGGTTTATTTAGAATGCCGGACGTTTTTAATAAATTGCAGGCAGGTACAAAAGCAACGACATTAGGGCTTTTAGGAATTATAATCGGGGCTATCTTTTTAAAACCGGAATGGACACCGAAACTACTCGTTATTTTGATGTTCGTTTTATTAACAAACCCTGTCGGCAGCCATGCCCTTGCCCGTGCATCGCATAAAATCAAAAGTAAAATAGTAATTTCCGGCACGGATAAATACGAAAGCGGAGGCAAATAATGACAACGATAATAATTATAGCAGGTCTTATTATGATAGCGGGCGCATTTGCCGTGATTTTTGCAAAATCAGTTAAGCTTGCAATAATCATTTTCGGCGTTGTATCACTTTTCGCATCCGTAATGTTTTTTTTGATGAAAGCGCCGGATGTAGCAATAACCGAGGCCTCAATCGGTGCTGTTTTAACAACGGCGGCATTCTTCTGGGCAACTAGGCGCGTTGATGAAAGCGGGGATAAAAAATGAACCGAAAAAATACAGGGCTTATTCACGCTGTCGCAATAATAATCATTCTAGCTCTTGCATATTTAACGTATTACGCCTTGACTTACAATAAAACGGGTAAAAACGGCTTTTTAAGCGCTAAACACAGTGAACGGGTTTCAAAGCGTTTCCTGCAGAAAAACGTAAGGTCGGGCAATGATGCATTGTCCGTTAAACCCGGGGATACTAAACTTGAAAACGGTGCCGCAAATGTAGTAACGGCAATTGTAGCGGACTACCGCGCTTTCGACACTTTAGGTGAAATACTCGTTTTATTTGCAGCAGTAACGGGCTTGTCTTTAGTCATAAACAAACGTAAAAAAGTTAATTTAACTCCTGCATCGGAAATTTTAACAACGGCATTGCCGTTTATAGCGTATATCATAATTGTAGTAGGTTTTTACATACTCGTACACGGACATTTAACTCCCGGGGGCGGTTTCCCCGCTGGAGCAGTTATCGCAAGCGGTTTTATGCTGTTATTTTTCGCAGGCAAAAAATCCTACAACAAAACCGTATTAAAATTACTTGAAGTTTTTGCCGGACTTGGAATAGTTACTCTGGGGGTGCTAGGCCTTGTTTTTAACGGTTCGTTTTTAAAAGGTATGTTTTGCTCGGGCACTTTAGGAGATTTATTCGGCTCGTATACGGTATTATTATTTTATACGTTAATCGGCATTAAAGTTGCGTCGGAAATATTAACGGCAATTACCGGATTTGTACAGGGAGAAGACGAATGATACAGGAATTATTTATAATATCATCCCTAGCGTTATTTTTTATCGGGCTATACGGAATTATTGTAAAAAGCAACGTTGTGAGAATATTGCTCGCTTTAAATATATTAGAAACCGGGGTAAACCTTTTCCTCGTTGCCATCGGGTTTAAGGAAAAAGGCGTTGTACCTATAATAAAAAGCTTGGTTAACTCAGAAAACGTAACGCGTTTTGTAGACCCCCTGCCCCATGCTTTAGTTTTAACGTCCATTGTAATCGGTTTCGGCACAACGGCATTAGCACTTGCATTATTTGTAAGGCATTATTCGGTTTTCGGCAAAAAAGAAATTGAACACGAACAGGAAGGGAAAATAACGGAATGATTTTACCTGAATACGTATTAATTATACCATTAGCTTCTGTTTTTATTTCACACCTTTTATCAATTTTCACAAAAAAAGGTGTTAAATATTTTATCTCATTTGCACTATTAATAACGGCTTTAGTTGCCCTTGATGTGTTTTTATCCGTTCTTGACAGCAAAAGCAAAGTAATAATCATAAGCGGATACAAACCGCCATTCGGAATAAATTTATTTGTTTCCGTTTTAAGCTCGTTTCTCGTTTTATTAATTACCGTAACCGCGTTTTTAATTTCACTTTATAACCTTAATAATATGGAAGAAAAACGCACTTATTTCCATACCTTATTCATTCTGTTCGTTTTCGCATCACAAGCAATGATTTTATCCGGTGACATATTCAACGTATTCGTGTTTATGGAAATTGCTGCAATCTCGGCTTTTGCCCTAAGCGCAACGGGAAACAAAGGTGCGGGCACCAAAGGTGCTATAAAGTATTTAATTATGGCGGGTATGGGTTCAATGATTATGTTACTTGGAATCGGAAGCTTATACAGCGCAATAGGAAGCTTAAACATTGCTCATATCGGTGCTAATTTTAAAAGTTTAAACGCGGTGTTTGCATCATTCGTTTTAATAACAATACTAACGGGAATTTTAGTTGAATCAAAAATATTTCCTTTTAATTTTTGGGTGCCGGAAACTTATAACGGAGCGCCTTCGGGAATATCAGCTTCCCTGTCCGGTGTAATCGGCGTTGCCGGATTATACATTCTTGCCCGCGTTTTATTTACTTTTGCAGGAAACCGCGGAGGATTTTACGGGGCTATTAACGTAAAATACGCACTTGCTATTCTTGCGGTAATTACCGTTTTTATAGGAGAAACAACGGCTTTATTCCAAACTAAAGTAAAGAAAATACTCGCTTTTTCCTCCGTTGCCCAGGCAGGTATGATTGTTTTCGCAATGACCATTGCAACGGAAACGGGATTAATTTCCGCGATGTTTTTAATCCTAAGCCATACTCTAGCCAAAACGCTTTTATTCCTTATTGCAGGGTACATAATAAAAAATACCGGTAAAACTACTTATGACGAAATGCAGGGGGTTTTCAGCCGGCAAAAATATTTAGGGGTTTTTTTCGCAGTAGGCGCATTGTCTTTAATGGGCATCCCCTTTTTCGCAGGTTTTTGGGGTAAAATCGGCCTTGTAAAATCCGGCATATCAGCAGGCGGTTTTTTTTACACAGCAATATTCGTTGTTTTAGTAGCGAGTATTGTTGAAGGTGCATACTTTATGCGCCTCACGCACAAACTATTTTCCGAAAAACATGATGATAAGCAAGGTAAAATTAAAATTAAAATAACGTTTATAATTCCCGTAATTATTCTCGTTGCTTTGATACTTTTCGCCGGGCTGTTCCCGGGATATTTTGCAGAGATTTTTAAAAAGAGCGCACAGGAAATTATTAACCCGGAAGCGCATTACATAAATAAAATACTATCTACGGGATTAATGAGGTAAACATGCCGTTTTATACAGGAATTTTAGTTCCGGTTTTAGCCGGTTTGATTAGCTATTTTATAAAAGGAAAGATTAAGCGCGTTAAATGGATAATCCATTTTGCCGTTGTTTTGTTTTTAACGTATTTAAGTTTTACTTTTTACGGGAAATGGGACACGGAATTCATTTATGCACTGCCCTCATTAAGCTTTTTGGGTGATAATTTTTCCGTTAAGTTTACATTAACGAAAATGGGCTGGCTATTTTTATTCATGTCAAACCTCATTAGTTTGATTCACGCTTTATTTTCTCTTTCCAAAAACGACAAGAAACACGATACAGGCATTTCCCCTCTCTGGATGATTTTACTCGGTGCAAACTGGGGTATTTTCACTTCGGGTAACTGGATTGCCTTTATAATTTTCTGGGAAGTTATGTCATGGACTTCCTATTTTATAATTTCCCACGGCAAAGAACAGCCATACAAATCAGGTATTTATTATTATGTATTAAGTTTAATCGGTGAAGCCGCAATGTTAGCCGGGGTTTTCTTAATTTATAAATTTACAGGCACTTATGACATAGCAGAGTCAGTTAAAATTTTAATCTCTAAAATAGATATAAACTTCGCACAGGTAACGTTAATCGGCTTATTGATGTTTGCAGGGTTCTTCGTAAAAGCGGCAATTTTCCCATTTTACATGTGGCCTGCAAAAGCGCACGCGGATGCACCCGATGATTTCAGCGCATTTCTTTCAGGTGTTATGGTTAAATACGGTATTTACGGCCTTTTAATTTTTCACGTTCCTTTGTTTACTTCGTTTGCAGCAGGGCGCGTTATGTATTCCGTTAACGGAGTTGCAATTTCAATGTATTTAGTAGCATGGTTAGGCGCAATAACCGCAATACTAGGCACGGTTCTGGCAATCCTGCAAAACGACATGAAACGCCTTATGGCATATTCAACCGTGGCAAACTTAGGGTATATAACAGTGGGTTTATCCTTAGGAACGGCAACGGGCACGGGCGGAGCTTTGCTGCACGTTTTCAATCATATGGTTTTTAAAGGCGCAATTTTCCTATCACTTGCCGCGGTAAAATTCAGGACAGGGGAACGGGAAATGCACAAACTAGGCGGACTTGCATACCGTATGCCGATAACATTTTTCACTTTTCTTTTAGGCATAATAGCAGCAGCGGGAATACCGCCGTTAAACGGGTTTCCCTCAAAATGGCTTATTTTTCAGGGCTTGTTTGCAAAAAAATTTGTGTTTCTATCCCTTGCAATGTTTTTTGCATCAACAGGCGCATTTATGTATCTATTCCGCGGGCTTCATACAATTTTCTTAGGGCAATTATCACCGCGTTTTTCAAAAGTAAAAGAAGCACCACCTCTTCAATCATTGTCAATGATAATATTAATGCTTGCAATGCTTTTCTTAGGAATATTCCCGGGCGCACTCGTTGATTTTATCGCGCCAATCCAAAAAGCAATGGGAATCGAGTCATTAAAATTTTCATTTGCAAAAATAACGGGAAGCACATCGAGTGTAAACTTTCTCGCTGTATTCCTTGCGTTTTTCGGTGCATTTTTATTCGTTTTTATTTTATTTCTTATTTCAGCAAAAAGACGCACAGTGGATTTTATGGACAATTATACCTCAGGCGAAACACCGTCAGACTGGGGAACTACACCGGAAAAATATCATTACGGATACGATTTTTATATGCCGTTCAGGGAAATGACGGAAAAAATCTCATCAAAAGTTTCAATAGATAAATGGTTCGGCAGTATTTCCGATTCGTTCCATAAAATCGGTGGGTTTTTTGCAAATGTTTACAAACAACGTAAAATTTACGTTTACATGGTAGGCGCGGGATTATTAATTTTTACACTAGCAGGATGGTTGCTATGATAATAGTGTACTCATTACTCTTTGCTTTAGGCGCGATTTTTATCGGCTTATTATTTTTAGGCATCGGACGGAAACTAACGGCACGGCTTCAAAAAAGATACGGGCCCCCGTTTTATCAAAGTTTTATTGACGTAATTAAACTTTTATCCAGAAAATCAATAACGCATCACTTCGTTATGGACATGGGGTCAATTATGGGGTTTGCCGGTTTAGTGGCAACGGCATTGTTCGTTCCCTTTGCAGGAATTTTACCCTTTGAATCGGGCGGGCCTCTAGTTGTAATTCTCTATTTAATGCCTATCGGATATTTGGGAATGGCAATGGGTGTTGCCGCAAGCGGCAACCCGCTTGCTACTATCGGTATTTCCCGCGCTCTATTTTTAATGCTCGGTTACGAAATACCTTTTGCCGCAGTGTTGTTAGGCTTCATTACGAAATACGGTACATCGTCTTTAATGCAAATATCAATCATGCAGTCAGGCGGAATTTTAAACTGGCACATTTTCACTATGCCCCTCGGTTTTCTTGCATTCGAAACTGCATTTCAGGCAATGCTTGCTGAAAAACCTTTCGATGCAATGATTGCGCCGGCTGAAATCGGCTCAGGGCCTATGGTCGAGTTGAGCGGAAAATTTTTGGGATTTGCTTTTTTACAGCACGCTGTTGGGATAACCATTGAAGCCGCTTTAATGGTAAACTTGTTTTTAGGCGGTGCGTCAGGAGTTTTAGAGTTTATAGTTAAAATGTTAATAGCGTACCTGCTCGCAATGCTTATAAACGGAATTTATGCACGATACCGCGTTGAAGAAGGTGTAAAATTTTTATGGCTTTATGCGGGCGGATTAGGCGTTGCGCAAATTATAATAAATTACTTTGTTTAATTTAATTTAAAGGAGTTAATTATGGAAGATGCATTACTTGCCTCTTCAGAGGAAATAAAGAACGGAATATTTGACAGAATATTAAACTTTTTCAGAAAACGCTCTCTCTGGCTTTTGCATTACTGCACAGGCTGCGGAGCGGTTGAACTCCCTCCCACAATGACATCGCGTTTTGATATCGAACGTTTCGGAATGTGGCCTATGGCAACGCCGAGACAGTCGGATTTATTCATTATAACGGGTTACGTTGGAGTTAAAACGCTTAAACGCATTATTTATACTTACGAACAAATGCCTGAACCAAAGTGGGTAGTAGGTTTCGGCTCATGTACAATAAACGGCGGGATTTACCACGAAAGCTATGCAACGATAAAAGAACTCGATAAATACATTCCCGTTGATATGTTTATTTCAGGGTGTATGCCTCGGCCGCAGGCAATAATTGACGCGTTTTTAAAACTAATGGATATGATTCAGAAAGGTGAAGCTAATAATTACTTAAAATACAAAACGCATTATGAATGGTTTAAAAAAAATCAGGACGCGGTTTTGGAAAGAACAACGCCTGTTTTATCACAAGAAAAAACGAAAGCAGAAATAGAGCCTGAAAAACCCGAAATAAAAAAGGTGATAGTATGAAATTAGATGAATTCGTTGATTTTATTAATAATCAATCTGAAAACTATAAAGCCCGCATTAATACCGGCAATCACGTATTAATTCAAACGCATAAAAGCCTTGTTGCCGGATTATTGATTTTACTTAAAAACAAAACATTCAAACACCTTGCTATGATAAGCGCAGTTGATTTCATAAATCAAGGCGAGTTTGAACTCGTTTATAACGTCTTCTCATACGAATATAAAATCAACGCGTTTGTTAAATGCAGAATAAAAAGGGAAAATGCAAATATGGAAAGCATTCTTGAAATATGGCCTCATGCACAGCGTTATGAGCAGGATATTCACGAATTTTTCGGCATTAATTTTACGGGCAACCCGGATTTAAGTTCGCTTTTCCTTCATAACTGGCTGGATATTCCTCCTATGCGCAAGGATTTTAATACGCGGGAGTTTACCGAAACGCTTTACGGAGACACAAGAGCTGAAAACGTCTACCAAAAGGAGGAAGCGTAAATGAATGTTAACGGTGTAATGCTTGAAAAAATTGCGGAAAAAGACGAATACGTTACTTATAACCTTTTTTTCGGCCCTAACCATCCGGGAATGCACGGAAATTTTGCTTATATACTCGATGTCGTTGGAACGAGAATCGCAAAAGTAAGGCCGAACCCCGGGCTTTTACACAGAGGGTTTGAAAAACTAATGGAACAAAAAAAATGGTTTCAAAACGTTGCGCTCATTCCGCGTATTTGCGTACCCGACCCCGACCCTAACGAAGTTGCTTACTGTACTTCGGTTGAAAAAATAGCGGGGATTGAAATTCCTGAACGGGCAAAATATTTACGCACAATTACGCTTGAAATGTCCCGGCTTACATCATTTCTAATGGGTGTCGGAGCTTTAGCCGCAATGATGGGATTATATACTGCAATGTATAGAATGATGACCGAACGTGACAGGTTACTTGATTTATTCGAATGGCTTACAGGAGCGCGAGTTTATCACATTTACAACGTCCCGGGCGGAGTAAGGCGCGATGTTCCTTCGGGCTGGTTTGACAAACTTTTAGAAGTGTTAGATTATATAGAAAGCTGTTTTGACGAATACGACAAACTCGTTTGGCAAAACCCTGTAATTCTAAAACGCCTTGACGGTATCGGACCCCTTACGCCTGAACAGGCAGTTAACTGGGGAATTACCGGGCCTAGTTTACGCGCAACGGGGTTTGCAGCGGACATTAGAAAAGACGATTCGTATGCGGCTTACCCGTTTCTTGATTTTGAAATTGAAACCACACAAGGCGGCGAAGGCATTGCACGTGCTTTGCAAATCAGAAAAGAGTTTGCCCAGTCAATTGATTTAATACGGCAGGCAATCTCAAAAATTCCATTAGGCCCTGTTAAAGAAAAAGTAGGCAACCCTTTAAAATTCCGCGTTCCTAAAGGTGAAGCATACACGCGAATTGAATCCTCAAAAGGTGAATTCGGCTACTACGTTGTATCTGACGGCGGGCTTAAACCGTACCGCGTTGCAGTTAGAGGACCGTCTTTTGCAGGGGGATTATACGTTTGTCAGGAACATTTGCCGGGAATGAAAATTGATGACTTGCCCGTTTGGATGGCATCTTTAGCAATTTGTCCGCCGGATATTGACCGTTAAGGAGAATATTATGAAAAAATCACCGGGAAAGAAAAGTGTATTTTCACCGTATTCAACGTGGAAAAACATATTCAAAAAACCCGATACAATTAGATACCCGAAAGAAGATTTAGACACTCTGCCCACTCCCAAGACATCGCCTTTTTACAGAGGCCTTCACTCTAACGATTTGCAGAAGTGTATAGGATGCGGAACTTGCGAAGATATTTGCCCGTGTGAAGCAATTTTTCTTGACCAAACATTCCCTGAAAACGAAGTTGATGACGATGATACGGGTAAACGCCCTGTCATTGATTACGGCAGGTGCAGTTTTTGCGCTTTTTGCGTTGAAGTTTGCCCTACCGGCTCACTAAATATGTCAAGAAATTATATACACACAGCAAAAACCCCAAAAAGCAAAACGCTTAATAACGAAGTAACGGATATAAAAAAGGCGTTTATTATTAAACCCGATGAAAAAAACGAAGAATTAACGGGATATTATACTCCCGATGTTTATTCATGGCTTGATTTGAGCAGAATCAAAATGGACGAAGTTTCACCCGAAGAACGCGTTCAAAGTTTCATCGAAATTGTTAAAGGCTTTTCAAAAGAAGAAGCGAAAAAAGAAGCATCGCGCTGCGTTGAATGCGGGATATGTTCCGAAATGTGCCCTAACCACATGGATATACCCGGTTACATTACAGCAATTTATAATGATGATATTGACAAAGCAATAGATATTATTTACGAAACTAACCCGTTTCCCTCTACTTGCGGAAGGGTTTGTACGCACCGATGCGAAGAAGTGTGCAGTTTACATCACAGAGGCAAACCCGTTGCTATTAGATGGCTAAAAAGATATGCAATTGATAACGCAAGTAAAGAAAAACTCGTTGAAATTGCATCAAAGAAAAAGAAAAACCTTGAACATCAAAAAAGCGTAGGCATAATAGGTTCGGGACCGGCCGGGCTTAGTACAGCGTATTATCTCGTTTTATTCGGATATAAAGTAACGGTTTATGAAAAGAAAAAACAAGCAGGCGGTGTTTTGCGTTACGGCATACCGGTTTATCGCTTGCCGGAAGAAGCGCTTGATAAAGACATTGAAGTTTTAAAGCAGCTCGGTGTTGAAATAAAAACCGGAACAACAATCGGCAAAGATACTCAGTTTGAAAATTTACAAAAAAAGCATGACGCTATTTTCATTTCTCCGGGTATGCCCCAGGGACGTACAACGGGATTATGTCAGGCAAGCAACCCGGATTTCTGCCGGGCAATTGACATTCTCGGTAAAATCCGTAAGGGCGATGACATTCCAATCAGTCCTGACGTTCTCGTTATAGGTGGCGGAAACGTTGCCATGGATATTGCAAGAAGCGTTGCCCGGATTCAGAAAAAACGCTACGGGGAAGTTAACGTAAAAGTAACCATGCTCGAAGATGAAGAGAATATCCCTGCGGACACAGAAGAAATAATAGAGGCATCGGAAGAAGGCGTTATTATTCATTGCAGCAAATACCCTGTAAAAATTGTTGAGGCGGACGGACAAATCCGCGGTTTGTGTACTCATGAAGTAGAAAGTTTAAGAGACGAAAGCGGAAATTTCAATCCCGTGGTTAACGCCAATCTTGAAAACGAGTTCAGCGCGGCAACCATAATAGAGGCAATCGGGCAAACACCGGATTATTCGTTCTTGCCCAAGGAAATCCGCAATAAAATCGTTAAAGACAACAAATTTATTCAAACCGGTAATTATTATCAAACCGATGTCGAATACATTTTTGCAGGGGGAGACGTTACGGGCGGGCTTGACGTTATAACCGCAATTCACCACGGTAACGAAGCGGCAAAAGGCATTGACGTTTATTTATCCGGAAAATAAATATGCAAAAAAGAGCGAATAATTTGTTTTGCTTTGGATGGTTGCAGGGGACAGAACCGCTACCTTTATATATACTAATAATACTTTAAATTTTATGCAACCGACACTTTAAAGTGTCGGTTGAAAAGCAATTACAATATACAATACTTTGATTTTAAAATCACTTTAGTATATTATTAAAAATATTAACCTTAGAATAAGCATTTTTCTTTAAAAAATAAAAAATATCACAAATAAAGCTGAATTTTATCCAAAAGCGTGTTAGAATTTGATATAAGAAATCCTAAATTAAGGAGATAAAATATGAAAAAATCTACAATTTTAGTAATTGTACTCGTTCTCGTTGCATCTACGAGTTCTTTTGCCGGTTTTGCTATAGGTGCAAACGCCGGTATCGGAATGTCTAAATATGCCGGTTTTGACCCTGCTGAACCGAAAGATAACGGCACAGGGTTATCTTTCCAAATCGGGCTTGAAGCTCAGTATTCTCTAATACCGATTCTCGGTTTAAAGTTTAGTGCAAACTATATAAACTATTCAGGTACGATAAAATATACAACTGATGAAACCGATACTACGCATAGTTTTTTTGATCTGGGGCTTGCGCTGGACATCACGATTGTAAAATTCAGTATTTATGCAGGCGGATTTTTAGCGTTCAAATTAAGTGCAACGTCAGATGACACAGATATAAAAGACACGAACAGCCCGGTTGGAGGGATACTTGCAGGCCTTGCTTATAATCTCGGTTTAGGGCCGATAAAGCTGCCTATCGGTGTTGAATTTAAATACATTTTAGGCAATTTGATTGATGCAACGCAAACGTATAAAGCGTGGGCATTGCATTTTAAAGTAGGAATATTATTCGGACTGTAATTTAAAACGCTCTTTTTATAAAGAAAAACCGCTTCTTAGAATAGAGGCGGTTTTTTAAATTTATTATTAAAACAACGCGTTTTTTATTCAACCGCAGTTATGCTTTTTTGTTCGTCTTCAACTTTAAACCGGTTGATATTAGCTTCCATTTTTTGCATTGCCTTATAGATTTTATCGATAAACTCTTTTTTGTCGTTAACCGATGTCATTATGTTTTTAGCACCCTGAGTTTGTTCTTCTGTGCTTTGGCTAATATCCTCTGTAACATCACGGAGTATATAAACAGTATTCACAACGTCTTCGCTTCCGTCCTTAATTCCCATTACAGCGTTTTTAATTTCCGAAGTAATTTCGTTAATTGTTTGAACAGCGGATAAAATTTGGCTTGCGCCGGATGATTGTTCCTGAGCTGAATTGTAAATCTCTTCGTTTATATCGTTAGTTGTGTTTACATCATCAACGATTTGTTTTAAACTCTTTTCAGATTCTCCGGCAAACTTAGCAGTATTGTTAATCTTATCTAAAATATCCTGAATAAGCCCGGTTATTTCCTTAGAAGAAGAAGCAGACGTTTCAGCAAGCTTTCTAATTTCATCCGCAACCACGGCAAACCCCTTACCGTATTCACCGGCATGCGCCGCCTCAATTGCCGCATTCATTGCAAGGAGGTTCGTTTGTTCGGCAATACTCATTATAACGCCCATAATGTCTTTAATCTGGTTACTTGAAATCTCGATTTCCCGGACACCTTCCAAAACGTTTTGAATAACATGAGAGCCGTTGTTTGCCGCATGGGTTAATTTGTCAGTAACTATTTTGCCTTTTTCCGTTACACCGGCAATATTTTGAATTTGCGCCATCATTTCTTCAATAGTGGATGAAAACTCCTCGATAGTTGCAGACTGATTATTAACACTACCGGAAAGGGAATTGATGTTCTCTTTTATTTGCGTCATAGCGGCAACGACTTCTTCAACGGATTCCTTGTGTTTCGTTGCACCCTGACTAATTGATTTAATATTTTCGGTAAATTGCTCGACGGTTTTTGAAGATTCGTCAAACAATTCGTTTAAAGTGTTCACAGCGCCGGCAACGTCTTTTGAATTTGATTTTATATCAACAACGATTTTTTTCACAAGATTAATAAAATCGTTAAACGAATTCGAAAGATCGGCTGTTTCGTCTTTTGCCTTAACTTCTATTCGCTGCGTTAAATCTCCCTGACCTTGAGATAATAAATCAGTACGCGCTTTGATTGTATTAAGTGGTTTAGTAATGCGTTTTGAAAAGAACCAGTTTATAGGAATCGCGAGAATGATTGCTATAATAAAAATAAAAAATAAATACCACGTAATTTTTTTAAGCTCGCCGTATATTTCATCTTCATAAGCACTAAGCCAAACGTACCAATTTACGGATTTAATGTAATCAAAATATCCGATTTTATCCCTATATGAATCTTCACCCGGGTTTTTCCAGCTATAAATTAATTTACCGCTTTTTCTACGAATAACTTCTCTGGCAAAATATTTGCCGTTTCCGTCTTTTGCATTGTATATGTTTTTTCCCTGAATTTTAGGATGCACAATTAAAGTACCTTTCTGGTCCATAACTGCCGGGTAACCGTCTGTACCGATTTTTAATTTTAAAATATCATCACGGAAATCATAAATGTTTATCAAACTGTAAAATTCTTTTTTATAAGCACCTGAACCTATAACCCAACCCAACTTTTTAATATATGAAACATACATTGCTTTTTTATACCATACTTTTTCATTAGGATTTTTCCATTTGTACTCAATATAACCGTTTTTTATTTTAGCCGCTTGCCGGGCAAATTTATATTTGCTTAAATCAAGGCCTTCAACTTTTTTCTTAGGGTGAATAGTAACCATAACTTTTGAAGGAGCGTTTTTTATATCATACGCGAATAAATAACCCGTTTTTCCAATTTTTTGACTGAGAATAATATCTCTAACTTTCTTAATTGTGTCTTGTTCATTATTAGTTTTAGCGAAATGATTAATAATTTCAGCGTTTTTCTCAGCAACAGCGCGTAAATAATTCTTAATTGAAGTATCTACGTTTGTTTTTATGGTTATAGCTATACTTTTAGTGAGGTTTTGCAACTCCTCATCAATTGATTCCTTCATCAAATCCCGCGTTATGATTCCAATGCTAAAGGCAAGAATAATAAATAAAAATATTAATAGAACTGTAAATAAAATAGTAAACTTGTTGCGAATTTTCATTGCGCCCACCCTAATTTTAATTATTAACTATGCAAATTTACCTTATTTTAATAAACATGTAAACTTATTTTTTGCATAAAATAAATAAACAAAAATATTTAAAATATATTACTCATACAAATCCCTTTTAAACTTTTCCCTTGCGAACTCCTGCATATTCTCAATGTAATCTTCCTCATCCAATATTTCCTGGTTAATTATTTCCTCAATTATATCTTCCATTGTTACGATACCCTGAAAAATACCCAAATCATCGTAGATAATTGACATGTGGCTGCGGCGGTTGATTAAAATATTAAAAAGTTTATCAAGCTTAATGGTTTCCTTTGCAAAAATAACGTCTTCCCGGAAAATATCCTTAACGTGAATCTTTTCATCAATCTTTATACCGATTAAATCCTTAACAAAAATAATCCCGATAATATTATCCTTACTATCCTCGTAAACGGGTATTCTGCTGAATGCTTTTGCGCGGATTTCTGTTAATAAATCCGCTGTAATCTCTTCGTTAACTTCAAGCATAAAAACTACGGTACGCGGAGTTAAAATGTGTTTTGCGGCTTTATCTGAAAAAGAAATCGCACCGAGCATAATGCGTTCCTCATCAGCATCAAGGGGCGAATCCGGGGAATCCTCATGAGATTTAATAATCTCCGCTATCTCGCGTTTACTCCAGATTGTAGGCAACTCAGCGCCTAAAATCTTATTTAAAAACATTGCAATGGGTTTAGTTATGGGAAACAAAACAAACATAAAAAACTTAACAAGCCATACGGTTTTAGCGCCAACGTATAACGCAAAACGGGAAAAGACCGCTTGCGGCACTATTTCACCGAAAATCGTTATCAATCCCGTTGCTATTAAACCCGCTATAACGCCTTCTGCGATTGTGCCTAAAAAAACAGCCATTGCCGAGTTAACCGCAACGTTTCCTAATAACAAGGTGCAAAGCAAAAGGTTTCCGTTTTTCCTGATTGAATAAACTTTCGTAGCTTTTACGTTGCCTAAATTCATTTTCCGTTCTAATGAAGAAAGGTTTAAAGAAAATAAGCCGATTGTGAGGCCAGAAAACAACCCCGACATGATAACGAGAACGGCTACTATTAAATAATTAAGCATTGATTTTGCCTTATGATTATATTTGTATTTTGAAATATAATAAATTAAGCAAATAATAAAAGCAAGTAAATTGCGCATAAATATATAACGCGTTTTGTTAATATCTTAAAACAACGCGGTATAATTAAAGCCTAAACACCGCGCAGAGAATCTAAAAAATCTTTATAAGACATTGATAGTTTTTTACCCTCTTGCGTTATAACGCTAACAACACCGTCAGAAACGAAGAGTTCTTTTAGGGGCATTTGCGCGCGCTTCATCATAGGTATATTGCGTTGTTTAAAACAATTATCGCAAACGAAAAACATATACGCGCCCTGCTGTCCGGCTAAATAAACCGGTTCTGCTAAATCCTGCATCTGCATATTTTCATTGCATATAAAACACTTTTCTTCCATATTGTTACCTCATAGTAGTAAATATATTCAAAGAAGAAAGTTTTAACAAAAAACAAGAGTGATTCATTCCTTAGACCCGCTGTGCATTAATAGCTCAACAACGCGTTTTGCACGCAATTAAAATAGCGCAACTCTTCTTAATAATTCAATAAATAGAATGAAAAA
>CAYUYT010000018.1:29689-30429 GCA_964449345.1 uncultured Spirochaetia bacterium | reverse complement strand
GGGTATATAAATTGATTTTATCGTAATTAACTAAAAAAGATTTTATAAAAAAACAAAATTACCGTAAATTTATATATCAGGTTTTAAACGGAGTTATTCATGGATACAAAATTGAAACAGGGTGTTCGCGTTATGTTATCCGTTGTCGGTATCGCTATTATAATAATAGTGTGTTTTATACTAAATAGTCGGTTTGGAATTATCGGAGCTGCACCTCTTGTTGCAGGAATTAGCGGGGTGTGCCCATGTAAAAAAGGCGTTGAATACTTAAAAAGCAGGCAACAAGGGAATTAATACATTATCGCGGAGTTTGATAAAAAATCAGGCATTGATGCTTGCAAAAATAGTATTGTTTTCTGCAAATTTCTTTGCATCGAAAACAACGCAAATTTCTTCTAAAACAAAAACGCCTTTTTACTTCACAGTGCCAGTTGCACATTTTTAATTTCTGCTCTATTTGTTTGATATATTCCTGATATTTATTTTTTCCTTCGTTTTTATTATTTGCCGCGTTAATTAAAAAAAACGAGGAAATAAATACAAAAATAATTATAAAGCTTTTCGTTGACCTGCTCATAAAATTATTATATACTTTTTATCTAATAATTGCAACGAATATTTTCTTGCTTTTTAAAGGGAGGATTAGTCTAATTGGTAAGGCACCGGACTCGAAATCCGGAGAGTGAATAACTCTTGAGGGTTCAAGTCCCTCATCCTCCGAATTTTATAGATTTTGCGTT
>CAYUYT010000018.1:1658-29679 GCA_964449345.1 uncultured Spirochaetia bacterium | reverse complement strand
ATATCTAAAAACTTATACCATTTCGCTTTAAACTATAGAATATATCTTAAAAAAATTATAAAAATAAATACCGATAGGAAACGCAGATTTGCATTCCTTAGTAAAAATATTTTTACTAAAAATCAAAGCATAATGGTATTAGACAAAGTAAATGGGTTTAAAACGTAAAAGCAAAATTCATATTCTAAGAAACATTTTTTTCAAGCGTATGGGCGGTTAAAGCCACAACAAAGATATCCTGATTAATTTTTTTTATTATTTTCAAAGCAGTTAACCGTGCATATCAGGCATTTGAATATCTAAAAATATTATTTTACTAAAATTTGCTAGAATATGGAATTCCCCACGGAACAAGCGAAACACCCGAAAGATAAAAAAGAGAAGTCAACCGCAGTAATTTGGTTCTATGTAAATAATATTATCAGTACAGAGGCGGACACAAAAACATACTCAAATCCTACACCCGTTTTTAGAAGTTCATTTTAAATGTTGACTAAAAATTAAATTCAAATTTAAAACACCTTGCTTTCATTTAACAAATTTAATGCCTGATTATCGCTAATATCGCACCAATTTTCATAAGCATCAGCAACGGCAAAATTCCTGATATATCGAACATCAGGGCAAATTATTTTTTCTATAGATTCAACGTGTTCATTCTGCTCAATTTTTTTAAAATCATCAAATTTGCTACCAGGACACGTAGGAACGGCAATTAATATTTTGTCAGCTCCTTTAATTCTTGCGGTTTTTATTGCGCTTCTAATTGTATAACCGCTTGCAATGCCGTCGTCTGCAATTATAGCAATTTTACCTTTTAAACTAACACGGGTTCTTCCTTTCAAATATATTTGCATACGATTATTTATTTTTCCGCGCGTTTTATCAGTATCGCGGTCAATAGTTTTTTCATTAATGCTAAAGTGTTTGATAAATTCGCTATTCAAAGTTATTTCTCCGCTTTCCGAAACAGCGCCGTATCCGATTTCAGAATTAAAAGAAGGCGTTATTTTACTTACAAAAAGCAAATCAAAATCAAAACCGTTTTCTTCTGCTATTTTAAGCCCAACGGGGATTCCTCCGTTAGGAAGGGCAAGTACAACGCATTTATGCTTATCCAAACCGGAAAGCTTTTGCGCTAAAATACTGCCTGCATGTGTTCTGTCTTTATACTTCATATTCTAATTTATAGTACAAAAACATTTTTTTTTGTATAGATATTTAAAATAAATATCTCCTTGCCTAAGCGGGTATTTTTCTTGCCCATTAAAAAGCAATTTATTATTATATATTTGCACCTGAATATTTATATTATGGAGAAAGCAATGGCTCATCTTGTACCGGACGACAGCGAAACCGGAAGACACCCGCTAATCGGCAGAAAAGGCGTTGTTAAGAAAAAAATTAGAAAAAAAGATTTAAAACTTTTTCGAAAAATATCACATGATGATAACCGCCTACACTTTGATAAAAAATATGCAAGCACAACGCCATTTAAAAAACCAATTGCACACGGTTTTTTAACAACGAGTTTAATTTCCGGAGCCGTAGGGGCAGAACTTTTCCGTGAAAACATATTATACAAAACGCAAAGTTTTCATTTCTTAAAACCCGTTTATATCGGTGATACCATTACAGCCACTGCTGAAGTAGTTGACGTTGATGGAAAACTCTTAACACTTTCCACCTATTGCGTTAACCAAAAAGGCGAATACGTAATTCAAGGCGAAGGCGTGATTATTTTAAAAAATATGGAAGAATATATAAACGAAAAATAGCATTAAACCGTTAATTTAAAAATATTTGTTGATTTTCTTCTATTTTATGCTAAAATTATTCTGCATTTTTATCTTTTCTTTATACATATCAAAGAGGAGGCTCGATGGAAGTTTTTTTTGAAATACTTAAAAAATCCGGTCAATCAGGAGTAGTTCTCGCTCTGCACATTTTGCTGCCCATTATGGTTTTAATGATGGCATTTATGCGTATATTAGAAGATAAAGGCGTTTTAAAGCGCATAGCCATAATTTTATCCCCGGTTTTCGTTTTTTTCGGATTACCGGGATTAGGTATTTTTGCAATTCTGCAAATCCTGTTCGTTAGTTTTGCCGCGCCTGTTTCAACGTTGAAAATAATGGACGCTAACCAAAACATTACCAAGCGCAGAATTTCCGCAACCCTTGCCGCAATACTTACAATGTCCCAGGCAAACGCAGCTTTCCCTTTAATGGCTGTAGGGTTAAATTTTCCGTGGCTTTTATTATCCTCATTGATAGGCGGTCTTTTAGCCGGTTTTCTTACATTCCGCGTTTTTACCAAAAAACTTGCAAGTGAAAATTCAGAAGATAACGTACAGGAAATTGACACAGGAGGAGAAGAAAAAAAAGGAATAATCAAAACGATTTTAAGCGGTGCTGAGGAAGGTTTCCAAATTGTATTGAAATCAATTCCCTTGCTTGTCCTTGCCATACTCGTTGTAAATGTACTAAAAAAAGCAGGTGCTATTTCATTTCTTGAAAAAATTTTATCTCCGGCATTAACGCAAATAGGAATACCCGGTGTTGCAATACTTCCCATAGTAACAAAATACATTGCAGGGGGGACTGCTATGATGGGCGTTGCAATGGAATTGCGGCTTGAAAACGCGTTATCTGCCATTGAATTGAACAGGATTGCCGGACTTATCGTAAACCCGTTTGACCCGGTGGGTATAGCGGTTTTAAGTGCTGCGGGGCAAAGAGTAGGCGCTGTTGTCGTGCCGGCCATAAAAGGCGCATTAATCGGGATTTTATTTAGAGCTGTTTTCCATTTCATAATTTTTTAGAAAAACTAATGCTTTAAATAGAATTAATGATTATTAAATTTGATTTTATTAAAGTTATTAATTAGGGTGTTATATGTTTAAAAAATTTAGCGAATATGAAAAAATCGCTATTGTAGGATTAATAGAACGCGTTTTTTATTCAGACGGTTCTTTCTCTGAAAAAGAAAAAAAATTTTCAAAGCAATATTTAGAACAAAACGGTATTTCCGAATTTGAAAACCTTCGACGTAGATACTACAAAGATTTTTCATCAAATAAAAAATTTAAAACTCTACTAAAAACCGTAGATGAAGATAATTACCGCAAATTTGTGGACGCAGTTTTACGCGTTGCCCTTAGCGACGGCAAGGTTGATACTCGTGAGCTTGAAATTTTCGATTTTTTAGCAAAAACGTGGAAAGTAAAACGAGGCATATTACTGGATCACCATTAAACGCTGGCTATTTTCTTTGTTCCCTGTTATGCTTTAAATGTTTACTGGTTTCTCTTTTCATTTCCATAATAATTTTTTTAGCACCGGGAATTTTTTGAATACGCTTTTGCTCCTTATGCGCTTTACGCATGATAAATCTTAATTTTGTAATTAAATTTCTCTTCTTAAGCGTTTCAATAATTTTTCTTTTTTCATCTTTTTTAACGCTTCTAATCATTTTAGTAAATTGGATTGCATTTCGCATGATTTTAATGCCCGTTTTAATCAACGAGTTTTTTGCCCGCTTAAAATCATTTAAAGTTTTTATTTGTGTAAGACGTTTATGATATATTGTGAATAGACGTATGCGTTGTTTTAAATTTTCATCAGCGAAAATCAAATCCTTTTGAAACTTGCTTGCGAAAACGGATAAAGACATAAATGTAATTAAGGTAAATATTATAGGTTTAATTTTATACACGCTATTTCTCCTTTTGTTAAAATTAAATATAATAATAAACACCGCAGATTATCAACGAATAATTGACGTTAGTTTTATTAAGTTAAAAAAATTATTTTTCCCCTTGTTGTTGGCTAACCTGCCTTTCTTAAAGAAAACAGCGATTAATAAAAAAACACCAATAACTAACCACAATAATCATCTCATAACACCTTCCGAAATTTGATACTTTATTTTAGCCATAAAAAACTAAATATACAGCTATAAAAAATATATCATTTAATCTTGTTTTGTTTTGAAGGTTGAAAAGTAAGAAGGGCAGAATAAATATTTCTACTGCCCTTTTTTAGTTCAATTAAACAAATTTTTTAATTTCGTTAACAAGTGTGTCTACGCCGGTTTTTAGTTGTTCTAAAAACGGTTTATAAATGTAATGCATAATATTTTTACCGCTTTTATCGTTTAGATAAGAGAACAAAGGCCCTGCGTTTTTTGATAAATCATCAAAGTTTTTTTCAACTGTTGATATACTATCGGAAAACATTTTAAGGTTGTTAATAAACGTTTCTAACATGGGTTTGCTAACGTCTTTAAATTGGCCTCCAAATTGATTTAAGAAATCAGTACTAGAGCTTTTGCTTGAACTCGTTTTTGTCGTTGTAGTTGTAGTACTTTTGGGTTTTGGAGTACTCGTGCTTTTTGGTTTGCTTTCTGCCATAATATCCCTTCCATCAAAATAATTTATGTTAACATTATAATATTCTCCGGTTAAATGTCAACGGATTTATTTTTTATTTCAATAAAAAATAAATATTCCTTAGCGTTCTTAATCATTATTTTCATATATAAAATCTGCAACAACTTCCAAATGATGCGTTTGCGGAAACATATCAAAAGGCTGAACACTTAATAGTTTATAGCCGCCGTCTATTAAACGCCTTGCGTCCCGCGAAAACGTATCCGGGTTACACGATGAATATATCAGATGCTTAGGCGGGTTCTCTACAATGTCCCGTACTGTCCACTTACTCATTCCCGCTCTCGGCGGATTGGTAACGAGTAAATCAATTTTCTTGCCGGAGTGTTCTAAAAACTCCTCAGCATCAGCAGAAATAAATTGAACGTTTTCAATCCCGTTCATTTCAAGGCACTGTTTTGCCTGTTTAATCTGCCTTTTGTTTATTTCAATTCCCGTAATCTTTATAACCGTATCAGAAATGTACATAGCAATAACACCGGCTCCGCAATATAAATCAACAGCGTATTTATCCTCATGGCGCACAAGAGATTTAATATATTCAAGCCATTTAGGGAAAACGGTTTTGTTGACTTGGAAAAACGCGTTAATATCAACAATAAATTTTAGCCCGTTAATTTCTTCAATAAACCGGGAACGCTTTTCTCTTGAATCTATAACATTGCCTTTTAAATTACTACGCACGTTTATCATTTTTACGTTGATAAGCTCATTTTGAGAAGCTAAATCATTGATGTGGTTTTCAATTGCTTGGTCTAGTAAAAGGCATGAGTCAAAATTAAATACTTTCGTTGTTCCCGGATAACAGTATCCGGCCGTGCCGTTTTTTACCTGAAAACTCCCTTTATTCCTGTAACGGAATTCGGTGTCAGAGGGAATAATAGGTTCAGGCTCTATCTCAATTTTGCCTATACGTAAAAGGGATTCCTTTAAAATTTGCGTTTTTAATTCAAGCTGATAAGGATAATTTATATCCTGAAACTGGCACCCACCGCATGACTTAAAAAGAGAGTAAGCGGGATTTCGTTTTTCTTTATCTTGAGTGATAGTTTCAACGGATTTGGCAAAAGCGTGGTTTTTCTTTTTTTCCGTTATTTGTATTTTATGCGTTTCTCCGGGATAGGCAAATTTTACGAAAATAGCCATTCCGTCAATGAAACCGAGTCCGTAACCGTTTGATGCCATTTTTTCTATTTTGAGTCGGATTTGAGGGGACTCCTGTGTTTCGTTCATTGATTATGAATTTACCTTTTGTTAGTGAATTAAGTTAATGAAAAATAACGTCCATGTTAAATAAAATCAACGGAAATTTTAAAGCATAGATTAAATAGTATAATTTTACAAAATATTTTGTTATTCTTGTTTTTTACTGTTAGGTTGATTAAATTTGCTCAAAATTGAACAAAACAAACCCTTAACGTTCAGGTAAAACAATGAAAAAAGATAAAAAAACACTCACGGAAATTATTCACGCTGTAACTTTTGACGATGTTTTATTGCTCCCTGCTTACAGTGAAATAACACCTACTAAAGTAGAAACCCAAACACGTCTAACGCGTAATTTCAGTATTAATATACCTTTGCTTTCTTCGGCAATGGATACGGTAACAGAGGCACGCCTTGCCATTGCTTTAGCACGTCAAGGCGGAATCGGTATTGTGCATAAAAACCTTACAATTGACCAGCAGGCAAAAGAGGTCGCAACAGTAAAGCGTTCCGAGTTCGCTGTGATTAATGACCCAATTACCCTTGCGCCGGATGATACTCTTCACCGGGCAGACAGGTTGCGGAAAAAATTCGGGATAAGCGGTTTTCCCGTTACCCGGAATAAAACCCTTGTAGGGATTTTAACAAAAAGGGATATACGCTTTGAAAGAAACCTTGACAAGCAAGTCCACGAATTAATGACTCCGAGGGATAAACTCATTACTGCTCCCGAAGACACTACAATTGAACAGGCAACGGATATATTAAAAATACATAAAATAGAAAAGCTCCTTTTGGTTAACGAATTATTCGAACTAAAAGGCCTAATTACCATAAAAGATATTGAAAGCGTTTTGCAATATCCTAACGCGTGCAAAGATAAAAAAGGGCGCTTAAAAGTTGGCGCGGCAATCGGTGTATCCGGACTTGAAAAAGACCGTGCCGTTGCTTTGGTTAACGCGGGTACTGATGTTATAACCGTAGATACTGCGCACGGACATTCAAAAAACGTAATTGAAATGGTGAAATATCTTAAAAAACGTTTCACGGATGTAGATATTATAGCTGGAAATATTGCAACTTCCGATGGAGCAAAAGCGCTTATTGATGCGGGAGCAGATGCCGTAAAAGTAGGTATCGGGCCGGGATCAATTTGTACAACGCGCGTTGTTGCCGGAGTTGGAGTTCCGCAAATAACCGCAATAATGGAAGTTGCTAAAATAGCAGGTCCCGAAAGCGTTCCCGTTATTGCTGACGGAGGCATTAAATTTTCCGGCGATATTCCTAAAGCAATCGTTGCCGGAGCAGACAGCGTAATGATAGGGAGTTTGTTCGCAGGAACTCAGGAAAGCCCGGGAGAAATTATCTTTTATCAAGGCCGAACGTATAAAACTTACCGTGGAATGGGTAGTCTAGGTGCTATGGAAAAAGGCAGTAAAGACCGTTACGGCCAAACGGATATAAACGAACTTGATAAACTCGTTCCTGAGGGAATAGAAGGACGAGTTCCTTACAAAGGTCCGTTATCGGATTATGTTTATCAGCTTGTTGGCGGATTAAAAGCCGCAATGGGTTATGTAGGGGCAAATACCATACAAGAAATGAAAGAAAAAGGCAATTTTATAAAAATTACAGGCGCAGGGCTAAAGGAAAGCCACCCGCATGACGTTGTTATAACAAAGGAGTCTCCCAACTATCGCCTAGATTAACGGATAAAGTAAATGTCAGAAAACGTTCTGGAAAAATATACCTCGAATATTTCCTGGTACAAAAACGCTTGTATATGCATAGAGTCAAGTAAAACGCTGTATTTTGACCCTTACGGTGTAACTAAAAATTCGCCTCCTGCGGATTTTATTTTCGTTACACATCCGCATCTTGATAATTTTTCCATGTCTACAGTACAATATATTTTACACAAAGAAACCACGGTGTTTTTAACAAACGACCCCGGCCCGTTTAACGACATGGCTCACGTTGTTCCCGTTAAACCGGGGCAGTCTTTTGAAATAGAAGGAATTAAAGTCGAAACAATTCCAATGTATAACGTTAATACAAGATACCACCCGAAAGAAGCCGGTTGGGTGGGCTATATCGTTGAAATAGACGGAACGCGTTATTATCATGCAGGAGATACCGACATCGTGCCTGAAATGGAAAACGTAAAAGACATAGACGTTGCTTTTCTTCCCGTTGGCGGTGTTTATTCAATGGACCATAACGAGGCAGTTGAAGCAGTTAAAATCATCAACCCCAAAGTTGCAATACCCGTTCACTTCGGAATGATTGTAGGCACGTTTGACGACGCAGAAAATTTCGTTAAAGATTGTCCCGTTGCTTCGAAAATCCTCAAAGTAACGCGTTAATTATAAATATCACGTTCTAAACGTTTTTTAAGTTCTACATACTTGCATTTTTAGCATGATTCGTTGTTCAAAAGTTTCCCCACAGATGAAAGATGTTGTTTTACTTTTATAATAATGCGCTTTGCAGTTTAAAATGAAAAAATATATTACGATGAAAATGAAGATAAAATAAATTGACATAGTTATAGAGTAATAATATAATTTTAATTATGGAGCTGATATGATTTTACACGGTGTTTATGATAACGGAAAAATTACTATTACAGAAAAAGATTTGCCCAAAGTTAAAGTTAACGTAGAAATTATATTGCATACACAAGAAAACCCCGTAAAATCAAATTTTAATCAGGGTATTTATAGTTTGAGCGGAATTTTTGATAATAAAAACTTAAGAGATTTGGCTCATGAGTGAAGCCGTTGTTCTTGATACTAACGTATTAATATATGCAATTGACTAAGATTCCCGGTATCATAAAAATTGCCGGGATTTAATTCAATAGGATGAAATCGACAAATATATAACAACGAAAAATATTTCAGAATTTGCCACTGTTTTGAGTAAAAATGATGTTCTGCCAAGTAAAGTTATTTCAAACGAACTAAATATATTATCAATAATTATTCCGTTATTTATCGTAATTCTGTTAAAAATTTCTTCGTTCGCACAGGCGGTATAAAAGCAAAGAAAATAAAAATCGTTTCTTTGGGTTTTAGTGTTCCCGTTGCTCCTAATGACATTGAAGAAAACCGGGCAAAAAACCGCCGCGTTGATATGCGCGTTATTAATAATTAACGCGTTACTTTTCTATCCGATTTTTCGTTTTGTATATTCATTTTTTTCCCGATAATAAATTGAATGTTTTTGTTTGTTTACGTTGAAAAAAATCCAAATAGGGTATAGAATTTAATTTGCAATGAATAAAAAAAGCGCTTTATTTATAACATTGTTCCTTTTACTTAACGTTTATGCTTTTTGCGAATTAAGCATTAAAACGGGCGGGCCTATGACAACGGCTAATTACGGCGACCCTGCAATTAATGCTGAGATTAATACTATGATGAACAGCATTATTTACGATTACTCATCGGGATTGAACGGTTTTTCCGTTTTCGTTTCGGATTCTTTTAACCTTGCAAACGTTAATTCCGTCCCTATCGGTGAAAACAAACTCGATAACATTACTTTTGGGTTTTCTATTAACTTCAGCGGTTCTGTAGATAACCCTAAAAACCCGTTTGATACTTCGGGAGGGTCATCAGCAGCGCCTTTGCCCAAGGTCGGGGCAGGCATAAATGTTTCCCTTTTTGCAGGGCTTTCACTTGGTAAACGCTTTGACATTTTGTTCTCTTTTATGTATATAAAAGATGACTGGGCCGAGGCAGGGTTAAATTCCGTTGCTGAAATGTTCGGAAGTTCTGTTAACGGATTTTCTATCAGTTTTTTATCTATGGGAACAAAAGTGCGTTATACTTTGACAAGCAAGAGTGTCTCCGAATCAACGGGTTTTGCCGGGCTAACAATTTCCCCGGGTTTTTACTTTGCATACGCGCCAATTAAATATAATAAAAACGGATTAGGCCTATCTGCTGATTATAATACGGGAATTCCCGTTCCTCCTGCGCCTGCAGGGGCGGATAAAGGCAAGTTTAAAATTCAGGGACTTGATTTCAGTTCAACTTTATACGTTATTGTTATAGACCTTGAGATAACGTTTTACATAAAACTAATAAAAGTATTCAACCTATATTTCGGAGCAGGCGGGAGTTTAAGTTTTTCGCATTTTGTTATAGATTCAAAAATTGATTGCGAAAACGAAGTAAATTCCAATTCTTTTGACGGATACGTTTCCATTACCGGCAAAGAGTTCGGCTCAACAATTCTTCCACGTGCGTTTGCAGGACTGGAGATAAACCTATTCGTGCGCATGGGTTTTCAGTTTACAATTTCATGGACAAAAGGGCAGGCATTATACGGTGCAACTTTTGCAATGCGGGTTGGTTTTTAAAGCGCTTATATTTATTTTATTAAAGAGAAAAAAAATTGTATTCCGTTGCGTATAATATAGTTGCGTGTTTTTTTATTAAAGAGGTGAAAAATATGAAACGTTTGAATAAAATAATAATTATAATCCTAATACTATCTTTAGCTGTTATTTCTTGTGAAAAGAAACCTAAAGATAAAATAATTAGCGGTGTAATAACGTTAATTATTAATGAAGTGGAAACGTCTGAGGGGAGCGAGTGGAAAAAAGCAAAATTACTTGAGCAGGTGGATATAAGTAAAGTTGTGCGCACCAAGAAAAAAAGCAAAGCAGAAATATTTTTTACAGATAAAACGCGGATTTTACTAAAAGAGAAAACGCTTTTCGTGCCTTTGCTTTTAACAAAGCGAGATAAAAAATTCCGTTTTAAACAGGGATATATTTTTGCGCGTGTTGGAAAACTTGCTAAAAACGAAAACTTTACCGTTTTTACACCTTCAATAACTGTGGGGGTTAGGGGAACGGAATTCGCGGTAATTTCCGGTGAAAACTCTCATAGGGTTTCGGTGAGGCAAGGCAACGTAAAAGTAAATTATAATTTTGATGTTATTGAAAAACTTTTAAAACACGGTAACGGTTCTGTACGCGCTGTTGCACGCCAGATTAAAAAGGGTATAACCCTTAGTGAATATAAATCCGTTGTAATTAGTGAAGACAGAGTTAACGTTTTAAAAGACCTGCTGAATAAAGTATTAAATAAGTCTGCGCCAGATGAAAATATGCTTAATAAAGTAACGAAATTAACGCGTTTTGAAATTAAGCCGGCAAACTTGAAGGATTTCACATGGGCACTTGAATATTTAAACGAAAAGCCTGCAAGCAAAAACGGTGTCCCCGTTATACTTGACGGCAATAACCCTGAAACCATAATTTCGGTTAACGGTAAACGCGTTGCAGCGCATAAATATTCAAAAGTATTTGCGCCCGGGCAATACGAATTTAGTTTTAAATTAAAGCAATACCAACACAGCGTGAAGAAAAAACTTGAGAAAGGCATGGAAAACCTTAAAGTTAAAGCGCCTTTCCCTGAAGAAATAGCCAAACCTAAACCGCGTAAAAGGCAACAGACGCGACAACAAGGGCCTTATGAAGCAAATCCCGATGACAGGGCTGCAAATTAAAAATGAGGAAATTTGTTTGCGCAGTATTTATATTTATACCCGCTTTTGGTTTTGCATTAAAAAGCGGGTATAAACCTGTTTATAAAAAAGGCGATGCGTCTTTTGAATGGAAAAATAGTGAAAA
Organism: uncultured Spirochaetia bacterium; assembly: GCA_964449345.1. Lineage (GTDB taxonomy): Bacteria > Spirochaetota > CALGPD01 > CALGPD01 > CALGPD01 > CALGPD01. The sequence goes on along the minus strand of CAYUYT010000018.1, from coordinate 18,367 downwards.
TTCCCCTAAACGTATTTTTGGTGCGGGTAAAGTTTTAAAATGCGCTGTTTCTCCAAAAAATAAATTTTGCGCTTTTTTAACCACAACGGGTATTGAGATATTCGATTTAAAATCTAAAAAATTTGTAAAAAAATTATTATTAAAACAACGCGTTGTGCGGATATTTTTTTCTAAAAACAGCGACGAACACGTTTTTTATAAAACCCGGGAAGGGAAAACAATTTTATGGGGAATTTTTAATTTTTCTTTTAAACAAATTCACAGAAAAATTAAAAACAAACACAGTGCTTGCGATTTTAATAAACAGGGTTTTGTTTACAAAATAAAATATAAAGGTAATGAATTTGCGATTTATAGGCCCTCCCCTGATTATTATAGGTTTGCTTATGAAAAAGCAAGTTTAAAACAAACGGGAAACAAATACGGCGTTGTTTATAGTTTTGAAGATAAAAATTACAGTTTTGTTAAAGACAAAGTGTACAATATTTACGGAAACCCTGTGAGTATTTCTAAAAATGACGCGTTAATAATAACTAAAACGCAAAAAGGTTACGCATTATTTGATACTAAAACGGGAAAGGTCTTAAAACACTTTGGTTCGTCTAAAACAATTTTTATTCATAACAAAAACCGCATAATTAATTATAATGATAAAACGCTTTATATTAGTACAATCCGTGGAAGGGTTTTAAAAAGGGTGAAAATTGAATCAAAAATTCGTAATGTGACTTCGAATAGTTACGGTATTTGCGTTAGCGCAGATAAAACCTATGTCTTGGATAATAACGGAAATATTAAATCAGAAACCGATATTAGATCCATTAAGGCATATGCAACGGAAAACGGGTTTTTAGGGTTAATTCCTTATCGCGGCAAGAGAAATTTAATAATTCGCATAAAAAAGGGAAAACGGGAAAACGTTGCAGTAGTTTATGAAGAAGATTTTGTTTATGAAAAAGGCGTTATTTATTATAAATTTGGTAAGGGCATTAAAGTTTTAGGTTTGCAGGGACTAAATTATATTAAAAATGCAAAGCAAATAATAAAAACGCGTTCTTTTACTTTTGCAATAATAGGCGATGCTCTATTTTTAATTAATAAAACGAATTTGCAAAATGTATATATTAAAATAAACGGTGCAGTTATAACAAATGGCAATACAATTTATTTTGAGGAAAACAACGCGTTACACTCTTTTACGTTTTCGGAAGATAATATAAATTTTCTTTCAAGTATTAACGAAAATGATTTTATCAAGCTTGCTAATAAAAAAAATGAAAATGAATTTTTACAAAAAATAATTTATAATACTTTGCTTTATTATTTTCCGTTGAACAAAAACGCGCTAAAGAAGTCAGCGGATTTTTACTATAAAAAGAAATATTTTTCAATATCTCTTGATTTATATTTAAAACTCCTTAAACTTGGATATAGAAAAAAAGAAGTTTATCGGGGTTTGGGAATAAGCGCTATAAAACAAAGGGATTACAAAACCGCGGTTAAGTATCTCCGCGTCAGCATTAGATATTATCCCAAGGATTATACGGTTCATTATTATTTAGGTACAGCGTATTACAGGATCGGAGCTTATGGCGCCGGAATTAGGTATTTAAATGCAAGTATCCGTTTGAATAAAGATTTTATGAAAGCCTATCAAAATCTCGGTTTATTATACAGGAAAATCAAGCGTTACAGCTTATCCGAAAAAACGTATTTAAAGGGGCTTTCCATTAACGAAAAAGCAGACGAACTTTATTTTAATTTAGGACGGTTGTACGAAATTACAGGCAAATTTCCCGTTGCTTTGCTTTGTTTTAAGGAAGCGTTTGAATTAAAATCACAAGACGAATATTATTCCTACCAGGTTGCACAAATTTATATTAAACTTAAAAAGTGGGATATGGCTTTAAATTACTTAAAACAAACGTTAAGAATTAATAAAAATTACGCTCCGGCACAATTTAACCTTGGTTATATTTATGAAACGCAAAAAAACAACAAAACTCTTGCGGCGTATCATTATAACTATTTTTTAAAGTTGAGGCCTGAAAGTAGATACAAAAAACGTATTAAAAGATTTCTAACAAACAGGTAAAATGTGAAGAATATCGAAAAACTAAAAAACGAAAACGAGTTATTAAAACAAGAACTTGACATAATTACCGCGATTAATTCAAAGATTCACGTTGACATGGATTTTGACAAAGTGCTTGATGAAATAATAATTGCGTTGCGGGAAAACATCGAATTTGACGGCTGTAATTTTAGTTTAATTGATAAAGATGGCTATATGCGTATGCATAAAATTGATTATACCCGTATCGAAAATAAAAGTAAAATTTCTCAGGAAGCGATTGATTTTCTTGCAAACGCCAAATGGGATTATAAAACATCGCCTTTATGGAGTTGCGTTACTGCCCGGGAAAAAAAAGAACTTTACTATCCTGAAATAAACATAAATGATTTTTCTAAAGCTGAACAGGAGGGGATTAAACTTCTCGGGGCAACGAGTTGGTATTCGCTACCCATAAAATTAAAAGAGCGCATATTCGGAACAATGTCTTTTGCTAATTACGGTGGCACCATGTATTTAAGCAAATATGAAAAAAACTTAATCCGCCGGACAGTTGGCATGATTGCCCGCGCTCTAGATAATTTTTATCTATATAAAGAACTTAAAGAGAAAAACGAAATAATAAAACACGATATGCTCCTTGCAAAGAGAATACAGCAAAATTTCCTACCCCGTTCATGCCCCGATTTCGATGAATTGAAAATAGCCACGAGTTATATTCCTATGTTTGAAGTGGGGGGAGATTATTATGATTTTCACGTATCAAGGAAAAGCGAAAAAAAAGGGCTAGGCATTTTAATAACAGATGCTTCAGGACACGGAGTTCACGCGGCATTTATAACGAGTATGGTAAATATGGCTTTTAAAAGCGAGGAATGCAGAAAAAAAGCAGACAATCCCGGCGAAGTTTTAAGCATAATCAACGATTCCATTATTGATAAAACCGCTGATAATTTCGTTACTGCTTTTTATTCATATTTTGATTTTGGAAATAAAAAAACAGTAATGGGGTGTGCAGGACACGTTCCTTTACTTTTAATAAACAGAACTAACGGTGACATTGAGGAAATACATCCACAGGGCAAATTACTCGGTGTTATGGAAAACCCGGAGTTTAAAAACTTTTCCATGGAAATTAATAACAATATGCGGTTCTTGTTTTATACCGATGGTTTGGTTGAAGCTATAAATTCAAAAGGATTGGCTTTTGAAAACGGGTTGTATAATATTTTAAAGTCAACGTATAAATTAAACGCGCAGGATACAATAAATAAAATAATCCGGGGGCTTGAAGAGCACGTTTTTCATGAAAATAAAACAACTTTTGACGATGACGTTGCAATTATCATTGTTGATGTAAAATAAATCCTACCTGCCCGTTATATACCTTGCTATTGCTTGTTTTTTTCCAAAATCAAGATGCTTATATCCGAAAAGTATAAATCCCAAGCTACCGGGTAGAGTATTTGCAATGCGCATTGATTTTAAAATTTCAGCAGGTTTTATTTTGAATGCCTGAAGAATAGGCAAAGTTCTCCCGCCTGTATTATCAGCAAAATATTTTATTGTATTTGAAAGCCAATTAACGTTGTTTCCCAGAAGCTTATGATAAACCATTGGAGAAATGAAATCTACGGTTTTTTTGAGTAGTGAAATGTCCTGTGCCGCAATATTTTTGACCGCGCCTAAATAATCACTGTTTTTCCACGGTATCATAAAAACGCCTAAACGCATTTTTGTATTATGCTTTTTTATCATTAATTTTACTTTTTTAACAAAAGAATAAATCACGCGGCATTTAAACTCAACCCATTTTTTCCTGTGATTTTTATAAATCCATGATGAAACTTTACGCGTTTTGTTTAAATCAAACGGAATTTTTTTATTTAAATATTTTTCAAACTGCTTTAATGTAATTTTGTCAAAACTAGAATCAATAAAAACTTTGCTTTTATGCTCCCAGTGCAATGGATAACGGATAAAGTCAAGAACAATACCATTGGCTTTAAAACCTTTAACAATATAGCGCAATTTTTTTAGTTGTAGCTTTCTGTACCATTTAACAGAAGGGTTAATGCCTCTGTACCATAAAATTTTTGGTAGGCATTTTCCGTTACTATCAATTGCGTGAAGTTCATTAAAAGCTTTGAGCATTTTACGGTTAAAAAAAACGGGAAAACTTATAAAAACTTTATAACCCTTATTTTTAAAAAATCTACTGGCTTTATATGAAGGTTTAATAAATACGGTATTTATACCCATTCGTTTTAAAACTTTGTGCGTTTCTTTGTTTGCAGGTGGAGAATAAACCGCATATATTTTATTTCCGGTTTTTGCAAAATTTCTCAAGCAAGATGCAATTATTAATATTATTAAAGTAACTTTTTTCATTCGTAAAGCTTTTCGTTAACTATTTCTTCCGTTATTTTTATGGTTATATTTTCGGGCATATCAGGCGCTTCAAACATAATATCTTCCATTACAAATTCCATAATGCTTCTAAGCGCTCTTGCACCTAATTTTTCTTTTGTAGCAAAATGCGCCACCGCATCCAGAGCTTTTTCTTCAAACTCAAGAGTCTTTTTATCCAGATACAAAAGAGTAGAATATTCATTGACCAAAGAATCAGGCGGGTCTGTTAAAATTTGTCTTAACTCGTTTTCTTTTAGTTCGTTTAAGGTAATTTTCACAGGCAAACGGCCTAATAATTCGGGAATCATGCCGTATTTTTTCAATTTTTCTGCGCCTACATAAGTCCCCAAATCAAGCTTACTTTTCTTTTCTTTTTCAAAACCAACAGTAACGTTTTTAAGTTGTTGGTTTATGCCTTCAAAAGCCCCTGCGCAAATAAAAAGTATATTCGTTGTATCTATTTCAATGAAATCGTGTTTATTCCAATGCTGTGTTATATTGTAAGGGACGTAAATTTTATTAGACTCAAGCATTTTTAATAAAGCCTGCTGAACGCCTTCGCCTCCGATGTCTCGCCCCGATGCACCTGTACGCATTGAATCTTTACGCCGGGAAATTTTATCTATCTCGTCAATGAAAACAATGCCCATTTCTGTCTGTTCAGGGGAAAAACCGTTTTTATTTAATAATTCGCCTATCATAACTTCAACGTCTTTACCATAGTATCCTGCCTCGGTATATTCCGTTGCATCGCTTATTGTAAAACTTACATCAAGCACTTGAGCAAGATTTCTTGCCAGGTGAGTTTTCCCGCACCCTGTCGGACCTACCATTAAAATATTTGACTTTTTTATTATTGTTTGCCCGTATTTTAAATAATATTCACATCGCTTCATGTGATTATACGCAGCAATGGAAAGCGTTTTCTTTGCGCCATCTTGCCCGATAACGTACTTGTCAAGGTACTCATAAATTTCTTTGGGTTTTTTTATTTTAACGGGTTTCGGATTTGCCTTACCCGGGTTGGTTTTATGCATGGGCAACCCTTCAAACAAATCATTTACAAACTTGTTATTCATACTTTAAATAACGGAATTTGCGCATTGATTTCTTTAATATTTATTAAAAAACTATCAATTTATTATAGTATTACAAAGATATAAAAACAACGGATATTTATAAATTAAAAAAGCCGTTTACGCAAAAACGGCTTTTGAAAAAAACAAATAATTACTTCTGTTTTGCACCGGCTGGTTTTGGTTTTTGCGGCGATGAATTTTCTGTTTTTTTAGCGTCTTTTGTACCTGTTTGCGGTGTTTTTGTTTCACCTGGCGCTTTTCCAGTATCCTGTGTTTGAAGTTCTTCCTGGCTCACCTCTCGTGATTTATGTATTCTTACTTTTAAATAAGCCAATGCAAAGCTACCGAGTAAAAATATCGCGGCTAAAACACTCGTTGTTTTGGTTAAAACATCCCCGCCTCTCGAACCGAATACAGACTGGGACGTGGATTGAAAAAGTCCCATTTCATTTTTAGACGTTTGAACGAGAACAAGTAATACTAATAATACGCTTGCTATAATTATAACTACGTTTAATATGCTAGCCAGTAATTCCATTTAATTATCTCCATAGTAAATGTTAACGAAAATATTCATCAACGTAAAGTACACTAAAATATATAAGAATTTTGATAAAATTCAAAATTTTTAATAAAAAACTCGTTTATATTTATTTTTACTTTAGAATCAGACTTTGTCCGTCCATTTCCGCAGGTTTTTCAATTCCCAATATATCGAGTATGGTAGGGGCAATATCGGCTAACCTACCCTCCCCCCGCAAAGTTACTTTATCAGCATCATTTGAAACAGAGATAAAAGGAACGGGATTGGTTGTATGCGCTGTTACCGTATTACCTTTTTCATCAAGCATTTCTTCTGCGTTGCCGTGGTCGGCTGTAATCAAAACGAAGCCCAAATTTTTTAAGACTTTTTTAACAACAGTATGAACACACATATCAACGGTTTCAACAGCACTAACTGCGGCTTTGAATTTTCCCGTATGCCCTACCATGTCGCAATTTGCAAAGTTACATATATAAACTTTTGCAGCGTTGTTCTTAATTGCGTTGGTTAACCTATCCCGAATTTCAAATGCACTCATTTCCGGTTTTAAATCATAAGTAGGTACCCGAGGGCTTGGAATTAATATGCGTTTTTCATATTCCATAGGCTCTTCTGCCTGTCCGTTAAAGAAAAAAGTTACATGAGCGTATTTCTCCGTTTCAGATATTCGAAGCTGTTCGATTTTATTTTCGGATAAAACACTGCCCAAGATATTTTTCAAATTCTGCGGTGGAAAGGCAACGGGTAAATCAAGGGTTTCATCATACCTGCACATACAAATATAATTCACATTGGGCTTTTTATCCCTTTTAAAATCGTCAAAATCATTAAGAGTCATTGCCCACGTTATCTGCCTTGCCCGGTCAGGCCTGAAATTAACGAAAATAAAAGTGTCTTTATCGTTTACAACTCCAACTGGTTTGCCGTTTTTTATAATAACACTAGGTTTTACAAACTCGTCATCTTCTTTGCGCTCATAAGCCGTTTTTAAAGCCTGTGTTGCAGTTTCAACCTCAATGCCTTTGCCCTGCGTTATTGTATCGTATGAAAGTTGAGTTCTGTCCCAGCGGTTATCTCTATCCATTCCGTAATACCGCCCGGAAACCGTTGCAATTTCACCTGCATTATTGTGTTTCATAAAAGTTTCAATTTCATCTATGTATTTTTGCGCGCACCGGGGAGGTACATCGCGTCCGTCAAGCATTGCATGAATATAAACTTTATCAATGCCTGCACTTTTACACATTTCTATTAAAGCTTTAAAATGGTTTATATGGCTATGCACTCCGCCGTCAGAAAGCAATCCTGCAAGGTGTACTGCCCGTAAATTTTCTTTTGCCTGCCGTATTCCTTTTATTAAAACTTCGTTATTAAAAAAACTGCCGTTTTCAATTGATTTGTTTATCAGAGTGTAACTTTGATATACAATTCTCCCTGCACCAATATTCAAATGACCAACTTCGCTATTCCCCATTTGCCCTTCGGGCAAGCCCACATCTTGACCGGATGCTTTAATTTTAATATAAGGGTAGTTTTGTTTTAATCCGTCAAGAGCCGGAGTATTTGCCTTATAAACAGCATCAGATTCATCGTTTTTGCCCAAGCCCATTCCATCCAATATTAAAAGTACAACGGGTTTATTGTTATCCAACTTATTATTCTCCAAATTTTTATTCTCCGTAATTTATGATAGCTGAAAATTTTTCCATATCCAATGATGCGCCGCCCACTAAAACTCCGTCAACATCGCGGTTTTGCATAATTCCAGAAATATTTTCAGGTTTTACTGACCCGCCGTATAAAATTCTTATGTTTTCCGCAGCATCTCCGTCGAACAAGTCAAATATCATGCTTCTTATAAATGCATGGTTTTGCTGAATCTCTTCGGGTTGTGCTGTTAATCCCGTTCCTATGGCCCAAATCGGTTCATAAGCTATTGTAAGGTAACGGCCCTTCTCCGTTGTAAGACCTTTTAAAGCGTTAGTTATCTGCGCTGTTAATACATCCCTTGTTTTTAAAGCTTTTTTTTGTTCAAGCGTTTCCCCTACGCATAAAACCGGAGACAATCCCTTTTCAATAGATACTAACACTTTTTTATTTATAAGTTCATGGGTTTCTTTAAATATTGCCCTGCGTTCACTATGGCCAATTAAAACATAGGAACAACGCAAATCAAGTAGTTGTGAGTATGAAATTTCTCCTGTGAAAGCTCCGCTTTTTTCGGGGTAAAAATTTTGAGCGCCTGTCTTAATGGCAGTATCAAGGAGAATTTCCGAGACAACTTTTAAAGCAATGAATGACGGAAATATTAAAATATCCCTTTGAGAATAATTTTGGAATCTTTGCCTTAAATCGCTTACAAAAATTTTTGCTTCCGCATCCGTTTTATTCATTTTCCAATTTCCTGCAATAAGCGGTTTCCTCATTTTATACTCCGTAAAACGCTAATATACTAATAATACTTTAAATTTTATGCAACCGACACTTTAAAGTGTCGGTTGAAAAGCAATTACAATATACAATACTTTGATTTTAAAATCACTTTAGTATATGTTTAAAAAAGCATAACCTTTTTCAAAAAAAAATACAACAAAAGATAATTATAAAATGCAATTTATAATTAAGAAATTTCAAATTAATATATCGAAATTCCCGTTAATATATAACTACGCAGGAAAAAAATGAAATTATTTGTAAAAATGATAACGTAAAGTTTTTTATACTCCATTTTTATTTTAACTCATTGCAAGGTGAGAATTAAAATAAAATTCCGCTTATGCTTAAATTAATAAAATTAAAGAAATTTCCTTTTCAATACCGAAAATTTAAACAGAGCAAAAATATAATTTTAAGTGTTGCAAAAAAAACACAAACTCTGTGGCACAAAAAATACAAAAGTTAAAATACATTTATGATATTTCTTGTAATTAATTTATATTAAAGGAATTAAGGCATATTTACTTTTGGCACATATTTTGCAGTTTATATATATAGATAAAAAAAAGAGGTAAACGCTATGACTAACGTTCTATTACTGTTTTTAATTTTAAGTTTGCCCGTAGCTATTATTCTCGTTGAACGGGATAAAGAAAAAGAAAAAAAATGCGAATAATAAACTGAAAGTGAAAGGTTTATTGATTTTAAATCGTATTATCCTAATTAAGGAGAACGGCAATGGCTACGGATATAAAAACGAAAATATTATTATGGGCATCAGCTATTATCGTTTTTACCCTATCCTTAATAAGCAGTTTTGCGTTAACGAAAAACAAGTCGATTGTATGCAAGAAAATTAAAAACGAAATTTCTATGTGCGATTTTTATGTATACTCTAAAAAACAAAAACTTATATGCATAAACAACGTAAAACGCAAATACGGAACCCAAAAATTTCAACTCTGTAAATAATAATTCAATACATTTTACTTATGATTTTTATTGCTCGTTTTTATATATTGCACTGTTATTTAATAACGTTTGGGCGAAACAATTTTAACATTTTTGTAGTATCAAAAAACGTAAACTTATGTTATTATTAAAGGACAGCAATATGATAAACATTATGGAAGCGCCGGATATGAAAAATTACGAAAAAGTATTAAAAGAAAAGAGTTATTACGAACGGAAGACATGGAACTTAAAATCCCTTGTAGAGTTATCCTTAATTATTAATACCGACCTTCATATCGACCATATTCTCGATGTCGTTGTTTTAACGTGTATGGGCGAGCTTATGACAGAAAGCGTAGGCATATTTCTGCCGGATAAATTCGGCGAATATGATTTTAAACTTTCGAAGTATAAAGGCGAACACACTGATATTAACCTTAACGATTTTGAAATAAACTCGAGTAGTAAAATTATTGACTTTTTAAACGCAAGACCACTTCCTGCTCGAATTGATAATATTAAAGATAACAAAGAATTACTATCAGATGTTCAAAAAATAAAAATTTTCGATACCAAAGTTATCGCGCCTTTGGTAATAAAAACGGAGTTAAACGGCATACTCGTGCTAGGAAAAAAATTAGACGGTAATAATTATTCGGCTGATGATTTGCATTTTATTGAAATTTTATCCCACATAGTAGGCATTGCGCTTGAAAACGCAAGATTGTATGAAGAAGCTACTTTTGATTTTAAAACAGGTTTATATCTCTACAAAAACTTTAAGATACGCGCGCATAAAGAATTTGCGCGGTGCAAACGCTTCAACGAAGTATTTTCATTAATTATGATTGACCTTGATTATTTTAAAAAACTTAACGATACTTACGGTCACAATCAGGGAGATATGATTTTAAAGCATCTTGGCAAAATAATTTCCGATTCAATACGCGAGATTGATATCCCCGCGCGGTTCGGAGGCGAAGAGTTTATTATACTTTGCACGGAAACGAACAAAGAACAGGCAACAATTTTAGCAGAACGTCTGCAGCAAAAAATCAGGGGATACGATTTCCCCGGACAAAATATGCCTTTAAAAGTAACAGCAAGTTTCGGCATAGTAGAGATTGACCTTGAAAATGACAAAAAACTTGATGACGTTATGGAACGCGTTGACGTGGCTTTATATAAATCAAAGCAAAACGGACGCGACATGATTACAGTTGAATAACGAAAAAACACGACAAAATGCGGAATTTAAACTCACTCTAATGCTGTTGCACATATATTTTAATTCTTGACATAATGGTATTCTAACCGTATAATTCTTTATAATAACGCCTTTATTTAATAAGGAAGTAATATGCCGTCTGAATCACAAACAAAGATACCGGATTTAATAAACGAAATTGCGGGAACCACGATTTTTTCTAATAATAAAAACGCTGAAGAATTCAAAAAAATATCAAATAAAATTTATTCGTATTTTAACGCGGATACAAAAATAACGTGTTATTACATATATAACGAATATGATATTCTTGACAGTCAAGATTACTTAATTATTTATTTATTAACGGATAAAAATATTTTTGAGATTTCATTTTCAACTCTAAAATTTAGAATTGATATATTGCCCTTAAACACTGTAAAAAGAATGGAAATAAATGAAAGCGAATCTCACAAAGAAAATGAAAGCGTTATTCCTCCGATACTGGATGCAAAAATTTATCACGATATAGGGGCTTCTCCGGGCGTGGTTAAAACGGAAATTTTATCACAAGGCAATAATACGGTAAAACTTGAAAAGTTTATAGAAAAAATATACAAAAACGTTTTCTGCTGACGTTACGTTTTTGTATATTTCAATATAATAATGTTTTACAGCGTATTTTACGCAGGAGAAATTAATTGAAATACACTTTGGTTTCATTTTGCACAGAAACAAAACCGCACCTACTTGAACTTTCATCAAATACAAGTAGGTATCAAATTCCAATAGCTTCAAGGTACAGAATAATTGATTGGGTAATATCAAACGCTTTTAATATCGGCGCTGAAAACGTTGTTTTGTTTGAAAAATTTCATCCCGATGTACTTGATGATTTTTTGGAAAATTATTTTTTATCAAACCGCGCGCCTGAAACAAAAATCCTGCGCAGGAATAATAACAACGTATTTGAAGATTTCAGAAATGTGATTAAAAATGAAAATACCGATGTTTTCGTTATTTATAACGGTGATAACCCCGCAATTGCTGATTTTAGAAACGCAAAACGGGAATTCGATAGTTGCGGGCAAAACGCTTGTGTATTCCGCGTTTACTACGACATGGAGCCGGGGGAACAGTTTAAAATCCTGTTTGCGCAGAAAAAAACTCTGCTCAAAATTTTGGATAACTTAATTAGTAATGCTGTAAACCTACCCGTTCCTTTTGAAACGCTTTGCAATAACGTAATAAATTCAAGTATGCCAGAAAAAAAAATCAGGGGTTTTATGCGGCATATAGAAAACATTAATGATTATTATAATTGCAATATGGAGTTTATTAAAAATCAAAAAATATTTAGTGATTTATTCAGTAAAAACCCGCTTGGCTCGTTTTTAATATCCGAAGGTAACGCAAAAATTCACAGGGGCGCAACGGTTAAGAACGCGTTATTAGGGGATAATGCCCAGATTTACGGCCACGTTGAAAATTCCATAATATTTACTAATACTGTTGTGCAAAAAGGCGCTGTTTTAAAAGGTTGTATTGTATTGGGAAACAACGTAATAGGCAAAAAATCCACTTTAATCAGGACAATTATTGACCAAGCGCATGAAGACCGTATTTCCCCACACCCTAATATAGGCATTGGCGCTGAAATCGGGAGGAATACGCAGAATACAATTAATTCTTTATTTAAAACGGAACTTTTTGCCGGCATAACATTCATAGGAAAAGATTGTTATATTCCGCGTAATGTTAAAATCGGGAGCGGATGTTATATAAAATCAAATACTGACGGCAACGTTCTAGGTAAAACGGATAGAATATTTGACGGCCAGACAGTTTAATTTACAAATGAGGTAATAATATGAAATTAAATATCAAAGCATTTTCAATAGCAATTATGTTTTTTTACGCTGTAATAATTCTAATTTTCGGTTTATGGCACGCAGCAACGGGATTCGGTAAAGAGTTTATAAAAGTGTTCGAATCACTTCACCCGAACTTTACGCGAATTAATTTTGACCCTACTGTTTCAACTTTTGCATCAATCGGTAAAAACTTTTTTGCAATTATAATCAATATAATCTGGTCTTTGATTGACGGGCTTATAATCGGTATAAGCGTTGCCGGTGTTTATAATTTTCTCGTTGTACGTGAACAAAAGAAAAAAGAAAAAGAACAGGAAGCAAAAAACGTTTAATTTTGCTTAACAATTATAATGCAGGATATATTTTCAGGCAATTTAAATGAAGAACAACTACAGGCATTAAAAATTACTAATAGACCTGTTTTAATTTTAGCCGGCGCAGGATCAGGCAAAACACGGGTAATAACGTATAAAATTGCATACCTTATAGAAGAAAAAAAAAATTTACCCCACAATATTTTTGCCGTTACTTTTACAAATAAAGCCGCAGAAGAAATGAAACAACGCGTTAGTACAATATTAAAAAACAGCACGGTTTCAACGGATAGAATGTGGGTTTCCACTTTTCACTCTGCGTGTGCAAGAATTTTAAGAAACGAAGCGCATAAAATCGGGTTTGATAATAATTTTACTATTTACGATACTGACGATTCAGTAAAATTGCTTAAAGATATTTTGATTTCACAAGGATTTTCAAAAAAAGACTCTGCAAATGTTGTAAAAAAAGCTTATAAAAAAATCTCTTTTGCAAAAAATAAATTCAACCCGCAAGATAATGATTTTATTGTAAATATACGCGGAGAAGATAGAAATTTTTTTGACGAATACCTTGAATACGAAAAACGCTTAAAAAAATGCAACGCGTTTGATTTTGATAACCTTATTTTAAAAGTAATTGAGTTATTTAAAACAAATACGCAAACTTTAAATTATTACAGGGAGAAATTCAAATACGTACTCGTTGACGAGTTTCAGGATACGAACAAAGCACAATATGAGCTTATTAAACTTTTATGCCACGGGAAAAATAACGTTTCAGTAGTGGGAGACGACGACCAGTCAATTTATAGTTTCCGCGGGGCAGTTATTCGAAATATTTTCGATTTTACAGAAGATTTTGAAAACTGCGAAGTTATCCGCCTTGAGCAGAATTACCGTTCAACGCAAAATATTTTAGATACATCAAATAAAGTTATATCCTTTAATAAAGGACGAATGGGTAAAGAATTGTGGAGCGACAAGGAAAAAGGCGAAAAAATTAAAATAATTGAAACGGAAACAGGCAGAAAAGAAGCAGAAAAAATAGCAAGTTTGATAAAAAAAATTAGCATTGGAAGCGAAAATATTGCGATTTTTTATAGGATAAACGCGCGTTCCCGTAAAATCGAGGAAGTGTTAATCAACGCTGGCATTCATTATCAGATTTTCGGCGGTCTAAAATTTTATCAGCGAAAAGAGATTAAAGATATATTAGCTTTTTTATCCGTTATTATTAATGTAAAAGATGATGTGAGTTTTAAACGCATTATTAATGTGCCGCCACGGGGAATTGGGATGAAAACTCTTGAAAAGCTCCAAGCCCTGTCGGATGATTTGTTGCTCCCTATGTATAGCACAGTAATTTATGCGATAGACAACGGATATTTTAGTAAAGATAAAACGCAAAAACTTAAAAGTTTAATTTCCCTAATTGATAGTTTTATTGAAACAAAAAATGATTTAACTCCTTCCAATTTTATTGATAAAGTATTGAATCATATTGACTATGAAAATTATCTTCAAGGATTTGACAACCCAGAAGACAGGATAGAAAACGTTAAGGAGTTTTTGAACGGTGTCCAAACTTATGAAACGGAAAACCAAAACGCCACACTTGAAGAATATTTGCAACGCATTTCACTCTATACAGATATTGACACATATACAGAAAACACACGCGTTTATCTAATGACGGTGCACAACGCAAAAGGACTTGAATTTGACAACGTAATTGTTGCAGGCATGGAGCATGGAACTTTCCCTTATTTTATGCGTCTTGAAGATGAGGATTTGGAAGAAGAAAGACGGCTTTTCTACGTTGCTTTAACAAGAGCGAAAAAGCGCATTATTTTGACATACGCAAAGCAATTATCAGGGCAGGGCAGTTTTGATATAAAATTGCCTTCTTGTTTTATTGAAGAGCTTGACATGGAAAATAATCCGTATTACTATAGTAAAAGTTCTATTGGCAAAAATAAAGTAGCTGCTTATCCGTGGGCGAATAAAATTAAATCGGAAAATAAAAGTATTCATGCAAGTATGATAAACCCTGCTCAAATACGTATAGGGGATATTTTAATTCACAAACAATACGGAGACGGCGAAGTTACTTTTATAAATTTTCAGGGTAACAGGGGTGAGTTGACTACAGTAAAATTGCTATTTAAAAACAAAACGGAAAAATTATTTATTCTAAAATATAGTGATTTAAAGAAAAAGGAATGATTATGAGCAAAGTTAGTAAAGAACAGGTTAAAAACGTTGCTTTTCTTGCACGTTTAAAGCTTGGCAAAGCAGAAATGGAAAAGATGCAGGAAGATATGAGCGCTATTTTGGATTTTGTTGAACAAATAAACGAAGTGGATACATCGGGAATACTGCCAACGGCTCATGTTTTAGATATAAAAAACGTTTACCGCAAAGACGTTGCCGGTGAATGTATGCCTAATTACGAGATAATGAAACTTGCGCCTGAATCATCTGACGGTTCAATCGTTGTCCCTAAAGTTATCGGTTGATTTTTTTTTGCGTTTTATTTCCTTGACTTATTTAACTTATGATTTTAGAATAGATATTAAATAAATTAGAAGAAAGTAATATGGCTAAATTACAGGGATATAAAAGAAAAGTAGTTTTAATCGATAAAGAATTTCAGCTTAAATTCATAGGCAGATTTATTTTAATGGTATTTTTGATAAGTATGCTGATTTCTGCATCGCTTTACGGTTTTTATTACTTTAAATACAAAGCCGGGGGAATAAGTTTAACGCGGTTTATTGTAGAAATGGGAAACTATTCCACAAGTGAAAAGGGAATGTTTATGACTGACCGTTTCGAACTCATTTTAGTTCCCCTTGCAATCGTATTCCTTGCTTTTATTTTACTATCTTTTATTTTCGGCATTGTTTATTCCCATAAACTAGCTGGACCTATTTACCGCCTTGAAAAAAGCTTAATTCAAATTATTGAGGGTGAACGGGATTTTGAAGTCCGGCTTAGAAAGGGTGACCAATTTCAAAAGTTCGAAATTTTATTAAACAAGTTAATCAAAAAACTCAACGAAGAAAACGCAGAAGTTTTGGAATACGGCGATGAAATTGACGATGTTAGAAAACAGCTTAAACAGCTTAAAGAATCAAAGCACATGAAAATGTCCGAACTCGAAAAAATTATTTTCTCTCTTGATAAAATCGGCAAAAAATTAAAAATGAATTTAATGTAAAATCATGCTTTATGTAAGTACATCCAAACTTTATTTATCCACGGTAGAATGCGAAACCTTAAAACAAAAGCGTTCCGTTGTAAAAAGCGTTATTCAAAGCGTGCGCGGTAAATTTAACGTAAGCATTGCGGAAATTGGGCAAAACAACGTAAAGAAAAAAGCACTTTTAGGTTTGTGCTTTGTTAGCAACGACAAACGTTTTTCCGAAGGCGTTTTATCTAAAGTGATTACGTTTATTGACAGAAGATACCCCGGACGCCTCGATGATTATGATTTGGAAATTTATGCAAGATAACTTTTTTATTTATAACGGAAATAAATTGCAAGTGAATTTTTATTGACAGATTTAACGCATAAACTTTAAGGATTTACCCTGTAAACCGGATTTATTTAAGCGTCTTGATATTTCTATATAAAGTTCCCTTTCGTCAGAAGTTTCAATTTGCATCAATGAGTATGCCCTGTCTAAATGTTTTCGCATTTTTTTGTATTTTCTCATATCTTCGTAAATTGTACCCATAAAATAGTGATAAACCGGATTTTCGGGAAAACGTTTAACGAGTTTAGCGCAAGTATTTTTTGCTTTTCT
>CAYUYT010000018.1:0-1648 GCA_964449345.1 uncultured Spirochaetia bacterium | reverse complement strand
AAAACGTGATTTCAAAAGATCTAACTCAGCGATTCTTTGCTCTCTTAAAACTAGCATAAGGTTAAACAAAGCTTTTTCGTTGTATGGTGATTTTTTATACAGGTTTTTAAGTATTTTTTCAGAGGCAGAATATCTCCCCGAATAAAACAGGGCTTCTGATAAGAGCATGGTGTATTCCGGGCTATGAGGATAAAAACGGGTTAATTGCCTTAATAATTTTACAGCTTTTCTGTATAACTGTGTTTTGAAATAAAGTCTTAGAAGGAAATCTTTTAGTTGTTTGTCTTTTGGTTTTAAACGCACAAGTACCTCAAACTCTTCAATTGCAGATTTTAGTTTGCCTGATAATTCATAAACAGCGGATAGATAAAAATGCGCCTCAAAATAATGCGGATACAAAACCGTAACCCTTTTAAAATATTTTATAGCTTTTTCATAATCCTTATTTTTATAATATTTTTGCCCTAATTCGAATAAAGTTTTTCTGTCGTCAAGGTTAACCACCATACTTAATTTTCCGCCTTATTATTTATTTCTTTACTTATAATATCGAATGAAAATACTATTGCTTAAATAAATTTCATTGCATTTTTTAAATGCAAATTATATATTTGTTATTGAGTTAATTAGTATACGTTGTAAATTTTTAAAGAAAGTTTTAATATTGATTAGTTTTTTTGTTTATTTAATAACTTGCTTTTTTTGCTTTAATAATATAAAATAAACATACTTTGAAATAATCAAGGTCGATAAAATGGGTATGAATATATTTAAAAAAGTTGATTCTAAAAAAACCGGGGAAAAAGTTCTTGAAAATGTAAACAAAGAAGAACAAAAATCTCATGCTCATAGTTTTAAAATTAGATGGAGTTTAAAAAAGAAGCTTTTTCTTTTTGTGGCGTTCTTGATTATTGCTTTATTACTGACAATTTATTTTATATCAACGAGGGATACACGTTTAGCGCTTATTGCCGAGTTAAAGAAAAAAGGCGGTGTTATTGCTGAGGAAAAAGCTAAATCCGCATGGGTTAAAGTTTTTGAACTTGCTTCGCGGCGCGGTTCAATTGATGCTATAAATATTAACGAATATTCAGAATTATTTATAGAACTAATCAGAAAAGATTTACATCCGCGGGACGTTATTTATTCATATATTCTAAACAAAAACGGTATTGTAATTATACACTCCGAAGATACAGAGCGCTCCCCTGAAGAGCAATACGCTAAAAAACCTTTCCCGTTTCCCAAAGGCGTTTATCCTTACAGGTATATTTTTGCAGTAAGAAATTACATAGATGATTATTTCGGAAGAAAAGAAATTAATATTGCTGAAATTGAAAAGAAACGCATTATTGAATTAATTAAAAATGAATTCTATTCAAAATTAAAAAATAAAATTCAAATTAAAGGCAAAGCCATATCTTTGGAACAATTTACCGACCTTACTTTGAGCGCATTCGATATTTTAAAGCAGGAAAAAAAAGAGTTACTAAAATTTCTAGCCAACATCAGAAGCGATTTAACTAAACTAAGAAGTGAATTTAGAAATAATGAAAAGGTAAAAAAAACAATCACGATTATTCGCAAGCGCCTTGATACTATGATTGAAGGACAGCATATTTCTGTGGGAATGTTGAAAGAATATTCA
>CAYUYT010000017.1:0-30974 GCA_964449345.1 uncultured Spirochaetia bacterium | reverse complement strand
GCCGTCTTAATATTATTGATACTCCCGGCCACGTTGATTTCACCGTGGAAGTTGAGAGGAGTTTGCGCGTTCTTGACTCTGCTATCGGTCTTTTTGACGGTCAGGCAGGGGTTGAGCCGCAAAGCGAAACAGTTTGGCGACAGGCAGACCGTTACGCAGTTCCCCGTTTGATTTTTATCAATAAAATGGATAAAATCGGCGCGGATTATTATTATGCAATTAGAACGATTAAAGACCGTCTTCATGCAAACGTGGTTCCTGTTCAAATACCTATTGGTGTTGAGGATACTTTTAAGGGCGTGATTGACCTTGTTAAAATGAAAGCGTTAATGTGGAAAGGCGAAGAGCTTGGAGCAAAATTCGAGGAAGTTGATATTCCTTCTGAAATGATTGAACACGCTGAAATGTACCGTGAGGAACTTATTGAGGCTGTATGTGAATTTGACGATGATTTGATGGATAAGTATTTACACGGTGAAGATATAAAGCAGGACGAGCTTAAGAAGGCTATACGGAATGCCACAGTTAACGTGGACATTTTTCCCGCTTTAGTTGGCAGCGCGTTTAAGAACGTCGGAGTGCAGCCCCTTCTTGACGCTATTGTCGAATACCTTCCTTCCCCTATGGACGTAAAACCCGTCAACGGAATCCACCCTAAAACAAACGAACCGGAAACAAGGCATGCTTCAGGAGATGACCCGTTTTCAGCGTTAGTTTTTAAGGTTATGTCCGATACACACGTTGGAAAATTATGTTTTTTCCGCGTTTATTCAGGGAAATTAAATTCGGGTTCTTATGTAATGAATACAACCAAAGGTAAAAAAGAACGCGTTGGCCGGTTGCTTTTAATGCATGCTAACAAACGCGAGGAAGTTTCCGAGGTAATGTCAGGTGATATCGTTGCTGCAATCGGACTTAAAAATTCAAGCACAGGCGATACGCTTTGCGTTGAAGGTAAGCCCGTTATTTTAGAATCAATGGATTTTCCCGATCCTGTTATTGGTGTCGCGATTGAGCCGAAAACTACGGCTGACCAAAATAAATTGTCCGAAGCGCTTCAAAAGCTTGCAGACGAAGATCCGACGTTTCAAATTAGGTCAGACGAGGAAACCGGGCAAACAATTATTCGTGGTATGGGAGAATTACACCTTGATATTATTGTTGATAGGTTGAAAAGAGAGTATAGGGTTGACGCAAATGTGGGTAAACCGCAGGTTGCTTATAGAGAAACTATTAAGAATTCAGTTAAAATTGAAAATAAATACGCTAAACAGAGCGGCGGCCGAGGGCAATACGGTCATGTTTATCTTGAGGTTGAGCCGAACGAGCCGGGTGCCGGGTTTGAATTCGTTGACAAAATTGTTGGCGGTTCAATCCCAAAAGAATATATTCCCGGTGTTGAGAAAGGCATTAAAGAAGCAATGGAAAGCGGCGTTTTAGCCGGATATCCCGTTGTTGATATAAAAGTAACACTTTATGACGGTTCGTATCATGAAGTTGATTCAAGCGAGATGGCGTTTAAGATAGCGGCATCCCAAGGGTTTAAAGAAGGGTGTAGAAAAGCTAACCCTGTAATTTTAGAGCCATATATGGCTGTTGAAGTTGTTACCCCCGAAGAATATATGGGGGATGTCATAGGCGATTTAAACTCAAGACGCGGTAAAGTAATCGGAATGGAAGACCGTCAAGGTTTAAAAGTAATAAAAGCAGAAACACCTCTCTCTGAGATGTTTGGTTACGCAACGGATTTGCGTAGTTCTTCTCAGGGAAGGGCTAATTATACAATGCAGTTTGCATATTATGTGGATGTCCCGAAAAGTATTGCTGAAGAAATTACGGGTTATTCAACCGGGGCTGTAAAAGTATAGCGAAATATTAAGTTTTATTATTAATGAAAAGTTTTTAGGAGGACTTTTAAAATGGCTAAAGAAAAATTTAATCGAAACAAGCCACACGTAAATATAGGTACTATAGGTCATGTAGACCATGGTAAAACTACTCTTACTGCGGCAATTACTCAGTATTGTTCACTTTCCGGTAAAGCGGAAGCTAAAAAGTTTGATGAGATAGATAATGCTCCGGAGGAAAAAGCAAGGGGTATTACTATAGCTACTCAGCACGTTGAATATGAGACAAATAAACGTCATTATGCTCACGTTGACTGTCCGGGACACGCTGACTATGTTAAAAACATGATAACAGGTGCGGCGCAAATGGATGGAGCGATTCTCGTTGTTAGTGCAACGGACGGAGCTATGCCTCAAACAAGGGAGCATATTCTTCTTGCCCGTCAGGTAAATGTACCGTATATTGTAGTGTTTTTGAACAAAGTTGACCTGGTTGATGATGAAGAACTTATTGAAATTGTTGAGGATGATATTAGAGAACTATTAAGTAAATACGATTTTCCGGGTGATGATGTGCCTATTATTAAAGGCTCTGGTCTTAAAGCGCTTGAAAATCCTAATGATGCAGATTCAACAAAATGTATTCAGGACTTACTTGATGCAGTTGACGAATATATTCCCGAACCGGAACGTGATACTGATAAACCGTTCTTGATGCCTGTTGAGGATGTATTCTCAATTAAAGGCCGCGGTACTGTTGCTACAGGAAGAATTGAGCGCGGTATTGTTAACGTTAATGATAAAATAGAAATCGTAGGTATTACAGATACTAAATCTACAGTTGTAACCGGTGTTGAGATGTTTAGAAAACTTCTTGATCAGGGTATGGCTGGCGATAACGTAGGTTGTTTGTTGCGCGGTGTTGAGAGAGAGGATATTGAGCGCGGGCAGGTATTAGCTGCTCCCGGTTCTATTACTCCGCACTGGAAATTTAAAGCGCAAGTTTACGTTCTTTCACAAAAAGAAGGCGGTAGAAAAACTCCGTTTTTCACAGGTTATAGACCTCAGTTCTATTTTAGAACAACTGACGTAACAGGAGTAATATCCCTTAATGATGAAGAAATGTCAAATGACCAAAAGAAAATGGTTATGCCCGGTGATAATACAGAATTGCAGGTAGAATTAATTACTACAATAGCAATGGAAAAAGGCCTTAAGTTTGCTATCCGCGAAGGTGGTAAGACAGTTGGCGCCGGTAGTGTAACTGAAGTTATTGAATAAATGGTAAGGTAAAGAGGAATAGGAATAATGGCAGGAAATAAGATTAGAGTACGTTTAAGAGGATTTGATGTTAAGTTGCTGGATCAGTCAGCCAGGTCCATAGTTAGTACGGTTAAAAGGTCAGGCGCTAAAATTAGCGGACCTGTTCCTCTGCCTACGCGGATAGAGAAATTTACTGTTCTTAGGAGTCCTCATGTTAATAAGAAATCAAGGGAACAGTTTGAAATGAGAACTCATAAACGCCTTATAGATATTCTAGAGCCCACTAGCGACACGATTGAAGCATTAATGCAATTAGAGTTGCCTGCTGGTGTGGACGTTATGATTAAACAATAGGAAGAGACCATGAGTATTGGAATTATCGCAATAAAACTCGGTATGACTCAAGTTTTCAGCCAAGACGGAGATATTATTCCGGTTACAGTTCTGAAAACCGAACCGAATCAAATAGTGGACGTAAAGACTTTGGAGAAAAACGGATATTTATCCGTTCAACTCGGAGTGGGCGAAAAACGGAAAAGCCGTATAAATAAGCCCTTAAACGGACAATACGTTGCTATTAAAGAGCAAAGCAAAACTGATATTGCAGTAAAGCAAAGAGTTAAAGAGTTTCGCGTTGATGATGTTGCGTCATACAATGTCGGTGAATATGTGAATGTTGATATATTTGAAAAAGATGAGATTGTTGACGTAATAGGAACGAGTAAAGGTAAAGGTTTTCAGGGTGTAATAAAGCGTCATGGTTTTGCCGGTGGTCCGGGCGGGCACGGTTCTCAGTTTCATAGAGCCGGCGGTGCGGTTGGACAATGTGCCTGGCCGTCTAAAATATTCAAAGGCAAGAAAATGCCCGGTAAAATGGGAAGTGATACGGTTACTGCAAAGAATTTAAAGGTGGTTTCGATTGATGTTGAGAATAACCGCGTTCTTGTTAAGGGTGCGGTGCCGGGTCCTAAGAACGGAACCGTTTATTTGATGAAGAAGAAATAAACTTCAGGTAGAAGAGAGTTATGAATATAGAAGTTTTTGGAACTAACGGAAAAAAAACAGCAGACAAGGTTGATATTTCTGAATCGGTTTTCGGCTTAAAGGAAATTAACAATCAGTTAATTTACGACGCAATTCGTTGCGAACTTGCTAATAAAAGGCAAGGTACTGCTCATACGAAAGATAAAAGTGAAGTAGTAGGAACGAATAAAAAGCCGTGGAGACAAAAGGGAACAGGCCGCGCAAGGGCCGGGTCAAGAAAAAGCCCTGTTTTTAAAGGCGGTAGCGTTGTTTTTGGTCCTAAACCCCGTGATTATTCTTATAAGTTGCCTAAGAAAATGAAGCGCAACAGTTATATGAATATTTTAAGTTTAAAAAACGGGCAAGGTCGTGTAAAAATTGTTGAGGATTTTAAAGTCGAAAGCGGTAAAACAAAAGATGCTTATAAAATATTAAAAGCTATAACACAAGAACCGCGTGTTGTTTTAATATATGGTGAAGATGATGTAATGTTTAAGCGGGCGTTTAGAAATATTCCCGAAGTTAGAACATTGTCATACAAAAGGTTGGCTGCACATGATTTATTTTATGCAAAAGAAATAATTATTATGAAAAGTGCAGCGCAAGCTATGAAAGATTTTTTTGCAACAAAGAAGAAATAGGATAGGTAGTTATGAATCCGAATTCAATAATAATTAAACCGTTGTTAACGGAAAAATCTACGGATGCACGGGATGAAAATAAATATTATTTTGAAGTACACAGAGCCGCCAATAAGAACGAAATTAAAAGGGCACTGGAATTATTATATAAAGTAAATATTGTTTGTGTGAATACTTCAAAAGTAAAAAGTAAACCGAGGCGTTTGAGAACAAAAACTTTCGGTAAAACGAGAACGTGGAAAAAAGCAATAGTTACGCTTGCTCAAGGTCAAGCATTCCCGTTTTTTGAAGGCGTATAATTGATTTGCGAGGTTAATAAAAGTGGCATTAAAAACGTATAAACCAAAAACTCCTGCATTAAGGTATAAAACAGTAAGTGATTTTTCAAATGTGAGTAAAAATAAACCGTTGAAAAAGCTTACCAAAGGTAAAAAACGCATTAGTGGCCGCGGTTCTAACGGGCGTATTAGCGTGCGTGCACGGGGCGGTGGGCATAAAAAACGTTACAGAGAGATTGATTTTAGGCGGAATAAGCCCGGAGTTGAGGGAAAAGTAGTATCTATTGAATATGATCCTAACCGAACAGCGCGCATAGCTTTAATTCATTATGCGGATGGTGATAAAAGATATATTTTAGCGCCGCTTAAACTTGAAATCGGCGATGTCATTGTAAGCGGTGATAGCGTTAAAGCTAAACCCGGTAACGCCATGCCTTTAAAAAGTATGCCAATCGGTTCTATTATCCATAATATCGAAATGCAAAGAGGAAAAGGCGGGCAGTTAGTAAGAAGCGCAGGCTCCTCTGCTCAGCTTATTGCTAAAGAAGGCAAGTATTGTACAGTTAAATTGCCTTCCGGTGAAGTTAGATTAATTCATAAAGAATGTTATGCTACTATAGGTCAGTTAAGTAATGTTGAGCATATTAACATAACAATAGGTAAAGCCGGTCGCAAACGATATTTAGGGCGAAGGCCAAAAGTTAGAGGCGTTGCAATGAACCCTGTTGACCACCCTCTTGGTGGCGGAGAAGGTAAATCATCCGGCGGCCGACATCCTTGTACCCCTTGGGGTAAACCGACTAAGGGTTATAAAACGAGAAAGAAAAATAAATTAAGTAATAAATTTATAATATCCAGAAGGAAAATTAAAAGGAAATAAGAGGTATAAACCGTGGCACGAAGTTTAAAAAAGGGACCATTTATAAGTGAGAAATTGCTTAAAAAAGTAAAAAAAGCCAAAGAAGAGGGAAGCAGAAAGCCAATAAAAACGTATTCTCGCGCGAGTACTGTAATTCCCGATATGATTGGCATGACAATACAGGTTCATAACGGAAAAAATTTTATACCCGTTTATATTAGCGAGAATTTAGTAGGGCACAAATTAGGCGAGTTTGCGCCTACAAGGATTTTTCGAACGCATGCGGGCAGTAAAAAGGTATAAGGGCATATAGATGAAGGCGAAGAAAGTAAAGAAAGCACAAGTTGAATCACAAGCACGGGCAGAAAGCCGTTTTAATATTATATCTCATATCAAAATGAATGCAGTTGCAAAACAGATTCGGGGTCTTGAGTATTCCGTCGCAATTGCTTTTTTAAAGCAGTTGCCTAATAAAAGCGCTGCGATTTTAGAAAAAACCATAAAAAGTGCATATCATAATTTATTGCAAATAGATGAGAATGCGGCAGAGGATAAATGTTTTGTGAAAGAGCTTAACGTTGGTACAGGGCCGAATATAAAGCGTTTAAAACCGAGAGCGCGCGGCAGGGCAGATATTTATAAAAAACGTACAAGTCATGTTGAAGCTATCGTGGCTAGGAGGGCTTAATGGGTCAGAAAGTAAACCCGGTAGGGTTACGTTTAGGAATAACTCAGGATTGGAAATCAACCTGGTATATGAAGAAACAGGATTTTGTGAGTGCTTTGCACGAAGATATAGCTATACGTACTCATATTGATAAAAAATTAAAGAACGGCGAGGTTGGCGAAGTTGAAATCGTTAGATACCCTGAAAGAGTAACGATATTTATTCACACTGCTAAACCCGGTATTGTTATCGGCGCAAAGGGAAAAGACGTTGAACGTTTGAAATCAGAGCTTCAAAAGATGACTTCTAAGAAGCTATTGTTAAATATTGTAGAGATTAAGCAGCCTGAATTAAGCGCTAAGCTTATTGCAAATAATATTGCAAGGCAGTTGCGTTCAAGGGTTTCATATAAGAAAGTTATGAAACAGGCAATATCTAATGCTATGAGAGCTGGTGCCAAAGGCGTTAAAATTAAAGTTGCCGGCCGTCTAGCCGGTGCAGAGATGGCTCGTAGCGACTGGTATTCCGAAGGACGAATTCCTCTTCATACCTTGAGAGCTGATATTGATTATGCTCAGGGTACATCGTTCACAACTTTTGGAAATATCGGTGTTAAAGTCTGGGTTTTTAAAGGTCTTGTTCTTGAAAAACGAGGAACATCAGAGGATGATAATCAAGGCAATAAGCCCGGTAAAAGTTTTAAGAAAAAACGAAATAGGGATAAATAAATGTTAAGTCCAAAGAAATTTAAATATAGAAAACAGCAACGCGGAAAAACTAAGGGCATTGCTTGGAGAGGCAACAAGGTTTCTTATGGAAAAGTGGGGTTGTTTACTCTTGAAAAGGGTAAAATCTCAAACCGTGTAATTGAAGCTGCCCGTGTAGCAATTAACAGAAAAATGAAAAGAGGCGGTAAGGTATGGATAAGGATTTTTCCTGATTTTCCGTTTACTAAAAAACCCGCTGAAGTTCGCATGGGTAAAGGTAAGGGTAACCCTGAGGCATGGGTTGCAAAAGTGAAACCGGGAATGATGCTTTTTGAAGTACAGCATGCGGATATTCAGATTGCTGAAGGTGCACTAAAAGCGGCTATGCAGAAATTTCCCGTTAAAACTAAACTCGCTTATAGGCGAGATATATAGGGTTTTGATATGAAAAAGAAATACGGTTACGAAGATATGGGAAGAAAAGAGCTTGAGAAATTGCTCGAAGATAAGTTAAAAGAGTTGCGTGAAGTACGGTTTGATTTTGTATTGAGCGCGGTAGATGACCCAAATGTAAAGAAATATTTAAAACGCGATGTTGCGCGTATTAAAACTATGATAAGGGAAATGGATTTAGGTATCCGTACTGAAGAAAACAAATATGTAGGAGTTAAAGGTGCAGGACAAACCTCATAAGAAAAAATTTACCGGAACTGTAGTTTCGGACAAAATGGATAAAACAATAGTGGTTGCAGTAGAGACAAAAATTCTGCATCCATTTTATAAAAAATATATCAAACGCAAAAAGAAATATAAAGCGCATGATGAAGAGAATAAATGTAAGACAGGTGATTTCGTTGAAATCATTGAATGCCGTCCAATTTCAAAAGAAAAGAACTGGCGGCTGACTAAAGTGATAAAAGAAGCTAAGGTTTTATAGTAAAAGGATATAGCAATGATACAGGCAGAAACAATGCTTAACGTTGCTGACAACAGCGGCGCAAAAAAAGTACAGTGTATTAAAATAATCGGTGGCTCTAAGAGAAAATACGCAACCATAGGCGATGTAATAGTAATATCCGTTAAAGAAGCTTTGCCGAATTCGAACGTAAAGAAGAAAGAAATTTGCCACGCTGTTATTGTTAGGGCAAAAAAAGAAATTCGAAGAAAAGACGGAAGTTATATAAAATTTGATAATAATGCCGTGGTTTTGATTGATAACCAAAACAACCCGCGGGGAACGCGTATCTTCGGCCCTGTAGCAAGAGAGTTAAGAGAAAAGGATTTTATGAAAATTATTTCTCTTTCTCCAGAGGTAGTATAAAAGCGCGAGGTAGATATGAAAAAGAATAAAAGTATAAATAAATTTGAAGTAAAAACCAAGCTTAAAAAAGGCGATGAGGTAATAGTCATTTCAGGTAAAGAAAGAGGCAAAAAGGGTAAAATAGACAAAATTAACCGTAAAAAACACGGTGTAATTATACAAGGTCTTAATATGGTTAAAAAACATAAACGTTCCCGCGACCAGCAGAGAAAACCCGAAATAGTTGAATTGCCTGCTGTAATACCTTTGAGTAATGTTATGCTCATTGACCCTAAAAGCGGAGAACCGACTCGAATCGGTTATAAATTTGAAAACGGCAAAAAGGTTCGTTATGCTAAAAAAAGCGGGGCTTTATTAAAAGATAAAACCGAAGGGTCTAAAAAAGGAAAATCCAAAGACTCTAAAGAGAAAAATAACGAATAAAGGATACGGATAAAATAAAATGGTACGCTTAAGAGAAAAATATTGGAAAGAAATGTTACCGACATTAAAAAAAGAATTAAACAAAACGAATAATATGGAAGTTCCCAAACTTCTTAAAATCGTTGTTAATATTGGTGTTGGTGATGCAATAACGAATAAAAATTTATTGGATAGTGCGGCTGATGATTTGACCACTATTACCGGTCAAAAAGCAGTTAAAACGCGTTCTAAAAAGGCTGTATCTAACTTTAAATTACGAGAAAATATTCCTATCGGCACTAAAGTTACGCTTCGCGGTCCTGTTATGTATGAATTTTTAGACAGATTGGTTAACGTTGCGTTGCCTAGAGTTAGAGACTTTCGAGGAATAAGTGTAAAAGCATTTGATGGTCGTGGCAATTATAATTTGGGAATAAAAGAGCATATAATTTTTCCTGAGATAGATTTTGATAAAGTAGAACGTATTTTCGGTATGGATATTTCATTCGTAACGAACGCGGTAAATGATGAAGACGCAAGGGCACTGTTAAAACATTTCGGTATGCCCTTTAAAAAGTAAGGAGTTATTTTAAGTATGGCTAAGAAATCTTTAGTTGTTAAAGCAAAAAAGAAACAAAAATTTAAAACAAGAGAATACAGTCGGTGTAAAGTATGCGGCAGGGCAAGAGCATATATCCGAAGATTTGGTATGTGCAGAATTTGTTTTAGAGAATTTGCATCTCAGGGAATGATTCCCGGTGTAACGAAATCGAGCTGGTAAAGAGGTTAAATAAATGAGTGTAAGCGATCCTATTTCAGATATGATGTGTAAAATTTTCAATGCTTCAAAAGCAACACACGAGAAGGTTGATATCCCTATTTCTAAGTTAAAAGTCGAAATAGTGAAGATATTAAAGAACGAAGGCTTTGTTAAGAATTTTAAACTCGTTGAAGAAGCAGGTAGAAACGTAATAAGAATATTTTTGAAATATATAGATACCGGCGCTCCCGTTATTCAGGGGTTAAAGAGAGTTTCCAAACCTGGAAGAAGAGTATATAAAGGTTTTGGGGAAATCCCGCGCTTTTTTAACGGTTTAGCCGTAACCATCGTGTCAACATCACACGGTGTAATCACAGGGAGTAAAGCGCGTCAACAGAAAGTGGGCGGCGAAGTGCTTTGCTATGTATGGTAAATTAGTAATAACGGAGAATATAAAATGTCACGAGTAGGCAAACAACCAATAGAAATACCCACAGGTGTAACTGTAACGTATAAAGACAACGAAGTATTCGTTAAAGGAAATAAAGGCGAATTAAAACAGTTTGTTAATTCTGATAAAATTGCTGTGGATATTAAAGATAATGTAGTAACTGTTAATAGATTGTCAGAAGAGAAAAAAGTACGCGCTATGCACGGATTGTACCAGCGTTTAATTAGGAATATGGTTATAGGTGTAAGTGAAGGTTACAAAAAAGTTTTATTAATAAACGGAACAGGATACCGCGCAAATGCTCAGGGGAATAATCTGAACTTGCAGCTAGGGTATTCGCATCCAATTGATTTTCCCGTTCCCAAAGGCGTTACTTGTAGCGTTGAAGGAACGAATAGAATAACTCTTGAAAGCCATGATAAACAATTATTAGGCCAGGTTGCGGCTAATATACGTGAACTAAGGCCACCTGAGCCGTATAAAGGTAAAGGTATTAAATATGAAGCAGAAATTATTAAACGAAAAGCCGGTAAGACTGGAGTATAAAAATGGCAATTAAAAAGAACGAACGACGAGAAAGACGAAAAAAAGTTATTAGAAATAAAATCAACGGCACAACAGAAAGGCCCAGGCTGACTGTTTATAAAAGTTTGAAGCATATTTACGCTCAAATAATTGATGATGAAAAAGGCGAAACAATTTGCGCAGCATCAACAGTTGATAAAGAATATAAAGGTAAACAGGGATGTAATATGGACAGCGCTAAGTCCGTTGGCGAATTAATTGCTAAAAAAGCTAAGGATAAAAAAGTGAAAACCGTTGTATTTGACAGAAACGGTTATATTTATCACGGAAAAGTAAAAGCGCTTGCAGACGCATGCAGAGAATCCGGTTTGAAATTTTAATTTAGGGATAATACGAAATGAAAAGTACTATGAAAAAGAAAAAAATAGATGCAGATGTTCTTAATTTAAACGAGCAACTCGTTGTATTAAACCGTGTTGCCAAAGTTGTTAAAGGCGGTCGCAGGTTTTCTTTTAATGCAATGATGGTTGTTGGAGATAAAAAAGAACACTGTGTAGGTATCGGTTTCGGAAAGGCAAACGAAGTTCCCGATGCTATTAAAAAAGGTATTGAAAAAGCTAAAAAAGACATGGTTAAGGTTTATACTAAAAAAGGTACAATACCTCACGAAATAGTTGGTAGATTCGGAAGCACTAAAGTGTGGATGAAACCGGCTACAGACGGTACTGGAATTATTGCCGGAGCATCAGTTCGGTCAGTTTTGGAGAATGCCGGAATTAGCAACATTCTAACTAAAGTGCAAGGTTCACGAAACCCTTTGAACGTCGTGAAAGCAACGTTTAACGGCTTAAGCAATTTGATGAATCCCGAAGACATTGCTAAACGTCGCGGGAAAGAACTTATGGAAATTTGGGATTAAAGGGACGAAAAAATGGCAAAGAAAAATTTAAAAATAAAACTCGTTAAAAGTCCGATTGCTGCCATAGGCAAGCATAAAAAAATAATAAGTTCTCTTGGTTTTAGGAAATTGAACCAGATTATAGAAAGGCCTGATAACGATGCAATCCGCGGAATGATTAAAAAAATTAAACACATGGTAGAAATTGTGGAGAGTAAATAAAATGGCTGAAAAAAAGAACTCACAACTAGAAGCAGTTAAAGATTTTGAACTGAAACCGAATTACGGTGTAAATAAACCCAAAAACCGCGTAGGCCGGGGTCTCGGTAGCGGTAACGGAAAAACCTGCGGAAAAGGAGAAAACGGTCAGCTTAGCCGTAAGGGCAGTACACGGCCTTATGTTGGTTTTGAAGGCGGTCAAATGCCTATTAACAGACGTTTACCTAAACGCGGTTTTAGTAATGTTCCTTTCAAAAAAAATACAGCCGAAGTTAAAATAGGCGAATTAAATGTTTTTAACGATGGTGATGAATTAAATATTGACGTTCTTAAAGAAAAGAAAATAATTAAAAAAACTGCGAAACGTGTAAAAATAATTGTCGGTGGTGGAGAGTTGACTAAAAAACTCACTATAAACGTTTATAATGCGTCTAAAGGCGCGATAGCTGAACTGGAAAAGACCGGCTCAACTTTTAATAAGGTTGAGCAAAAAGCTGCACCGGCAAAGAAAAGTAAAAAAGAGGAAGCTAAATAGCTTAACAGGGTAATAAAAAGGATAATAATTTATGGCAGCGAACCCGATTTTAAACATATTTAAAGTACCTGAACTTCGAAAGAGACTAACTTTTGTAATGTTGGCTCTCGTTGTATATCGAATAGGGGCATACATCCCTATACCGGGTATAAACGCAAAAGTATTAGCAGAAGCAACGAAAGCGGCAAAAGGCGGCGGCGGTCCAGCCGGTTTAATGGATTTATTAAACCTTTTTGTAGGCGGTGCGCTAGAACAGTTTTCTTTACTCGCTTTGGGTATTATGCCATATATTTCCGCATCAATTATAATGCAATTACTGCAAGTAGTTATTCCAAAATTAGAACGTCTTGCAAAAGAAGAAGGAGATTACGGCAGAAAGAAAATACAAAAGTATACAAAGTATGCGACTGTTTTATTGTGTATTGTACAGGCATTCGGTCTTCTTTTAATGTTTAAAAGCAGGTTTGCAGCGCAAATAACGAGTATTGTTCCGGGTGGAACGGGATTTTGGTTTTCATTCGGTTTTGTCGCATCAATAACAACTGGTACTATGTTTTTACTCTGGTTAGGCGAACAAATGACTGACCGCGGAATTGGTAACGGTGTGTCGTTATTAATTTTTGCCGGTATCGTTGCTCGTATGCCGCAAGCGGTATGGCAAACGGTGCAAAGCGCACAAACAGGCGAAGTTCGAACTTTAAATCTTTTAATTGTGGGTATAATATTTGCGATAGTAATCGGTCTTGTAACAGCAGAACAGCAAGCGCAAAGAAAAATCCCCGTTCAATATGCAAAACGCGTTATAGGAAATAAAATTGTACAAGCACAATCAAATTTTATTCCTTTTAAAATAAATCCGTCCGGTGTAATTCCTGTTATTTTTGCATCGTCGGTAATGATGTTTCCGTCTCAGATTTTACAGATGTTTGGCGGATCGAATAGAATAGTGCGTGCGATTTTGCGTTATATTGCTTACGGACAACCGTTATGGGTTGTATTATATATGCTATTGGTAATGTTTTTCGCGTACTTTTATACTGCAATACAATTAAATCCGGCTGAAATAGCAAAACAATTGCAGAAGAACGGAGGTTTTATTCCCGGTATAAGGCCTGGTCCAAATACTCAGGAATATTTATCCAAAGTACTAAATAGAATAACGTTACCCGGGAGCCTATTTTTAGGTGCAGTCGCGGTATTTCCCACGCTAATAGCACAATGGTTTTCCGTACCTTCAACACTTGCCTATCTAATGGGCGGAACAAGTTTGCTTATCATGGTTGGTGTTGCACTTGATACTGTTTCTCAAATCGAGTCGCAGTTGTTAGTAAGAAACTACCCCGGTTTCTTGAAGAAAGGGAAGATGAAATCTCGCAGGGGTTAAGCGAGGTTTTAGAACTTAAAGGAGGTTTTATTTCTTGGCTAAAGAAGAAGCTATAGAAGTAGAAGGTAAAGTAATTGAAGCGTTGCCAAATGCAATGTTTAAAGTTGAACTTGAAAACGGTCATGAGGTTTTAGCTCATGTTTCTGGAAAAATGCGTATGAATTTCATCGGAATTTTGCCCGGAGACAGAGTTTCTTTAGAACTTTCCCCTTATGATTTGACAAGAGGACGAATTACTTATAGATTTAAGAACTAATATTATTTTTACTATATAATATTTACCGGAGAGAATTATGAAAGTTAGAGCAAGTGTGAAGCCGATTTGCGAAAAATGCAAAGTAATTAGACGGCATGGCGTTTTGAGGATTATTTGCGACAATCCAAGACATAAACAACGTCAAAAACAGAAACCAAAGAAGTAAAATAGGAGTAACTATGGCACGTATTGCAGGTGTTGATATACCTAATGATAAAAGGATTTTATATTCACTTACTTATATATTCGGTATTGGAACAACTTTAGCCGGCGAAATTTGCGAAAAGGCCGGAATTGATAATTTGAAAAAAACGAAAGAGTTAAGTGATGATGAATTAAACCGCATAAAAAGCGTTATTGAAAATGAATATAAGGTTGAAGGTGACTTAAGAAGCGAAGTTACATTAAACATTAAGCGTTTAATGGAAATCGGTTGTTACCGCGGTTTAAGACATAGAAGAAAATTACCCGTGCGTGGTCAGCGTACACATACAAATGCTAGGACAAGAAAAGGCCGTAGGCCGGGTATTGGCATTAAAAAGAAAAAGAAGGGGTAAGTGATTAGTGGCTAAGAAAGCAAAAAAAGGTAAACAAAAAAGACGGGAAAAGAAAAATATAGCCCGTGGCGTTGTTCATATTCAAGCAACTTTTAATAATACAATAATTACAGTTACTGATGTAAAAGGCAATGCTATATCCTGGGCAAGCGCAGGGAGTTTGAATTTTCGCGGTGCTAAAAAAAGTACACCGTTTGCTGCGCAAAATACTGCCGAATTAGCTTTAACAAAAGCAAAGGAAAACGGCTTAAAAACCGTTGAAGTGAAAATTAAGGGACCTGGTGTAGGCAGAGAGGCAGCAATTAGAGCAATCGATGCTGTTGGTATAAAAATAACGAAAATTAAAGACGTTACTCCTATACCTCATAACGGTTGCAGGCCTCCTAAGAGAAGGAGAGTATAGATATGGCAAAGTATATAGAAGCAAAATGTAAACTTTGCAGGCGCGAGGGAATGAAATTGTTCCTTAAAGGCGACAGATGTTTAAGCGGCAAATGCGCAGTAGA
Organism: uncultured Spirochaetia bacterium; assembly: GCA_964449345.1. GTDB lineage: Bacteria > Spirochaetota > CALGPD01 > CALGPD01 > CALGPD01 > CALGPD01. The sequence goes on along the minus strand of CAYUYT010000017.1, from coordinate 15,875 downwards.
TAAAAGACGCCCTGCCCCGAGAGGTGGAGGTTTTATAATGAAGCGCCGCGGTAAGCGTTCCGAGTACGCTAATCAGCTAAGAGAAAAGCAAAAAATTAAACGTTATTACGGAATGCTTGAAAAACAATTTCGATTGGCTTTTCAACGCGCGGATAAAAGAAAAGGCGTAACAGGTGAGATTATGCTTCAATATCTTGAATTGCGTCTTGATTCAATACTTTTTAATCTCAGTTTTGCAAGTTCAAGGAGCATGGCGAGGCAAATAATTAACCATGGACATATCCTTGTTAACGGGCGAAAGGTTACGATACCTTCGTATGTATGCCGGGAAGGTGATGTTATCACCGTAAAAGAAAAATCCCGCCAGTTGAGGCCGATAAATGAAAGTTTATCAAAGGTAGTGGAAGACGCTACACCTAATTGGCTTGAACTAGATGTTGATAAAATTCAGGGTAAAGTTTTGCGTGTGCCTCAACGCGACGATATATTAATTGATTTTAATGAACAACTCGTAGTAGAACTTTATTCAAAGTAATTTAATTAAAAAAAATAACGAATTCCTTTTCGGAAAGAGGGGAAAATGGCTCATAAAAATTTATTAAAAAATTTTAAACGACCGAAAAATCCAAAGTTTGAACACGAAGAATTGACTCCAAATTACGGCAGGTTTATTGCCGCGCCGTTTGAACGCGGTTTTGGAACAACAATAGCAAACGCATTAAGGCGTAGCTTATTGTCTTCAATACCGGGTTATGCTATAACAGCTATAAAAGTCGAGTATGTTGATAAAGACGGTGTTTCCAAACCGTTGACCAACGAGTTTGAGAATATTTTCGGTGTTTATGAAGATACAACAGATTTTATACAAAATTTAAAACGCGTTCGTCTTAACTTATTAGATGAAAGTGATAAACGCGTTATTATGATTGAGAAAAAAGGCAAAGGCGAGTTTAAAGCCGGCGATTTATCTATTGACGCAAACGTAGAAATAGTTAACCCTGATTTACACATAGCAGAATTGAACGAAGAAACGTCATTTTCAATGGAACTTGAGATTGAACACGGCAGAGGATATATTTCTGCTGAACAGCAAGCGCCGAACGTAGAAATAATTAACAGCGTTCCCATCGATGCAATTTTTTGTCCCATAGAAAAAGTGCGTTTCGATATAGAAAATTTTCGTGTTGGTCAGCGAACTGACTACGAAAAAATGATACTTGAGGTGTGGACAGACGGCACAATTAATCCCGACGACGCTGTTGCAGATGCAGCTAAAATTTTGAAAGAGCATTTTCAGCAGTTTATCAATTTTGAAGAAGTGGAGCCACCGCAGGAAAAAGAAATTGATGCAATTGCAATTGAACTTAATGACTTGCGTCAAAAAACCATTGAGGACCTTGAATTGTCCGTTCGTTCTTCAAATTGTTTGCGCGTTGGAAATATACGCACAATAGGTGAGCTTATTCTAAAAACAGAAGAAGAGCTTTCTAAAATCAGAAATCTTGGAGCGGCTTCGCTTAAAGAAATTAGAACTAAACTTGAAGAAGAGTTACAAATAAATAAAAATTTAGCTGAATATTCTTTGGAAGAAATCAGGTCTAAGTTGAAAGAACTGGAACATAAACCTGAAATGCGGGAAGGTACTCTCGCAGCTAAAACAACGGAATAAATATTAAGGGTAAATACAATGCGACATCAAAAACGAATTAAAAAATTAGGCAGGAAAAAGCAACATAGAGCGGCAATGTTAAGAAACATGGCAGTTTCATTAATCGGAAAAGAAAGAATTGACACTACTTTACCGAAAGCAAAAGTGCTTCGTTCTTTTATCGAACCGATTGTTACGCGGGCTAAAAAAGCAAACGATACACAAGACTTGAATGTTATTTTGCACCATAAACGCGAGGTTATGAAAAAAATAAAAGACCGTGATGTCGTTGTAAAGCTTTTTGAAGATATTGCTCTGCGTTACATGAACAGAAATGGCGGTTATACACGAATATACAAACTAGGCGCTAGAAAAGGCGACAACGCTGAAATGGCTATGATTGAATTCGTAGAAGAATTACTCGATACCGGCGCTTCAAACAAAAATAAATCAACAGATAAAGACAAAACCAAGCTCGGAAAAGTTGAGGATAAGAAACAAAGCAAAACCGAAGCGCAGGATAAAAGTGAAAAACCTCAGAAAGAGGAACTCGTTGATGATGCTGAAGACAAAAAAGAAGAGTAGAATTTTCTTAATATAAATTTTAGCCCTCTTTTTTTTAAGGAGGGCTTTTGTATTTTATGATAATTATTTTATATTCCTTATTAACATTAATTCTCGTTTTTATCACAGCTAATGTTTATGTAATAAATGGAATTTTTGCGCTTGTATTGATTAACTTTTTTTTATACAAAAATAACGCAAAAAAATTTATTTTAAAAACTATAAGCGTGCTCCCTTTTTATATTACTTTATTTATTTTATATATATTTTTTTATAATCAGGGCAGGGTAGAATATATTGCAGGAATAAAAATTTATATTTCGGGTTTATATTTGGGACTTGATATTTTTATCCGTTGTTTTTTAATTACGATTTTTGTTTTTTCGTTAAATTTAACCAAAATAATGGGTTATGTTTTACACGGTATTTCAATAACGCTTGGTAACGTGTATTTTTTTAGGCGAATATTTAATATTATTTTTTTATCGATATATTTTATAGAATTGTTTATGGAAAAATTAACGCAAAAAAGCGACAAAGGAAAAATAAAAAATTTTATGAGTTTTGTTAAAAATACATTGCTTGACATAGAAAAGAAAATAACTCAGGCGCCGACGAATAATCTTCCCAATCAACGGGAAAATAGGGTATTATTAAAGAAAAATATTCTTATGTTTAGTTTATTGATAATTTTGTTGATTTATAACGTATTTGACGGGAGGTTTTTTGAAAAGCTATTTTGAACAGGAAATACTTGAAAGTTTATTGAAAATTGAGCTTCCCATGAAATACCGGGTTATAGGCCATAGAAAAGGAACGCATAAAAGCAGTGTTTCAGGGAAAAATATTGATTTTAAGGAACATCGTGAATACGTTCAGGGTGATGATGTAACAAAAATTGACTGGAAGCTTTTTGGACGAACGGAAAAATTATATATAAAAGAATTTGAGGAAGATGTCTCGTGTAATGTATTTGTAGTGATTGATAAAAGCGCAAGTATGAATTATACATCGGGGAGCAAAAATAAATTAGAATATGCAAAATATCTTTTTGCCGCAATTTTTACGGTATTTAACAGACAGGGGGATAACATAGGGCTTGGCATCTTTGACGAGGATTTTAAGCTTGTTTTTCCTCCGTCAAAATCAGGACAAAGTATTTATGAAATTAACGCGTTGTTAAATGATATTAGTCCCAAAGGTAAAACAGAGGTGAAAAAAGTTCCCGAATTAATTAAAAAGTCTTTTGGGAGAAAAATAAACATTGTTTATGTGATTTCGGATTTTATTTTTAATATCGAAATTATAAAGAATTTTATAAAAGGCATTGATGTTTTTTCAAATGAGGTTTTTTTATTGCACCTAACAGACCCTGTCGAAATTAATTTTGATTTTAAGGGAGAATATTTGTTTAAGGATTTTGAAACCGACAAGGAGTTAATTCTAAACGCAAATGATATGTCTGATTATTATAAAAATTTTTATACCAAGCACGTTGAAAGTATTAAAACCGTTGCCAAAAAATATAATTGCCGGTATTTTTCTTTAAATACAAAATTGTCTTATACTGAAAATTTTATGAAAATTTTAAGCCATTATAACGGGAGTTAGGATGAATTTTTTATATCCCGGCGTATTATTTTTAAGTGCGCTAGCAATTATTCCATTTATTATTCATTTTAAAAAGAAAATTAAGAGGAAAAAAATATATTTTCCTTATTTGTTTTTATTTGAAAGTGAAATTAAAGGAAAAAGCAAAAGAACGCGTCTTGAAGAAATATTTCTTTTAATACTTCGCGTTTTGATTATTCTTTTAACAGTTTTATTTTTAGCGCGTCCTTACACAACTCAGGATATAAATAAGGATAAGGAAATTTTAATATTTTTTGATAATACCAAATCAATGTTATACATTAATAAAAGCGAAACCGTTTTAAATACAGCAAAAAGGCGCATAAGGCAGTTTGTTAATAAAATTTCAGGAGAAATGCATTACAAATTGGTTTTAGCAAACGGGAGGTTTTTTCGTGATTTGGATAAAAACGCCTTAATTGAAATTATCAGCTCTGCTAAACCTGCACAGAAATTACTTCAGCCGAATAAAGCTATGGGGATTTTACAAAAAAATAGAGATAAAAATAAATCATCAGTTTATCTTCTTGCTTCAGATTTTAGAAAAAACCGTTTTCGGGATTTTAATTTTAACAATGATTTTAAATATTTATCCTTATCTTCGGAAAATAGGCGGAATGTTAGCATAAAAAAAGTGTTTTTTTTAAAAAGAGTGTATTATAAAGGGGAAAAGATAATTTTAAATTATACCCTTGAAAATCACAGCGGTTTTAATGAAAAATGCGTATTACGAATAAAACAAAATAATAAAACTGTTTTTGAAAAAAATTTTAACATTGTCGGGTTTGGTAAAATTACGAGTGCAACTGACATATTATTGAAAAGCGGAAAGCATGATTTTAAATTTATATTATCAGATGATAATTTTCCTTATGACAACGAAATATCTTTTAACTTAAAAGTATTATCAGGTTTAAATGTTTATATGTCAGGGAAAAGCGGTTTAAAGAGTAAATTAATATCCGAGAGTTTGGCTCCCGGAAAATTTAAAGAAAAGCGCAATATAAATATTGATTATAAAGTAAGAAGAAAAAATTATCACGTTGTAATTTTGAATAAACCTTTAATTAAAACGCCTAAGGCGGTTATTGCCACTATTTTAATACCGAACAATAATAATAGTATCAACGAACTAAATAAAGTAATTAGCAAACAAACGGATTTAATCAAGATTGAGTTTGTAAAGAGAAACAATGTAATACTTAAAAGTGATATAACTTTTCCTCTGCATTTAGATATGAGTGATGTGAGGTTTAAAAGTTATTTTAGCGTTAAATCAAATGCCCGTGGATATTTTCCAATGGCAAAGCAAAAATTTTTATATACTACTGCTAATTTTGCAGTATTTACCGCAGATATATCAATGGAAAATTCAAATTTTCTTTTTTCAGCAAAACTTCCTGTAATTTTTGATAATATTATTAATTCTTTTATTAATAAACCTTCTATACAGAAAAATATATTTAAATATAATGAAAATTATTTGCAATCTTTAAAAATTAACCGGGAAATAAATTTAGAAAATATTTTTTCAAGCGTTCAAAAGGATTTTATAAGGTATATTTTACTCGTTTTTATTATATTTTTATTACTGATTGAAATTATTATTATAATGAGGCGTGATTTTGTTAAGAAAATGCTTGTATCAAAACGAAATTATGGAATTGATTGAAAAGTCTTTTCAAAGGGGCATTTTGTCTCATTCCATTTTACTTCAAGGTGAAACCGGTAGCGGAAAATCTACAATGGCTTTGTATATTGCCGCTTTAACGCATTGTAAAAGTGAAAATAAACCTTGTTTTAAATGTGAGGAATGCCTTAAAATACGCAATTTGACTCATCCAGCTGTCATTTTTTTAAATACAGATGATGTAAACGAAAAATTGAATGCTCTTGAAACTCTAATCGAAAAGTTTGGAATAAATCAGTCGTTAATCGAAGAATTAGTATTCGTTGTTAGGGATGTGAAATTTCGCGTTGAATCTGAGTATTTAAAAAATAAAGGGATGACAAATAAAAAAATTAAGCTTGATATGGAAAAATCACTTGAAAAAATTGATGATATTTTAAGTACGGGAAATGAAAACCTTGTTAAAAAAAAATCAGTAAAAATATTGATAAACAATGCCAGGAATTTAGCAAAACAAATAAGGATAGAGAATATTCCAGCGCGTACAATACGTGATTTAATGTCAAAGGTTTATAAAAGTAATTTTACAGGTAAAATAACCATAATAATTACCGGTATACATAAAATGAAAAAAGAAGGCGCGAATTCTTTTTTAAAGACACTTGAAGAGCCCCCCAAAGATACGCGGTTCATTCTTTGTACGGAAAAGCCGGATAGTATTCTTTCCACTATAAAATCCCGTTGTTATTCATTCCGATTTCACGGTATAAACAACGAAAACATAAAAAAAATTGCCATAGCAAATTGGAATATAAACATAGAAGAAACGGATAATAAAGGCGGCATTCTTCAGAGAATAACAAAGCAAAGCGTTTTTTCATCATCATTAATTATTAACAGTGTTATAAATAATTTGGCGGAAAATTTATTTCCTTTTGTTGAGGACGCTATAAATCAGGGCAGATTCGATGATATTGTTTATGAGCTAAGTAGCGCCTTTGGACACGGCAATGAATTACTGAAAGGGAATAATATAAGTATCAGGGATAAATCGGATTTTTTAAAGCGGGCAAATGAAATTGTTTCTTTCGTGCATAACAATAACGCTGAAAAATCTTTTGCCCTTGAAACTATTTTGATAGAATTTCATAGATTATGGACAAAAAAATAAATTTAATAAATAAAATTTTTTCAGGTGAATTTTTTTCGGCTGAAAATTATAAATCAACGTGTTCTATTACTGATTCCCAAGATTTTAAAAGTCATAAGCGTGAGATATTTGCATACAGCGGATTTTTAGGTGAATTTCTATATTCGGATACGCCTGATAACGTTTTAATTAACGATTTTTTCCGCTTTATTAATTCAATTCATCTAAACACTGTTGAAGTTTATACCCGAAAAAACAATGAATTGCAAAATAATTTGAGCGGTTTGGCAGTTAAAACTAACGCAGCAAATTTTTTTATACCCTTTAACTTATTGCGTAAAATTGTCTTTATTATTTCAAGGTTTGATATTTCAAAGGATAATAATCTTGATAAAACTTTAAATGAACTTGAATACAATTTTAAGGCAAATTTACGCAAATTTCCATATAACGTTTTAAATTTTATTCTTTCATTTGATGATGCTAATATTCAGAAAATATTAAATTCTTTGTTATCTCATAAATATATTCATGATTTTATGTTAACTCCGTTAATAACTAAGGATAAAACAGGCCGTATTTTAAAGAATTTGCCAAAACGGGTTAAATTGCGTCTTGAAAATTATTTACAAAGCAATAAAATTGATGCGCGTTCATCCGTTTTAACCATGTTTCAACTTAAATTTAACATGGGCGAGCTTGCTTCTGAATTTAAGCATAAAGGGCTTGATGATTTTGCCGTTATAAGAAGCAATTTAGTAAGTGATGAAATATATGATTTTATAATTATAAACGGGCTTTCAGCATTCACAAAACCGCTTGAAAAAAATAAATTGCTTTTAAATCTTTTTTCAGAAACATCGAACAGTAATCTAGCTGTTTTATTTCAAAGCGAGTTTTCCGGTTTTTTCAGGGAGAACTGCTCCAAAAGGCGCAAAGCAATGATAGAAGAAGATAGCGTTTTTAGTGAAAATTTATCACGTTCGGGGATTAAAAATGCGCTGTATACTTTTTTTATCCATGGTCTTAAAATGCAGTATGAAAGGGAAAAAAAAGAAGAAAAATTATTTAACAAATTTATCAGGGGGCTACGCGGCAAAAATGATTTTAATAGAATTTTTTCTAAAATGAGCCCGCTTGATTTTGCAATATGTTTTAAACCGTCCAATAAAAAAGTTCAAAAATACATAATTTCAAAGATTGATTCACCGGGAAAGTTATATTTAAATGATTTTTTCGAGAATAAAATATCTACAGTTGCTCCGTTAAACCATGGCTGGATAAATCAGGCTCGCGACAATTTTACAGAAAACGCCTATATTCTTGCGAAACTTAATTTGGTTGATTACGTTGACCCTGATACGAAATAGATACTTACAAATCGCCGGAAAAGGCTTTTTCATAAATTTTTTTCCATTTAGAATGCGTATGTTCCGTTTCAAATGCTGATTTTAGCGCTTGCTTTGCGTTCTCATCCTGAATTTTACCCGCATACTTTATTGAAATAAGGCGGATAATTTCATTTGGAGATTTTAAATTTTTAATAAAAATATCGTATTGTTTGTTTTTTAAAAATATATTGGCAATCGTAGATTTAATGGGTTCAGGTTCTGAATAAAAACCCATTTCAAGAAAGTGCTGAACTTCATCCTTATTAAAATTAGACAAAGCTATATAAGCTGTTTCCTTAACTCTATAGTGATAACGGAGGCGGTTAATTATTTCATAAGCCTTATCGCTTCTAAGCTTGCCTAAAGCAAATATTCCGGCATTAGCAATATCAATAGCAATTTCATAGTCTTTGTGTCCCCGTAAATAATTAAAAGATACGGTTATAGCTTTTTCAATTTCTTGTTCAATGCCGGTAAATTTTTTCATTGCACATAACCTTAATGCCATCAAAACAACGCGTTTTTCATAATCATTAAGAATATCCTTGATGTAAGGCTCTAATTTTTCATTATCAAAATTAGCGAGTAATTGTAACGCACGGTTTCTTATTGAAATAGCAGGCGTGCCTAAATCGCTAATTGCATCAATAATTACGTTTTCATTGGGTTCTTTACCTTTTTCGAGAAAATAAATACTTCGCTTAATTGCTCTTCGAATGATGTAATTATTTTCCGTATCAAGTATTTTTTTAAACTTATGCATTACATACCGTTTTTGACGTTTTATAGTTAAATAGGGCAAAGTAATAATCGCAGATGTTTTTAATTCAACATGATTGAATTTTGCAAGAACTAGGTCGAAAGCTTGTTTATAACGGGTTTTACGTATTATTTCTAAAATAACTTTTTTTTCATTTGAAGAAGCTTCTTTGTCTTTTAATAAATTAACAACATAGCTAAAGTTTTTTATAGATTTTAAGTTTTCAGTCTTAGCAGGATTTTTATCCAGATACTTTGATATAATGAGAAAAAAATAATATCTGAATTGCTCATAGCGTGTTCTACGAGATAAATTTAAAATACGTTTAATATGATTAATGTTACAAAGCAAGCCAATGGTTTGTGAACTTAAACGTCTATCTTCAGATGTATAATTCGGTGATACAATAAGGTTCATGAGTTCGGGAATAAATTTTTTAATTTTTCGCTGTTTTATTAATAATATTGCTTTACGTCTGGATATTACTGAATCAGAGTAAATATTTTGTTTGATTTCGACGGAAGACATATAATCTTTTTGGGAAACGTTTTTGTATTTCGGTTTTGATGTATCAAGGCAACGTGTTGCAAACGCAAAACCCGTTATTATTAATATAACTAAAAATGTTATTCCGTGTTTTCTTTTAATATCTCTAAGCATAATTATTAGTTTATTATTATTTGATATTAAGAATATAATAATACATTTGGTTTATGTGAAAACTTTATTTTAAAATATTTTCGTTAAAATTAATTTCGTTGGAGTCTTGACAAGCCATTACTTAATCCTTATTTTCAGAAAAAGGAGCAAAATATGTCTAAAAAAATAGCCATGGTTATTGCAAGTCAAAATTTCAGGGATGAAGAATACAAAGAGCCGCGTCAGGAGCTTGTAAATGCAGGCATAGATGTAACGGTTTTTTCATCTTCTAACACTACTTCTAAAGGTATGTTTGGCTTTGAAGTTACTCCTGATGATTTAATTGAAAATATAAATCCAGCTGATTTTAACGGTATTGTTTTTCTCGGCGGTAGCGGAGCAAGCGAATATTTTGACAGCCACGTTGCACACAATATTGCTAAAGAGTTTAACAAAAAGAATAAACTCGTTGCTGCTATATGTATTGCCCCGAAAACTTTAGCAAAGGCAGGATTATTAAAAAACAAAAAAGCGTGTTGTTTTCCAAGCGTTAAAGATGATTTAAAAGAACTAGGAGTTTTAGTTCAGCCTGACGGCGTAGTTCAAGATGAAAACATTATTACGGGTACTGGACCGGAATATGCAACGCATTTTGGAAAAGCCTTAGTACAATATCTAAGTTAATCGACTAAGAACTTAACAAGGTGTTTTTCATCTTCTTGTGTAATAGCAATGAATTTAATTCCAAGGTCGTATTGGTGGTAATCCGGTAGTTCTTCTACCCGTACTACGCGGGCTTTGGCAAAAATTGGTTCTTCGTATCCAGGAAGATTAAATTGACATTCTATACTGCTTCCTAGTGGAATAGGGTTTGATGTAGTAAATAAAACACCGCCTTTGGATATATCCACGGATACAGTATCTCCGTTTCTAGGTATATCTTTTGCTCTGCTCATTGCAGTTAAAACGTCAAAATGAATTTTAACTTCTTTATGAAACCTTTTGTACTTTCTTCTTTCTTCCATTTGACTTCCCGCTTTTTTTTTTATTTATACAATAACGTAACAAGTTAATCAAGCAATTTATTTTATTTATTCAATATCCGTTTTTAAAATCGACATGAACGCTTCCTGAGGTATTTCCACTTCACCTATTTGCCGCATACGTTTTTTCCCCTTTTTTTGTTTTTCCAAAAGTTTGCGTTTACGGCTTATATCCCCGCCGTAGCATTTTGCCGTAACGTTTTTACGTAGTGCTTTCACGTTTTCTCTGGCTATGATACTGCCGTTAATACTTGCTTGAATGGGGATTTGAAACATATGCCGCGGAATATTGTCTTTCAATTTTTCAACAATGTTACGGCTTTTTAATTGAGACTTTTCTCTGTGCATTATCATGGAAAGAGCGTCTACCTTTTTTTTATTAACTAAAACATCAACTTTAACGAGGTCGCTTACACGATATTCCAAAAAGTGATAATCAAACGATGCATATCCTCTGGAAACGGATTTAATTTTATCTTGAAAGTCATAAATAATTTCTGCAAGCGGTATTTCATAATCAAGCTGAACGCGTTTCTTGTCAAGGTAATTCATGTGTTTTTGAATTCCACGGCGTTCCATTACTACTTTCATAACATTGCCAACGTATTCTTCCGGCGTGATTATATTGACTTCAACAAACGGTTCTTTTGCCTCTTTAATTTTTGTGGGCTCGGGGTAATTAACCGGATTATTAACCATAATTTCTTCGTTGTTTGTTAATATAAAAATATATTCAACTGACGGCGCTGTGGTAACGATATCAAGATTAAATTCTCTTTCTAGGCGTTCCTGTACAATCTCAAGATGTAAAAGGCCTAAAAACCCGCAACGGTAACCGAAACCAAGAGCTAAAGAACTTTCAGGCTGAAAAATTAAAGAAGCATCATTTAATTTTAGTTTATTCAAACTATCCGTTAGTATCTTATAATCATCGCCTTCTGCCGGAAAAATACTGCAAAATACAAACGGTTTAACTTCCTTAAAGCCCGGCAGAACCTGGGTGCAGGGAGAGTCAGTTAACGTGATAGTATCCCCGATTTTAGTATCTTCGAGTGCTTTAACGTTAGCAATAACGTAACCCACCATACCCGTTCTAAGCTCGTCCACTGGAATTTGTTTTACCTGCAATAATCCGACTTCTTCAACTTTATACGTTTTGTTTGTTTGCATGAATAATATTTCATCACCCGGCGCAATTTTACCGTCAAAAACGCGAATAAATACATGTACTCCGCGGTACGGGTCAAACTTAGCGTCAAAAATTAAAGCTTTTAAATTTGAATTCGAATTCCCTCTGGGTTTAGGGCAAAATTTTATTATTGCTTCTAAAAGGTCTTGTATGCCCAAACCTTCTTTTGCAGAAACCGGAACAGAAGTTTCACTATCGAGACCTAAATCGTGTTCAATTTGTATTTTTGTTTCTTCAATGTTTGCACTCGGTAAATCAATTTTATTAATAACGGGAATAATTTTAAGGTTATGCTCCATTGCCATATACATATTTGCGATAGTTTGCGCTTCGACTCCTTGTGATGCATCAATAACGAGTAAAACGCCTTCACATGCCATTAAAGCGCGTGAAACTTCGTATGAAAAATCAACGTGTCCGGGTGTATCAAGTAAATTTAACGCGTATTTATCGCCGTCTCTTGATTCGTAAAATATCGTTGCATTTTGGGTTTTTATGGTAATACCGCGTTCCTGTTCTATATCCATACTGTCTAGCATTTGATTGTGAAAATCGCGTTCTTCTATTGCATTAGTTATTTGCAATAATCTGTCCGAAAGCGTGGATTTCCCATGGTCTATATGAGCAATAATTGAAAAATTTCTAATTCTGCTTTGTTCTTTAATTATATCGTAATAATTCATAAAATCAAAGTTAGCTATACCAAAAGGAAATGTCAATAAACGCGTTGAATTAATATCCCCAAATAATACTTTTGGTTTTACTTGATAAATAAAAAAGCGCGCATAAAATTGCGCGCTTAATTTTTATTTACTTAGTGTTATTCAACTTTTTCTTTTTTATCCCATATATACGTTAGATAAGCTAAAAAAGCTCCTGCAAGCATTAGCAAGAAAATTAAAATCCGTTTTGTCCATGTACCTGAATTAGTAATTTTTGTTAAACTGACAATATTTGCTTGTATATATTGGTTTACATTTTTTATTTTCCCAAACGCATTATCAAATTTGTCCTTAATCGTAATTTCCATACCCATTCCTGCTTCTGACGTGTCAATTGTTTTTTGGTTTAATATTTTTGGGTACTTGGTTTTGAGCTTATCAAAAAATTTTATTAAAAGGTTGATTGACTTATAAACATCGGAAACCGTTCCTGCTGATAATTCAACGGAGTCTGAGCCGAAAAACGGTTTAAGCGAGCTATATATATTTTGAAGTTCAGTAGATAATTTGAGGGCTTGTTGCATTTCTTTTTTATTTAAAGGTCCTTCTACATCTGCGCCGGAAGGTGCCTCCCCTCCTCCGCTATCAGGGCTGCTTCCGTCATTGGGATTAACAGCCGGGAGATTAGTTTGCCCGTCGCCTTCTCCGCCGCTTGGATTAACAGCCGGGAGATTAGTTTGTCCGTCGCCTTCTCCGCCGCTTGGATTAACAGCCGGAAGGTTGGTTTGTCCGCCACCGCCGCTTGTTCCTGTCGCATTAAATGTTGATGCTCCGCCTTGTTCCAAACGTACTTTAATGTTATTTTCAAGCGCTTTAAAACCGTTTACAAACTGGTCGAGCTCTGTTTGCATTAATCGGAAAGTTAAAATTTCTCCTACACCGAAAACTTTTCTGGCAACGCCTTTTCTTACACTTGCTCTATTTCCCAATAATCTCTCTTCAATACGGTGTGTGCCGCGTAATTTCATTTTTCCTTCATTTTCATGTTCTTTTACAATATCGCCGTATAGTGGAAACCCTTTTGCATATTTACCGAGATATATACCGAGAGTTAAGAAATTAGCAAGAGGCATTCCTTCTGCTTTAACCTGCGCCACGATTTGCTCTACGTATTTTCCGTAAAGTTCTGAAGATTTATCAATTAAATCCGTAAAATTTGATACTATTATATCTAAAATCTTTTTGTTTTGAAGTTTTTGTGTGGATGTTTTAAGAGCATTTTTTGCATTTTTAAGCTGTTCTTTTAATTCGTCGGTTGTGCCTTGCTCTTTAATTTTTTTAAGAAGATTTGCAACTTTGTTCTTTGATTGGTTAATTTCTTCTTTGATTTTTTCTTCGGTTGCATTTTGCAATTCTTGAATTGCTGCCGCGCTTAAATTTGGAACGGGTTTAAGCCCGATAGAATCTGGCATTTTTTTACTAATATCCTGCGCAATAATTAGAAATTCCATTGAATTCGTCGGAAGAAAATTTGCTACATCCGAAGGAACAGTACCGCTTTGTTTTACTTTATTATTTGCAATAGCTGCAAGAATTTTTTCCGTACGGTATATATCTATAAATTTTTTAATTTGCATTAATTCACGTTCGTATGCCGCTTTTGTTCTTTCGTAATTTGTTTTTACTTTTTTAAGCCGCGTTCTTTCAGATAAAAGAGCATCAACAATACTCATATTAGGAGAACTCATTCTCTTACGCACTTTAGCTGCAATTTCCTTTGCTTCATTTGCGCTAACATCTATCTGTGCTAACTCTGATTTGACTTTTGATAGAGATTTTTTAACTTTGTCAACTTGTTCCTGAACACGTTCTTTTCTTGCCCCCTTGGCTTTAGAAAGCGTGTTATTTAAAGTTTTTAAACGTTTTTCCGTTGCTTTTAGGTTTGTATTAAGTTTTTTTAAAACTTTATCTCTGTCTTTTGAAATTTCAATCATTTTACTAATTTTTTCAATAAGTTCGTTAGCTTTAACTATCTCAACTTGCTTTTTGCTTTTTTCATTATATTGCGTTAAAAGCTTGTTGTATTTAGTTTTTCGTTCGCCTTCAATTTTATTAAAATCAACGAATAAATATGAATTAAAAGTTTTTATTTCGCCTTTTTTATTTTTAACGGAAAAAGTGCCACCGAGTCCTTGATTCACAAAAATTGAAAAGAAAAGTGCCACAACTCCGATAACAGCGAAATATATTATCCAGAATAATTTTGCTTTTTTCATTTTAAGCTTCTCCTTAAATTAAGGGTAATTCCATGTTTAGATTTTTTTACATCATAAACGCATGGTAATATTTTTGCAAGAAAAAAAAATAAAATTTCAATGAAAATTGTTTTAGAGCTTAAATAAAAAAGGTTTCCTTAATTTTGCGTTAAGGAAACCCTTTATATAATTTATCTTGTTTTAATCTGATTTTTCTATGGATGCTTGTGCTGCTGCTAAAATAGCAACAGGTACGCGGTACGGTGAACAAGAAACGTAATTTAGACCAAGTGAATGGCAAAAATTTACGCTTGAAGGTTCTCCGCCGTGTTCGCCGCAAATTCCCAGTTTGATATCCGGTTTGCTTTGCCGACCTTTATCAACTGCAATCTGCATTAATTGACCGATTCCTTCCTGGTCTAATACCTGAAATGGGTCGTTATCTAAAATCTTTTTATCCTCGGTTTCCGGCTCTATATAAAAATGAAGAAATTTATTGGCATCGTCTCTTGAAAAACCAAATCCCATTTGCGTTAAATCGTTTGTACCGAAACTAAAAAATTCGGCTTCGTTTGCAATTTGCTCCGCGGTTAACGCTGCTCTGGGAACTTCAATCATTGTGCCTATTGAGTAATCAACCTTTACACCGTATTCATCCATGGTTAATCTTGCTGTATCCTCAATTATCTTTTTAACTAGAATTAATTCTTTTACATGTCCTACTAGCGGAACCATTATCTCCGGTTTTATTTCAGTACCCGCTTTTTGAAGTTCACATGCGGCTGAAATTATTGCTCGGGATTGCATTTCGGCAATTTCAGGATAAGTTATTAATAAACGGCATCCTCTATGCCCTAACATGGGGTTGAATTCTTTTAGAAAATCAACTTTTGCTTGTAGTTTGTCCTTAGGCACTTTTAATTTTTTTGCAAGCCCGCTTATTTCTTCTTTGCTGTGGGGCAAAAATTCATGTAAGGGCGGGTCAAGCAAACGTATGGTAACGGGACGGTCTTCCATTACTTTAAATATTTCAAGAAAATCCGATTTTTGCATTGGAAGTATTTTTTCAAGGGCTTTTTTTCTGCCCTCCAAATCTTCCGCAACAATCATTTCTCTAACAGCGTCGATTCTGCCTTCCTCGAAAAACATATGCTCTGTACGGCACAAACCTATCCCTTCAGCTCCGAATTTCACTGCATTTGCTGCGTCTTTCGGGGTATCCGCATTAGTGCGTACTTTCATTGTTCTGTATTTATTAGCCCATGCAATTAACGTTGCAAAATCACCTGACAAATCCGGCTCAATTAAAGAA
>CAYUYT010000016.1:0-32391 GCA_964449345.1 uncultured Spirochaetia bacterium | reverse complement strand
GGATTGTAATTATATTGAGTGACGGCAATAGTCATTGCCGTCTCTATTGGTATGCCACTACAAAACTTTCTTTCCTCTTTATCTGCGTTAATTTCTTCTTTAATCTGTGGGTAATTTCTTCTCTTCCTCTGCGTTTTCTCTGTGGTTGCTTTTTCTTTCTTATCTTTCGAGTGTTTCTCGTCTTTCGCGGTTATATTAATCCCGTGTCATTGTGAGTCAAGCCCATAGGAGATGTTTTTTTTAATTATTAAAGTAAAAAAATATGCTTGAAACTGTTTGTAGTTAAATCTATAATTAAGTATGGAGTAATAAATGAATGCAATTAGGGAAATTGTTAAACCGGTAAACCGTAAAATAATTATAGAACTACCCGGGGGGTTTAGTGAAGAAGACGAATACGAGGTTATCATTTTAAATTTAAACGAAAAACAACAAAATATTAAAAATAATACGGCAAAAGATAAATTTTTTAGTTTAGCAGGGAATATTGACATTGATGAAAAAGCCGTAAATAAATTAAGAGACGATAGTGTTCTATGATTCTAGTAGATACTAATATAATCATTGATTTTTGGAAAAATCCAACGGAAAATATAAACACATTTTTTTAAATGAAGATATCGCCATTTGCGGTATAGTTAAAGCGGAGTTAATTTACGGTGCAAAGTCAGAAGCTGAAATTAATACTATTATTGCATCGCTTAATTGTTTCAGTTATTTGGAAATTTTAAAAAACGATTGGGATGAAATCGGCAAACTGCTAAATAATCTTAAAAGAAAGGGTGTAAAAGTTCCTTTTCAGGATGCCGTACTTTCTTATCTCGCAATAAAAAATGACTTGGCAATTTGGACACGTGATAAACACTTTTATCTAATCAAAAAAATAATTAAAAAATTAAATATTTATAAAGTAAATAGCAATAAAAATAATTTCTAAAAAAATGTTTGCCGGACAAATTAAGAGAGAGGATAGCGGCAATTAGAGACGCGGGATTGTAATTATATTGAGTGGGTGATTTTCCTACCCGAAATACCACGGAAGCACGTACGTTGCTACTAACGTTGTTAGTATAATACCGATTAAGTTCATGAAAAAACCAAGGCGCATCATGCGTTTTAAACTAACGTGTTTAACACCGCCGTAAGCAAGCGCGTTTACCGCGTTGGCAAGGGGGCTCATCATTGTAACGGTGGAAACAATGGTAATGCCCATCATTATGCCGAACGGGTTTAAGTTCATTGCGTTACAAACGGGAAAAGCGATTAAATATAAACTAATTGCAGCGGTTGTGTTTGAAACGAACTCGGATAAATAAATCGCAAACGTTGTGAATATAAGCATAACGAGAAAGTAACTCGCTTGTTCAGGCAGTACGCTTTTTAAAATAGGGGCAAGCTCGCGGTCAAATTTTAAATAAATCAAAATACCGGAAATCAACATGGCAATTCCTGCAATAACAAAGCCTTTAATGGGCAAATCGGAATAGAAATCCTTTATAACGAGAACGCGTTGCTTGATACCGAGTTCCTTGTCTTCAAATTTTATTAAGAAAATTATTATTAAAAATGCAATCATAAATATTCCGGCTAAAACCGTTGTGTATGGTAAAATTGCTTTTGGATTAATCAGGTTTACAGCGGAAACAATAAGCCAAAACCCGAAAGTAACAATGGCAATAATTGTACCGAGTTTTTTATGCGGAAACTTTTCCCTGTGTTCGTGCAGTTTAGAAAAATCAATATCCGTTTTTCTTATGTTTTTAGGTAAGAGGAATAAAATAAGCATTAAACTTGCAAGAGCGCAAAAAACTAAAACAAACGGCAAACCCCAGCCAAGCCAGCTGATAAAATTAATATTGTTAACTTCCTTAACGCCTTTTAAAAAGAGAAACCCGATTACAATTGCGTTTGAAATCGTTCCGTTAATAGAGCCCGTACCGCCAATATTTGCGCCGTAAAGGTTAGCCATTGCAAGAGAAGTGCGCAAAGGATAGCCTTTTTTATCGATTTTATCCAAATCATTAACAAGAATATTAATAACGGGTAAGACGGAAAGCACGGTTATTATGTTGGGGATAAACATTGACATTAAACTCGTTGAATATACAATGTAAATTATTATGCGGTGGATTTTCCCTTTGCTTTTTTTAATAAAAAAGAAAACCACTTGTTCAGCTATACCGCATTTAATAAATATGCGAGATAGCAAGAAACCCGTTGTAAAAATAAGGCCGAGTTGTACGTAATTTAAAACATTTGTTTGCATTAGATATGTAATTTAAGAAATATGCAAAGTTTATTCAAATTTTTTATGTTAAGGAAAATTTAATTTTCTGGATTTATTTTAAATCTTTGTAGCTGTTTACAAGCAATCTTGCATCAACAGTTTCGTGAGTACCGTGTATTGCAACTTTGCCAATTCTAACCCTTGTTCCGTCTTTCAATGCAATGAAAACGTAATAGTAAGTGTGAATTTCGGCAGATAAGTTGAATTTATACATTCCGTTGCTGTCGGTATAATCAACAAAAGTTGTGTAAGTTGATTCGCAAATAATTTTTAATTTATGTACGGGTTTTCCGTTTTTAAATGTTATGCGGCCTGAAATAGATGCGGGATAAATATTAATACATATAAATAATAAAATAAACGTAAAAAACGCTAAGAGTTTATTTTTCATAATGCGCCTACCTATTAAAATTATCGGCAAATCACTTTATTTATACTACGAAAATTATAAATCCGTAGACGGCCAACGATTTAAATCGTTGGTTCAAAGTAATTTAGAATTTTCATCACTTTGATTTTAAAATCATATAAGCATACACTTATTTTATAAAACGCAGATGAAAAAATTTCAACAAGTTTTTTTACTTTACCATTAATTCAAAAACTTCGTTTATATTTGAAACGGGATAAAAATTAATTCCCTTTTTCACGTTTTCCGGTATTTCATCCAGGTCGTTTTCGTTGTCTTTGGGTAGTATCACGTTTTTAATGCCTGCGCGTTTAGCTGCGATAACTTTTTCTTTAAGCCCTCCAATCTGTAGGACTAAACCGGATAAAGTCAGTTCACCGGTCATTCCGTACCTGGCTTTTACTTTTTTGTCCATAGCAAGGGATAACAAACTCGTTGACATGGTAATTCCGGCAGAAGGCCCGTCTTTCGGCGTTGCTCCTGCGGGAACGTGGAGGTGAATAGAATTATTATCAAAAAAACCTTTTTTAACACCGTAATCATGGGCAACGGATTTCACATACGAATAAGCAATTTGAGCGGATTCGTTCATAACATCGCCTATCTGGCCTGTAATTTTTAAGTTTGCCTTTCCGTTAGTTACGGGCATAGCAATGCTTTCAATCATAAGTGTTGCCCCGCCCATTTGAGTCCATGCAAGTCCATTTACGATACCCGGCCGCTTAACCCTGTCAACAGGGTCTTCGATAAATTTTTCAGGACCTAAATATTTCCTAACCGTTTCTTCATCTAGATTTACGGGTATTTCCTGTTCGTTAACTTTTAGGTGAGCAATTTTACGCGCAATTTTTTCGATTAAACGTTCAAAATTTCTAAGCCCTGCTTCACGGGAGTATTTCTCGATAATATAAGCCAAAATTTTCTTAGGCATTTTAATTTCATTTTTTTTCAAGCCATGCCGCTTAAATTGTTTTGGTATAATGTATTTCTTAGCGATTTCGGTTTTTTCTTCCGTTATATATCCAGACATTCGAATAACTTCCATGCGGTCAAGAAGTACGCGCGGAATTGAATCGAGGGTATTAGCCGTTGTTATAAAAAAAACATTTGACAAATCAAAAGGAATATCAAGATAGTGGTCGCGGAATTCCCGATTTTGTTCGGGGTCAAGCACCTCAAGCATTGCAGAAGCAGGATCCCCAGCTATTGAATGTTTGCCCATTTTATCTATCTCGTCTATCATAAAAACGGGGTTGTTGGTTTTACATATTTTAAGCCCGTTTACAATTTTTCCGGGCATCGCGCCCACGTAAGTCCTTCGGTGGCCTTTAACCTCTGCTTCGTCTCTCATACCGCCAACGGAAAAACGGAAAAATTTACGGTTTAATGCCGTGGCAACGGATTTGCCAATAGACGTTTTACCTACACCCGGGGGTCCGACAAGACAAATAATGCTTGCTTTTGATTCCGGGTTTAATTTCCTTACTGCTAGAAATTCCATTATACGCTCTTTGACATCGTCCAAATCATAATGGTCTTTATCTAATATTTGCCTAGCCCTTTTTATATCGAGTATTTCTTGAGATTTTTTATTCCACGGTAAAGAACAAATAAGCTCAAGATAATTTAACGTTACAGTGTATTCGCTCGCACGGGGGTCCATATTTTGAATTTTTTCAAACTCTTCTTCGGTTTTATCTTTTGCCTCCCCTTCCAAAGCAAGTTCATCGAGTTTGTCACGGATTTTTTTAAGAGCCACGCTTTTCTCGTCATCTTCCATTCCGAGCTCTTTTTTAATTTGCTTTAATTGTTCGCGAAGGTAGAACTCACGTTGTTGTTTATCTATTTTGTCGTTGATTTCATTGTAAATTTTTTGCTGGACTTCAACGAGTTTGCGCTCGTTTTCTAAGTGCTCAAGTATTTTAGCAAGGCGTTCTTTTATATTTACAAGTTCTATTAATTCCTGATATTCCTCTTTTTTTAAATTAAGCATAGCCGCAATCTGGTCGGCAACTTTATGAGCATCTTCAACATTTGCCATTGTCAATTTAATTTGCTCAAGAAAAAGAGGATTGTTCTCGGATATAGTTTTTAAAAGGTTGAAAATACTGCGCAAATAAGCTTTGACCTGAATGTCTTCGGAATAATCTATATCTTCTTCGGGAAAATATTCTACTAAAGCGGTAATTATTGGCGATTTAGTTAAGTATTCTTTTACTTTAAACCTTTTAATTGAGTTTATGAGAAAATTCGTTCCGCCTTCAGGAAGGTTTACTTTTTTAAGAATAACGGAAACAGTGCCGTATTCATAAAGATTTTCCGGTGTGATTTCTTCCTTTTCATCTTTAACCAAAACAAGTCCAACGTGATACTTTGCATCGAGTTCTTTTGCTGCAGCCATTGAAAACTTGCTCTTTGTAACGAGAAGAGGCGTAACCATTCCGGGGAAAACAGGCCGGGCCTGAACGGGAATTATTGTCAGTTTTTCCGGTAAATATTGGTCACCCTTTATTATTTCGCCGGAACTATTTTTTTCTTCGTTATTTATATTATTTTTATTCTTATCTTCCATATTTATATCCCTTAGTAAGTATATTTTCAAACTAATTTATTTTTAACAGATTGGAAAGGTAACGATTATTATAACCTAAACAGTTAAATAGCTTCTAAATTTTAGAATACACTTCATAGAGATCAATGTCAAGTTTTCACCCCGAAAAATGATTATACGAAACGGGTTTAATTTCCCGCATTGTACTATTCTGCAAAAGGGTAACTTTGCCCGTTTTATTTGCCTTTCCAATTTTATAAACCCCGGGAATTGTAATCTCCTCCGGTGATGTAAAAAGCAATTCGAAATCTTCACCGCCGTTAATGATGTGATTAAAAATTTCTGCGTTACGCAATTTTTTTAGATAGCTATTATATGGGATTTTGTCAAAATGAATTTCAAATCCCGTTTTTGAATGTTTAAGCCGGTGAATATCGCAAGAAAGCCCGTCACTAATGTCAATACACGCTGTTATTTTATGTTTTTCAATTAATTTTTGCATTAACTCTATTCTAGGCAGGGGATTTAAGTGCTTTGTTTTAATACTTTTTTTAGGATTTTTTCCTTTTTGCAAAAGTTCAAGAGCATAAGACGACGAACCTAATTCGCCGGTAACGTATAAATTATCTCCCGGCATTGCCGTATGCCTGTAAACCGGGTTATTTGTTTTACCGAACATTGTAATTGTCAGGGATAAAAAATTTCCTTTAACCGTATCCCCGCCGGATAAAACTAATGAATATTTTTTTGCCAGCTTTTTAAAACCTTTATAGATTTCCATTAACTTTTGCGGTGTAATATAATCCGGCGCAGTAATACTAACCTGATAAAAAAGCGGGATTCCCGCGCATGCGGCAATATCGCTCAAGTTTACAGCAAGGGCCTTATAGCCCACATCGAATAAAGTAAAGTACTCAAGGGAAAAATGAACATTCTCGTTAATTGTATCCGTAGCAACGAGCAGATACGTGTTTTGTTTTTGTTCATCAAAAAAAATATTAGCCGGAATTACAGCACAGTCATCACCAATTAAATTGTGTTTGTTTTTTCGGGCAATAGAGTTTATAAACCCAATTTCGGTCATTTTTTTCTCTTTGCCTGTTCTTCTTCCAATTCCTTTTTGGTTAATTCTTTCACTTTTTCAAAATGGCTAATAATTTCAAGTTGTTTTGAAATGCGTTTTGTATCAGGATTTTTTGATTTTTCTTCTTCAAGTATAATTCCGTAAGCTTTATTAAGATCCTTAAACATATTTTCAATAATTTTCATTTTTTCCATTAAGCGTTTCTTAGATAGAATAAGTTCTTCTCTTGATAATTCCTGAGTGTGCTGATATGCGTCAACGGTTTGAGTTAAATTATCAATTTCTTCTTTTGAAAGGATTTGAATATTTTCGTATGCATTAACAGTTTGGGTTAAAAAATCAAGTTCCATTTTAGCTAAATTTTGTGTAGATTCAAATGCCTTTACGGTTTCCTGAAGATTTTTTATTTCTTCTTTTGAATATTCCTGAAGGTGTTCATAAGCATCAATGGTGTCTGCCATATTCTTTTTTTCATCGTTAGCTAATTCCTGAACGTGTTCAAAAGCATCAATGGTGTCTGCCATATCTTTTTTCTCTTCGTTTGCAAGCTCCTGCACGTGTTCATAAGCATCAATGGTTTCTTTCATATCAATTTTTTCTTTACGCGATAATTCCTCAACAGTCTCAAAAGCTTGCAATTCTTCTTCACTATCAACGAGTTCCTGCCTTGATAAACTACCGACTTTTTCAAAAGCATTAACAAGCTTGGTTAAATATTCGTTCTCTTTTTCTTTTTGCTCCAGCTTTTGTTTAAGATTTTTTATTTTCTGTTCAAGAGCATTAATATCTTTTGACATTTTAAAACCACCGTATACGATTATTGTTATTAGAATATATTTTTATCATATGCTTGTCAAGAAAATTTATTATTTTAACAAATATAATTATATAGTAGATTAAAAAAAAAATTTAGCTTAAAACATTTGTTATTTAATGATAATTTTGAAGGGCATTGCGTTATTCAGTTTCGTTGTTTGTAAATTTACCCTGAAATTCATCCGGTAAATCAATTTCCAAATACCTGCAAATCTTTTTAAAATAAACTTCGTTATTTATGGGTTTAATTAAATAATCGTTTGCACCTGCCTGAATGCAACGGGTTACGGTATCGGTTTCACGGTGAGCAGAAAGCATAATTATAGGAACATCAATATTGTTATTTCTTAGATATGCGACCATATCACTACCCTGAATTTTTGTCATTTCAACATCAGCAATTATCAAGTCGTAATTATTCTTTTTCGTTTTAACTAAAGCTTCTTCAGCGCTTTTGGCATAATCGGGCTGAATGCCGTAATAATACCTCCAAAGCTGAATTTGCGTTTGAATTGTAATATCATGATCATCAACTAAAAGAATTTTCTTTTCCATAAATTGAAACCTTACTCCATTATATCGACAAATATTTAATAATATTTCAGCAAAATAAATAGATAATTAGTAAACAATGCATAATTAATGAAATATAAAATAATCCTGAAATTAATAACATTTGTAGTTGACTTACTAAAGAATAAAATGTACAATTTTACAACAATAGGTTCTTATTACGGAGGAGAAATGGATTTAATACTCGCAATTTCGGAAGACCCGAATTTAGGTATGTGGTTATTACTTGCAGGAGCCGCAATACTATTTTTATTAGTATTTTTCTGGCTTGTTCCAATTAGGTTATGGATTGCTGCAATAGCAAGCGGAGTTAAAATAAACCCTTTTACTCCCATGATGATGAGAATTCGCCGCATTACTCCTTCGGTAATAGTTAATGCTTTAATTAAAGCCGCTAAAGCCGGTGTAGAAGTAAAGCGTAATGACTTAGAAGCGCACTACTTAGCCGGCGGAAATGTTGATACAGTTGTTAACGCGCTAATTGCTGCTGATAAAGCTAATATTAAACTTAATTTTTCTAAAGCCGCAGCAATTGACCTTGCAGGGCGGGATGTTTTGGAAGCTGTCAAAATGAGTGTAAAACCGAAAGTAATACAAACGCCACTCGTTGCCGCGGTTGCTAAAGACGGCATACAAGTTAAGGCAATTTCCCGTGTAACCGTACGTACCAATATTGAAAAACTCGTTGGTGGTGCTGGCGAAGAAACCGTTATTGCCCGCGTAGGGGAAGGCATAGTTACTACAATCGGTTCTTCTGAATCACATAAAGACGTTTTGGAAAATCCCGACCGTATTTCAAGGACAGTGCTGGATAAGGGTCTTGATGCGGGAACTGCTTTTGAAATTTTATCAATTGATATAGCTGATGTTGATGTAGGTGAAAATATAGGCGCAAAACTTCAGACCGATCAGGCGGAAGCTGATAAAAAAATTGCCCAGGCAAAAGCTGAAGAACGAAGAGCTATGGCTTATGCACGGGAACAAGAAATGATAGCAAGGGTTCAGGAAATGCGGGCAAAAGTTGTAGAAGCCGAATCAAAAATTCCCGAAGCTATTGCCGCCGCTTTTCAAAAAGGCAATCTCGGTGTTATGGATTATTATAATATGAAAAATATCCTTGCGGATACAGATATGCGTGATTCAATATCCAAAGGGCTTGGCAAAGATAAAAAAGACAACAAGGGAGATAACAACGATTAATAATGGACGGTGAAACTTTTGTTAAATTCATTCTTATACTCGTTGGTGTTATAATCTGGATTTTAGTTAAAGCAGCGAAAAAGGCACAGGAAGAACAAGAGACTACCCAAGCCAATCCAATGCCCGGGAGCGCAGAAAGGTTTTTAGATAAACCTTTAACTAAACGCGAAAATAAAAACGAAAATGTTCAAAACTACTCTTATGAAGAAGTGGACATCGGAAGTATATCAACGGAAATTGAAAAACAATCCAAAACTTTAATCGAAAAGCTTCAGGATACAAAAGATAAATCGAAAATTAAAGATTCTCCGGATAAAAAAGATATGGCTTTTTTAGGATTTGAAAAAGCAGCAACAAGGCAAAAAAATGATAAAAAAACTTTATTTGTAAAAAGCGTTGACCTTGCCAAGATACAAGAAAACCGCAAAAAAGAGGTTCGAAATATAGATTTAGATTTCAACTCTAAAAATTTATTAACCGGAATAATTTTTAAAGAAATACTTGAAAAAAGAGGCGCCAAAAGTTATTTTAGATAATTGTATTATGAAGAAAAACTCGGTAATTATTTATATAATCATTTCCATCTTATTATTTTCATGCGGGGGTTCTTCATTAGAGGAAAAAGAAGATAATAATACTTTTCAAAACGCCCAAAAAATAAAAATAAACAGCATAATCACGGGAAATTTTAAGTCCGCTTCGGATATTGACACGTTTAAATTAGATATGCGTAATACAAACGTAAAAAATATGTTGTTAAAAATAACCTTATCAGGCATTCGCGGTATTTCGACTCGTATAAACGTATATAACCATAAGCACCTCTTAATTCTTTCAGCAGATGATTTTTTTGTTAATCAAAAAGAAATGCTTGTAAATTTTAAACCGGAAAAAAAAATCTACTTTATACGTTTAACCATAGAAAAAGTAAAAGGCAGAATAAAATTTCCTTCAAAGCAATACAATCTACAAATATCTTCTTTTAGTGAAGATAATATTGAGTATGAGCCGAATAATGATTTTAGTAACGCACAAGATATTACCTCAATAAAGAAAATTAAAGGATATTTCAGCCCCTTTTTTTCCACAAATTTCAATTACAAAATAGCCAAATCAGTCGAGGAATATTTGCAAAAATCCGGGAATAAAGAAGTTAACCTGGAAAAATTAAAAAAACACGATATAGATATTTTCAAAATACGTCTGCCCGAACAGGAGAAGTACAACGCAAGTATAATTTTATCATCCACAGAAAACGTGAACGTTGTTTTATTCCTTATGAATAGTTCAGGCCGCATAATCGAACTTAGAAATAATCACGGTTTTGGAAAAGGTGAAGGTATTTCAAACCTAACTTTAAACGGCGGAAAAACGTATTATGTCGTTGTTTGCGGATATGAGCGTACTATTAATTTCGATCCTCTTAAAGATACCTATACCCTTGAATATAAAACGCACTCATTTGCGCATGACCAAGAAACTGAACCGAATAACGACAAACCTAACGCCACTCCCATAGCGAGTTCCGTTACAAAGGGTTACTTAAGCCCTGTTAGTGACCATGACTGGTATAAATTAACAATAACTCCAAAATTAATGCGCACCATTGATAAAAATTACACTGGATATTTAAATAACCGCAACGCAACTTCATCAGGCCAACGCCCTGACATGATAATGACTGTAAAGTTAAAAGCTATTCCCGATATTGACTTAATGTTCGAAATTGCGGACGAACATGGGCAGGTTCTAAAAACGGTTAATAGTGAGAAAGCTGGCAAAGACGAAGTTATGATTAATTTCAGCGTTTCATTCGGTAAAGTTTATTACATCGTTGTAAAAGGCGCACCGGAAAATACCAAAGAAAGTTTTAAAGAACAATACAAACTAATCATATCTTTCAAAGAAAAAATGCAAAACGAAGAAGCAGAACCCAATGATACAAAAACAATGAATATTAACCCTGATAATCAGGTTAAAGTCGGTGGAGGCATAAACGGGTATATGAGCCCTGCAAAAGACGTTGATTATATCTACGTTACAATTAATAATCCTGGTAAATACGAAATAAAAATTTCAAGTGTTCCGGGAATAAAATTCCGCATGGAAATGTATGACCCTGAAGATTTTGCAATTGGCGTTGCATCGTCCAAAAAATCCGGAACGGGAGCTAAATTAACGCGAATTATTGATTCAACAGGTATACATTACATAGTAATTAAAAATATTTCTAGAAAACGTTCTTACAATAACAAAACGCGTTACTTTTTAAGCATCAAACGTATTAAATAAGATAAAAAATATATTGAGTGAATTCATTTTTTTAATTTAACCTGAATTTTTTACTACACCCGGTTAAACTATATGCATTAAAGGTTACCGTAAATTTTTAGTAAGCACCCAAAGATTATTGATAATAAAAAGTCACGAAAATTAACAATGTTAACGGAAAGGGAACTTTTGCTTCCGCTTTAATAAAAAACATTTAAAATTTAATCAATAAAACTATTAAGGTGTTCGACTAATTAGCGTTAAAATATGGAAATTTATCCTATTTTAATCCCTTTGATAAAGCAGGGCTTGAAGAAAGGCTAATCCCTCTAAATCCCCCTTCAAATAAAGAGGGAGCTACAGCGGTGATTCCTCTTAAATACCCTATACTATCACTAATTCCCCTTCTTTACTCAAAGATTGTGATACAGTGGGTGATTCTCTTATATACCCAAACTTTTACTAATTCTCCCTCTTTACTCAAAGAGGGAGCTAGAGGGTGATTTTCATCTCCGCGCCCTTTACGTTATCGGCGCTGAAGTAAAAAATCATTTTAAGAACGTTTTTAAAAGAAGATGGGCAACAGGGTTTT
This sequence comes from uncultured Spirochaetia bacterium, assembly GCA_964449345.1. Lineage (GTDB taxonomy): Bacteria > Spirochaetota > CALGPD01 > CALGPD01 > CALGPD01 > CALGPD01. Next base: position 20,608 of record CAYUYT010000016.1, on the reverse strand, counting down.
GGGGTGTAGGGGTTTTTTATGAACTCGATGGCGGTACAATAGGCCTAGAAATAAATTTTGGGGCATATATAAGGATCTGGAAAGACTTAAATATTAAACTTATTGTAAAGTTATGCGGGTAAAGATTGGTGGGCATCTCATTGGATATACGCAAATGCAGGTTTAATATACCTATTTTAAAATTTAGGGCACGGTTAACTCTGTGCTCTTTTTTTTTCTTTATCCTAAAGCTCCGGAACTGGCATAAAAAAGATTAATTCTATACTTTAACTAATTCGAGATTTTTTTAATACGTTTGAATTATTACGCAGGGATTCGAAGCGCCGCCGCACTTTGACATATAATTACAGGTAAAAATCATTATATACCCTTCCTCATCAAAATCAAAGTCAGTGTCTTCTGTGCCTACTGCGGTTAAAAAATCCATCCGGTTACCGCAAACACTGCAAATAGGTGTTTGGTCCTTATCAATCCACGGTGCATATCCTCCGAAACGGCTAATAAGCTCATCTTCGATATAAAGTCCTTCGGTATAGTTATATATGCTCCAAATTCTCTCGCCGTTTTTCGTTGCTTTATCCCAGTTCCATTTCATAAACAAATGGTTTTCGGGCAAATCATACTTTGATTTTGCAGACGGCAATGATAAATATTCTTTTTTATTAATTCTCCCCGGGCTAGCGGCGCGAACTTCTTCGGGATCCACCTCAATTTTTCTCGCTTTACTCTCTGAAACGTCCTGTATATAACGCATTTCAATACCAAAAGAATTTTTCGTTAAAACTATATCTTTAAATTTATAATCAAAATCAATGAATAATTGAAAAATGCCCTTTTTTTCTTTTTGTCCAAAATCTTTAAAATCTTCAAAGTTAATCTGTATAACAGGAGTTAACAAATCCCCGGTTTCCTCATTAGTAGGCCATTTTTTATTTGTAGGCAAATAGAAATTTATTCCACCTATTTTTGTTTCCGTTGCCGGAGTTTCTTCATCGCTTTCTTCTATAAAAAGTAATGAACCTTTTTTTGAGTAACTTTGAAGTTCAGACATTAATCTATCTAATAATTCATGCATATCAGGTAACTTTAATTCACCTGCGCTGTTATTTATATTTTGTGTACTCGCTTCCATATTTTTTCCCGTTATTTTTTATTTTGTAATTGTTTTAAGAAAGGTTTATTTTAGATAGTATCCCATAATAGCGTGTTTATAATAATAAACAAGAGTATCGCCTTGGTCTATACCGATTCTATACTTATCAATAATTTCCAATTTACCAGTAACGTCTTTATTTTTTAACTGTAAAACAATTTCTTTGCCTTTATTTTCATTATAAAAATCTTCTTCTTTGCTATCATTAAATCCGAACTGTTTATAGCGGTTTTCAAGTTTTCTTAAAGTATTTTCAATAATTTTAATACTGTCCTGCTTATTCTTATCTCTTTTAGGCCCGCTCGACTTTTTGTTAATTTTTATTTTTTTATACGGTTCCATTTTAATCAATCTCCATGTTGCTAACTGTTTAATATATATAAGTAACACTATTGCAAGTAAAACAAAAAAGCAAGTAAAAACTAAAAAAATAAATGAATTTCTTCCATTAATTTTTTAAAATGTAAAGGCAACGGAGCTTTATAACAATGCATTAAGCAACCGTTTGGATGATGAAATTCAATTTTTTGCGAAAAAAGGGCAAGTCCCTTAGTTTTATAAATACTATTTTTACGGTTATAAATTTTATCACCAACAACCGGGGCATTAATAGAAGAAAAATGAACGCGAATTTGATGTGTTCGGCCTGTTTCTAAATCTACTTCTACAACACAGTGACCGTTATTTCTGCTGATTACTTTATAACGCGTTAATGCTTGTTTTCCGTCTTTGATTACTGCAAATTTCTTACGGTTAACTTTATGCCGTCCTATGGACGAATCAATTATTCCCTCTAAAGGTAGTTTATCCGAGCGCACTATAGCATAATACGTTTTTTTTATATCACGATTTTTAAACATTGCGCTCATAACATTATACGTTTCAATGTTTTTACATACAACCATAACTCCTGCCGTATCCTTATCTAACCGATGCACAATTCCGGGTCTCAAACTATCGGGAAACCTGTGCGGATTTTTAATTTTATTTATAAGACCGTGAATGAGAGTTTTTTCATAATTCCCCGGCGCAGGATGCACAACGAGACCGGCGGGTTTATTAACAACGATAATATCCCTGTCTTCGAATAAAATTTCAAACTTAATATGCGGATCATAATTAATTACTTTCTCACCTTCTTGTATGAGAATAAAATCTATAATATCTCCGTAAACTAACTTATAAGAAGCTTTTTTTTCTTTTCCGTTAACTTTTGCATTTGAAATTTGCGAAGAAATAACGCTCCTTGAAACATTAACTTGCAAATCGTTTAATTTCTGCGTAATAAAAGCATCAAGCCGTATCTTACTTTGCGTTTCGTTTACTTCGAATTTATAATTTTGCCCTTGTTTTTCCATGTGTTATCTGAATTTTTATAATAATTGATAATGACGCAATAAATACAATTATACTTATTAATTGGGAAACAGTCATTCCTAAAAACAACGCGGGATTATCTCCGCGATAAAATTCTATAAAAAATCTAAAAACAGAATAAATTAAAAACGCTAATGATAAAATTTGACCATGTTTAAAGAAATTTTGCCTTTTTAGACAAATATATAAAAATATGCAAAACATAATCAAAGCAAATAAAGATGAAATCAATTGTGTATTTATTATTTCGCAATGTCCTGTGCCGTAATAAAAATTGAAAGCTGGAGAGTTATTAGTAAAACTATTCCAAGGCAAAGTTAATATTGAGGGCGAGGCACATTTTCCGAAACAGCAACCGTTGAAAAAACACCCTGCCCTTCCCAAAGTGAGACCTAAAAATAAGGAAGGCGCGGCAATATCCGCCACTTTGCCTGCCGGGAGTTTTTGTACTTTTAAAAAAATATACCCGGCAATTACTGCGAAAATAAGTCCCCCGTAAATAACGAATCCTATCTGTCCGGTAAATAATACTAACGGATTATTAAAAAATGCATAAGGCGGGTAATATTGTGGAGTCTGATAATCGAACAACGCTGAAAATAATTTCGCGCCCAAAACCGATGATATTAGCAAAACGGTAATAAAATATAAAAACTGGGTTTGTGATATTTCAGGAATTTTTTTAGCCTGAAAATAAGCAAAAAACACACCAAAAGTATAACCAGAAGAAAAAAGAACGGAATAAGTATCGAGAAAAAACTTTTTTTGCGTTGTAAATAAAAAGTGAAAAATAGGCAGTACTAAAAAAATTAAAAAACCACCTGCAACGAATTTTAATACAAAAATTAGTTTATCGTATTTATTAAAAATACTTTGAAAAAATCGAGGGGATTTGTTAAAAATGTTTTTATAAAAAAGCAATATGCTCAATGCTAGAATTACAGTAAACACGGTTAGGTAAAAAAAATTAAATACGTCTTCTTTATTTAAAACGAATAAAATAGGATGCATTATTTCACGCTATCCATTGCCCTGTAATGCTGCATAATTTCAACGTATCTTTGAGCAATTTCTGTAATATTTTCAATCTCATCCTGAGTAGTTCTTCTAACGATTTTTCCGGGAGCGCCCATAACCATGCTGTTCTCAGGAATTTCCGTATTCTCCGGGACCAAAGAGCCCGCAGCAATAATCGAATTTTTTCCTATTTTCACCCCGCTCAATACTATAGCGCCGATTCCCACCAAAACGTTATTTTCTAAAATTGCTCCGTGAACAACGGCATTATGTCCGATGACGCAGTTATTGCCTAAAATACACGGATGTGCATGAGTAACGTGTAACGTTGCATTATCCTGCACATTAGTATTTTCACCGATTTCAATGTAATTAACATCACCTCTTGCGCTTGAGCCGAACAAAAGACATGCGTTTGTTTTAAGCAGCACTTTGCCGGAAACTATCGCTGTAGAAGCAACGTAGGCAGTTTCTTTTATATCTGGAACAATACCGTCAAACTCTAAAATCATTTGGGCAACCCCTGTATTCCGTTTTTGTAGATTTCTGCGCTTTTATTAAAAAGGGATTTTGTTTCCCGGTTAAGTTCTATTTCAAGTATTTTTTCGATTCCGTTTCGCCCTAAAATAACGGGGACACCGATACACAGACCCCTTTGCCCGTATTCGCCTTCTAAATAAGCCGAAACGGGTAAAACGCGTTTTTGGTCTTTTAATATTGCTTCAACCATAACAGCAGTTGCTGCAGCAGGCGCATAATACGCACTTCCCGTTTTTAACAAAGAAACAATTTCGCCGCCGCCTTTTGACGTGCGCGCACCGATTTTCTTAATACGGGAATCATTAATAAATTCTGAAATTGGCAGGCCGTTAATGGTTGTAAATTCAGGCACAGGAACCATGGTATCCCCATGTCCTCCTAATACAAGGGGTCTTATGTCGCGAATTGAAGCCCCTGTTTCTATAGAAATAAATGCTGAAAACCTAGCGGAATCCAAAACACCGGCTTGCCCCATAACTCTATTTTTCTTAAATCCGCTTTTTTTAAGTGCATGATAAGTTAAAATGTCAACGGGATTAGTAACGTTAATAATTATTGAATCAGGGGAGTTTTTTTTAATTTCTCCTGCGATATTGCCAATAATATTTGCGTTTTTTTCTTTTAACTCTTCCCGACTCATACCCGGTTTTCTCGCAAGACCTGCGGTAATCACAACGACATCTGAATTAGCAATGTCTTTATAATCGTTCGTTCCTTTTATATTAACGTCAAAGTTCAAAATTTGAGAACACTGTATCATATCAAGCGCCTTACCTTTTGGCATATCAGCATCAAGGTCAAGCAAAATAACATCGCCTAATTCTTTAACAGCGCAAATAAAAGCACACGTTGAACCCACATTACCCGCACCTATAATCGAAATTTTATTTCTACTCATAACATTATCCTCATTTCAAATATAAAATCTTTTTTAAATTATATTCTACGCTTTGAAAATTGTTTGAAATCCGTTTGCCTGTTTCCCATATAAACTTGTCTGGGGCGCCATATTCTAAAATCCTGAGTTTCTCTTGATTCCTTCCAATGCGCTATCCAGCCCGGCAGCCTTCCTATTGCAAAAATTACCGTAAACATATCCGTAGGAATTCCTATTGCGCGTAAAATAATGCCGGAATAAAAATCAACATTAGGATATAAATTCTTTTCAATAAAATACGGGTCTCTTAGGGCCATTTCTTCAAGATCTTTAGCAATATCTAGCAAAGGGTCATCAATTTTAAGTTTATTTAATAAAGCATCACACTGGGCTTTAATTAATTTAGCCCGCGGGTCATAATTTTTATAAACCCTATGCCCAAAACCATATAAACGAAAACCGCTATCTTTATCCTTTGCTTTTTCTATTATATCTTTTGGTTTCTGCCCCTGATCGAGAATACCTTGCAACATTTCAATAACGGACTGATTTGCACCACCGTGTAAAGGTCCCCATAAGGCGCAGATACCTGCTGAAATTGAAGCAAAAAGATTTGCCTTACTTGAGCCGACAAGGCGCACGGCAGATGTAGAACAATTTTGCTCATGATCTGCATGAAGTATAAATATAACGTTCATAGCTCGAACCATTTCGTCTTCAATGTCAATTTCGTCAAGCGGGTTGGAAAACATCATGTGAAGAAAATTCTTTACATAGGGAAAATGCCGCTTAGGATAAACAATAGGCAAGCCCACGGATTTCCTATATGCATAAGCCGCAATTGTCCTCACCTTTGCAAGGAGCTCAGTTATAATTATATCAACGGTTTCAACATTAGGATTAACTTCCAATAATTCGGGATAATATCCCGATAGAGAAACAACCATTGAAGATAAAATTGCCATAGGATGCGTAGTTGGCGGATAACCGTCATAAAACGCTCTCATGCCTTCATGAATTAAAGAATGTTTTGTAAGACTACTGGAAAATTCATCTAATTCTTGTTGGTTCGGCAAATTGCCGTATATCAATAAATACGCGGTTTCAACAAAAGTTGACTTTTCCGCTAACTGTTCAATCGGAATTCCTCTATAACGTAAAATACCTTTCTCACCGTTTAAATATGTAACCGAACTTTTACATGAACTTGTATTACCAAGCCCATTATCGAGTGTTGTATATCCTGTTTCATTTCTCAATTTGGAAATATCGATAGCTTTTTCGTTTTCCGTTCCTTTAATAACGGGGAATTCGTATTCTTTATTGTCTAAAATAAATTTTGCGTTGCCATGATTTTTGCCTGACATATTTTCTCCCTTAATTTTACGTTCTTTAACTCATAGTAAATATAAATAAATTTCACTAAAATTTGCGAAAAAAAAATTTATAAAAAGCTTTAATTAACTACGAATTGCAAACTAACTAATAATTTAAGTTGTAAATAACTATTTAAAGTTTAACATATGGTAATTAGTACAAATCTTATGGAAAATTATAATTTAATACTAATTATTTTTAAATATTGCAAAATCAATTTTTATTAAACACGCAAACCACTTTGTTGGTTAAATATTCCGGCATAAATTAGTCCTCCCTTTTTGTGGCAAAGTATGCGAGCAATTCCGTTGCCTTTTAGCACACATTTTCCGGTGCGGGGCGAGTCCACTTATTTCAAAAAAAACGGTGAGGGTTTTCTTTATTTCAGTAGATTTGCAAAAAATCAATAAATATAAATCGTATTTAAGTAAACTGCAAGCAAATTAGAATAGTGTTAAACTAAAAATAGATTTTGTACTCACTTTAAAGTACAAGTCCGAAATTTGGTTAATCTGTAAAAACAAAGCGTTTGCAATTTATTAACGCGAATCGGGGAATAAAAATAGCTTTTCATTTTATACCAAATAATTATTAAACAAAGGCGACAAGGGCATCATGGCTTCTATGAAAGTATATTTTTGTTTCGATTTTAAATAAATCAAAGTTTTACTTAATTTTAAATTTGCACTCCTGACTTTATTGACAGTAGTCAATAAAATAGTTATTTTCTAATTAGTAACCTACAGGAAAATTTCATGGATAAGAACGAAAATCAGCTTTCACAAGTTTTATTCACTTTAAATGAAAAACTTGATGTAATTTATGAGATATCGGGAATTTTAAAAAAAACTAATTTTGAAGTCTTAAAGACTGATGAAAGCATTCAATTATTATTGAATAAAGTCAACAAATTAGAAGGAAAAGTGTTTAATAAAATTAAGGATTTAATAGATATTGTAAAAACTCAGGAGCAAAGAATCAAACGCCTTGAACAATTTATTTATTACCAAAGCTATTCTAAAAATTAAGATAAATTATTGACCTTTACTAAATCCTTAAATAAATTCAATGTAAATTTATATTAATAAACAAATTAAAGGAAGTCAGATGACCAAGCAAAAAATAACGTGGATTTTAATCGTTCTAGTATCTCTACTATCAATAATTTACTGTAAGAGTGGAGGCGGAGGCAGCGACTCCAAAGAACCGGATACAAATTCGGTTTGCACTATTGACGGCGAACAAATATCAATTGCAAGATTCAAAAAAGAATATAAATATCATATTAAAATAAATTATCCCGAAGGAAGGCAAGAATTACTTAGGGATGACAAAGATGAAATGGAAAAATACTTTCAAAGGGATTTTTTACCTAAAATGCTTTTTGTAAAATATGCAAAAAGACTCGATATGTTTAAGGATGCCAAAATGCTTGAAAAAGCAAAAAAGTATTTTGAGAAATTAGGTTTAATACAATATACAATTTTTCTAAAAGCCCAATCAAAATATAAAGAACCTGACGATTCAACCTTAAAACAGTTTAACAATGATTTAAAGTCCCGCCCGGAAAAAAGAATGCAGAATCTTTCAAAACGGCTTTCAAAGCTCCCGTGGAATAAAAAAAGAGTCGCGTTGTTGCGCTTACATAAACAATACGTTTCAAATAAATTAACGATGGAATATATTGAAAAAATCAGACAGGAAAACCGGTTAATAAAAAATGATGACCTTGAAAAAGACTTGATAAAAAAATATGTCAACGCACAAATTTCATTGGATAAAATTATGGCTGACAACGATAAGAAGTACTGGCTGATAAAGTTTAATGAAAAAATTATTTCTGCAAAAGATGTTGAAAAAGAAATCCAATTTCTTATATTTATGAATTCGGGCAAAAATAAATTAGAAGAATATAAAAAAGACATTAAAAAACAAAAATCGTACCGCAAACTTATGTGGCCTAAACAGGAAATGCATTGGATGGTTTATTATCAAGCGCTAAAAAAAGGGTTTGAGAACACCGAAGACGGAAAGTTTTTCATGGAAACAATTAAAAATTCTTCCTTATCAAAAATGTATATAATGAAAAAAATTGCAACTAAAGTTGAGAAGCCCACTGAAAATGAAATCAAAGAAATGTATAATAAATTGAAACAAAGAGCAAAAAATTCTCCTCCGTTAAATAAAGAAGCAAAAGAATATATTACAGCGCAAATAAAAAAACAAAAAGCGCAAAAGAAAATGCTCCAACTTTTCAACCGGCTTAAAGGAAGACACGTTATTATTGTTAACGAAGATTTTTTTAAATCAGCAGAAGAACGCGAAGCAGAAAAAACTAAAAAGAAATAAAATGGTATATGAAAAGCCATCATTAACAGTTGACTGCGTTATTTTTAAATTGAAAAATAATACCTTGAATATACTGTTAATAGAAAGAGCGCACGAACCGTTTAAAGGAAACTGGGCATTACCCGGTGGATTCGTTGACAAAGGCGAAACATGCGAAAAAGCCGCTTTAAGAGAACTTGAAGAGGAAACGGGAATAAAATTAACCAAACATTTGGAGTTAGCCGGAGTTTTTTCGGAACCGAAGCGAGATCCTAGAGGATGGACAGTATCGGCGGCTTATTTCACCGCATTAACTAACGAAAGAAAAATTAAAGCCGGCGATGATGCTTCAAAAGCGAAATGGGTTGATATTAATTCCTTGCCAAAGCTTGCTTTTGACCATGATAAAATTATTCGAACAGCAACGCAAAAACTAAAAAATTTAATACAAAATTTTACTCAAGCGCAAAAAGTATTTGAACCAACTGCAACGGTTACAGACTTGCAAAATATTAATTCATGCTTAAATATAAAAAGCCACAACGGGTATTAGAATTGATTGTGTAAATCCCATTAAACGTGATTATTGAATACAGGGAGAGGCAACATTGGCCAATGTGCATTTATTTTTTATGAAATTTAAAAATTTTTATCATAGGGAACGCATATATACGTTCCCTATGAATTATATTTTTACTACAATATAAGGCAAAATATTCTTAGTTTCTATTTAGCTTGTTCGCCGGCTTTTAAAAATTCTTTTTGCTTCCATTTTTCCGGATAAACACAGTACCGATTCCCATCGGGATAAAATTGAAACCAGGGGAAATCCGCATAAAGTTTGCCGTCGTGTTCTCCAAAGTATAAATCATGATTGTCTTTCTTCCATTTATAACGTATTACGCCTTTAAAAACGAAATCGCCTTCCATTGTTTTTATTATATCTTCTGCTTTCATGCTTCCAGTTTTTTTAACAACTGCTTTTAAAACGCGTAAGGCATCATAAGCTATGTATGAAATCCAGTACGCCGACATTCCGTATTTTTTCTTATATTTATTTGCAAATTTTACAGCTTCTCCGTCACCTGTCATATCAACGGGACCGGATTGCGGGGATAATGACGTTACAAATGCAGCAGCTTCTGCGCCGCCTGCATCTTTAGGAAACTCGTCTTTTAATACCATTGCCATAGCACCGACAATAGATATTTTTTTATTAAGCCCTTTTGCTGCAACCTGTTTGATAAAATTCGTTGTTTCTCCCATGAGAAAAGAACAAACAATAACCTGAACGCCTTTTGCTGAACATTTATCTAAAAATGCGCTAAAATCCGTTGCGTTAAATTTGACTGCTTCATCTTCGATTACAATATCAAATCCTGCATTCCGCATTGTTTCTCTCGCGGGTTTAATAATCTCAAGTGAATACGGGTGATTAACGCGGATAAACGCGGCCTTGATTAAACCTTTGGGCTTTAATACGTTGATTGCAAATTCACCTATGCTTTTCCCCTGATATCCCGAATCCAAAGTTCCCACGCGGAAGTAATATTTCATACCCGGATCATCTTTAACGCGTTGTACTATTGAGGGATGAGCGCCACCCGTACCAAGCCATAAAACTTTTTTCTCCTTCATAACCTGCATTGCAATGGAAACTTTAGACGACGAATAACCGCCGACAATAAATTTTGCGTCTTCCCTTTCAATCGCCTGTGTTAAATCATTTTTTAACTTGTTTGCATCACCTTCGGTAACCCACACAATTGATATTTTTTGTCCCATTAAGCCGCCTGAGCTATTAATTTCTTCTTTTGCAAGATTAATAGCGTTTCTCATAGAATCACCGGTATAACCTGTAGGTACAATTGCAGCAACCTTAATTGTTTTTTCACTTTTACAAGAAATCAATGAAAAAGTAAAAACGGGTAAAAAAACAATCAGTAAAATTAAAATTTTTCTCCCTTTAAACATTTTTTCCTCCTGTTAATTTTTATAATTAAGCACCAACACCTAAGTATGCATTTCTAACGTGCGGGTCATTTTTTAGCTCTTCTGTGGTCCCGCTTTTCACAAGTTCTCCTCCTTCAATTATATAAATCCTATCAGCAATTTCCATAGCCATTACAGTATCTTGTTCCACAACAAGTATAGTTACACCGAATTTTTTAATCTCGGATATTCCCTCATAAACTTTTTCTTTAACAATTTGCGCTAATCCGATAGACGGCTCATCAAGCATAAGCAGTCGCGGTTTTCCCATAATTGCTCTGGCTATGGCAATCATTTGCTGTTCTCCGCCGGACATGGTTTGTGCCATCTGTTTTAAACGTTTTTTTAAAATCGGAAATATATCAAAACACTTTTCAAGATCACTTTGTATGCCTTCTTTATCCTTACGCAAATACGCTCCCATTAAAAGATTTTCTTCCACAGTAAATTCCGGAAATAATCTTCTATTTTCAGGGCAATGGATAACGCCCAAAGGAGGAATTTTGTAAGATTCAAAAGCTGTGAGGTCTTGGTCATCAAAACTAATCTGTCCGGTTGTGGGGGCGAGGTTAGATATTGCCCTTAACAAAGTCGTTTTGCCGGCGCCGTTAGGACCTAAAACAGCAACGCATTCTTTCTCGTGCACTAACATATCTATGCCATGCAAAATTTGAGCGCCGCGGTAATTTACTTTTAAATTTTTTATTTCAAGCAGAGGCAATGTTTCCACCTCCTTTTCCCAAATACGCTTCAATAACGAGGGGATTTTGAACAATTTCATCGGGGGTGCCGTGTGCAATCAATTCACCGTAATTCAATACAATAAGCCGTTGCACAACTTTCATAAATTCCCGAAGACGGTGTTCTATTATTATAAAACTGATATTTTGCTTTTCGTTTAGATGATTTATATATTCCGTAAGTCTGTCTATTTCCGTTACGGATAAGCCGCCAAATGGCTCATCAAGCATGATAATATCGGGCTTTAAAGCAGAAACTTTGGCAACTTCTAGTTTTTTTAATTCTCCATGAGGAATCTGCCCTACCGCATAATCCTTTTTGTTAATTAAACCCACTTTCTGTAATATTTCTTCAACATTTTCATAGATAGTTTTACCGCTTTGCTTTAAAATACGTTTTCCCCTTTTGGACATAAAAGGAACAATCAAATTCTCTGCGACCGTCATATCGTGAAACGGCCTAACAATTTGAAAAGTTCGAACTATTCCCAAATCAGCGCGTTTATTCGGAGTATATTTTTTTATGCTTTCGCCTTTGTAAATAATATCTCCTTCATTAGGAGAAATAAAACCGGAAACCTGATTAAATAATGTCGTTTTGCCTGCCCCGTTGGGACCTAAAATGCCTAACTTTTCGCCTTTTTGCAAGTTAAAACTAACGTTATTCGTTGCAATTACACCACCAAAATTTTTAGTAAGGTTTATAATTTTTAAAATGGTTTCAGCCATGCTCACCTCTTTTAAAAATCCTCAAAATTAATGTTTTTATCCTTTTTAATATTTTTCTCATATTATTAATTAATGATGTTATTACTCCCTGGGGCATAAATAATAAAACAATAATAATTAATCCGTAATAAAAAATGTCTTCATACTTTTTATAAATTGTGTTAATTGAATACAACCCAGGAATCGTAGATAATGCTCTCGTTAAATCATTCATAATCCAAGTAATAAAAATGAGAAAATAAGCTCCGCCGAAGGACCCTGAAATTGTGCCCATCCCTCCAACAACAGCCATTGAGATTATTTTTAAAGTTAGCTGCGTTTCAACTGTGGGTGCTGCAATAGAATTTAATGAGTAGGCAAATAACGCGCCGCCTATACCGGCAAAAAAAGCACTCGCTGAAAAAACCGCAACCTTATAAAACGTTGTATTAATGCCCATTGCTTTGCTTGCAGGTTCGTCTATTTTTATAGCTTTTAAAACAAGACCGTAATGTGAACGGCTGTAAGAATATATTATAAATACAGACGCAAGCATTACGAAAAAAACCAGATAATAAAAACTCGTTAATGATCCGGTTAACTGCGGGATACCCATGATTGTTTCCGTTGCATGTGCCTTTAAGTTCGGGTGAAGCACAGGCAATACTTTATCGACAAATTCGTGAAAAAGAAGCCCCATTGATAAAGTTGCAAGCGCAAGATATGGTCCTTTCAATTTTAGACACGGAATACCAATTAGAATACCGAATATTGATGACAGAAAACCGCCTAAAATAATAATTAAAACATCAGGCATTCTGAAACTTAAAATTGCGGCATGAGTAACTCCCGAAGAACTGCTCGTTTTTATAAAAGCAACGGTAAACAATCCAACGAGAAAAGCACCAATACCTACAAAAAAATGATGTCCTATGTTTTCCTGCCCTGTATAACCGGATAAAATATCCCAGCTAACTGCAAAGATTGCAAAAATGTTAGCCGTTAAAAAAATTTTTGTAAACCATGTTTTCCCTGTAATCACAGAGTGAAACGGTACAAGAGCTAAAAAAACTAAAAAACAAAGTACGAAAATCTTAGAAGGTTTCAATTTTTTTGTACCGGGATGAAAATACGCAGGTAAAAAAGATTTAAAAAAATCCTTCATCTAAAACCTTCCTTTCTTGCCGAATAACCCCTGTGGTCTGATTATAAGAATTATTATAATTACAATGAGAAAAACAAACTCTTCCAGACTTGAGCTAATGAAATATTTGGTAAATTTCTCAACAAAAGCTAGAATAAAAGCGGCTAAAACGCTTCCGAAAATACTTCCAAGACCGCCTAGTATAACAATTGCAAAAGCTTTTATTACAGGGCTTAACCAAATATCCGGCCTTGCATCACCGAGAAAAGGCGTTGTAAATATTCCGGCAAGAGCGGCTAATATTGCAGAAACGGCAATAGTAAATGAATATACAAAACGCGGATTAACACCCATAAGTTCTGCGGCTTCTTCGTCCTGCGCAACTGCTAATACGCCTTTCCCGATACGCGTTTTATTCATTAATAGCCAAACGAGTACAATTAATACAATCCCTACGAAAAACATCAAAAGGCGTTTTGAATCGATAGTATTTCCCATGAGTAAAGTTACGGGTTTAGTGCGCACAAAACTGTGTACAGGGATAGCTGATGTACCATAAATTGCATCAATAAACCTTTCCATAAAGAAAGCAAGAGAAATAGTTATTAATAATACAGTAATAGTTTTGCTTCTAACGGGTTCGATTAAATATTTATTAATAAATATTGAAATTACGCCTACAAAAGCACAGGCGTATATAAGCCCGATAAATAAGTTGAGATTCGCTTCAGTTGGCAGCTTAACTTTAAAAAATAAAAGTAGAATAGGAATTTGGCCTAAGAATAACAAAATAAACGGCAAGGATATTTTTTTAGATAATTTTATTTCGTTTTTATCATCTTTCGATTTTTTAACTAATTTAAATATGAAAATTATTAAGATAGAAACAATAATAATTTGGAATAAAATGAACCATCCGGTAGAAAAATTGAAATCTTCCGGTCTTGAAAATGATGCGAATAAATACGCGCCTAGCATATAAAACGAACCATGAAAAAGATTAATAACCCGTGCGGCGCCGAAAATCATTGCAAAACCCAAAGCCATCATAGCGTAAAAAACACCGTAAATCAACGTTGTCTGAAACATACCGAAAACGCGTTTTAATGTTCTTGAACCGGTATTATTGCCTGCTTTTTGCATTGCAAATAAAGCTACTGACATTAAAATCAATAAAATAAATATTAACACAATGAATTTTATATATTTTTTATTAAATTTTTTTTTCAGGAAAAGCATATTTAGTCCGTTTATGTTCATTCAAAATTAATACGGTATTTTAATACATTACATTTTTTTCTCTTGAATCAAAATACACCGGAACATCAAATCCTGTCAATAAAAAAAATACAACATTAAAAAATCAATAACGAAAAAATAAGTTTTTAAACTTTAAACTCCCAAATACGCTTTTTTCATGTGAGGGTGTTCAAGAAGTTCTTTTCCCGTACCCTGAATAGTAATTTTTCCGTTTTCAAGCACATAACCGTTTTTCGCAAGTTTTAAACTTTTTTGAACGTTTTGCTCAACAAGGAGAATGGTAACGCCTCTATTTAAAACCTCTTTAATTGCCTTAAAAACCGTTATAACCAAACTCGGAGCAAGGCCAAGGGATGGTTCGTCTATTAGAAGCAATTTAGGGTCTGCCATTAAAGCACGGCCTATTGCTAGCATTTGCCTTTCCCCTCCCGACATTGTACCTGCCATTTGCTTAGTGCGTTCTTTTAATCTCGGGAAAAGAGAAAAAACAAAATCGATATTATCTTTCATTTTTGCTTTTGCTTCCTCACGGAAAATAGCCCCCATCTCAAGGTTTTCATAAACACTCATATGAGGAAAAATTTGCCGGCCTTCCGGTACATGTGCAATGCCTTTTTTAACAATAACATGGGGGTCTTGATTTGTAATTTCTTCTCCGTTAAAAAAGACCTGCCCTTTTTTACATTTTAAAATACCGGAAATAACGCGCATTATTGTAGTTTTACCGGCTCCGTTTGCTCCTACAATAGAAACAACACTTTGTTTTTCAACTTGAATATTTATATCCCATAAAGCTTGAACCAAACCGTAATAAGCATCTACATTTTTTAACTCGAGCATCATTTTTACTCGTCCTCCTCTTTGCCAAGATAAGCTTCAATTACTTCAGGAGAGTTTACAACTTTTTCATAAGTCCCTTCAGTAAGCAATTGCCCGTAGTTCATGACAATAACCCAATCAGCTAGTTCCTTAACCGTGTGCATAACGTGGTCAATCATTATAATTGATATACCCTCATCGCGTATGCCTTTTACAAGTTCAACCATTTCTTTAGCTTCAACAACGTTTAAGCCTTCCATTATCTCATCGAGCAATAATACCTCAGGACCGGTAGCGTATGCTCTTGCAATCTCAAGGCGTTTTCTATGAGCAAGTGGTAATTCCGTACTGTCATAATCTTTATAATCGCTTAAGTTTAAGCGTTCGCATATCTCTTCAGCACGTTTTTTGGCTTGTTTTAAACTAGCGTTTGCATGTCCGAATATAGCTCCGGTGGTAATATTATCAAGAACACTCATATCTTCAAATAATTGCATAATCTGAAAAGTTCTGCCAATGCCTAACTTACATCTCTTATTTGTCTGCATATTAGTAATATCCATGCTTCTAAAATATATCTCACCGCTTGTCAAAGGCAATACACCGGATATAAGATTAAACGTAGTTGTTTTTCCCGCTCCGTTAGGTCCAATTACGGCTAATATATCTTTATGTTTTAATTCAAAACTAATTCCGTTTACGGCTTTAAGCCCGCCAAAATGTTTTGAAATCTTATCTACTTTTAAGATTGTTTCTCGGCCATTTTCTTCCATAAACCTACAACTCCTTTCGGTAAATATAATATAACGAGTATAATTACTAGCCCGTATACCAACATATACCCCGTATCTACTATATTACTTAATATCTCCTGCAATATTACAAGTATAATCGCGCCAATGATAGGACCTACCGTTGTATAAAGCCCGCCTAGAACAGCAATGGCAAGGCCCATTGTACCTATTTCTAAGGTGAAAGTACTTTCAGGGTCAATAAAATTATTGGTGTATGCGTAAAACATTCCCAATAAAGCGGCAATTCCAGATGCGACAGTAAATATTAAAACTTTGTCTTTTACTACATCAACGCCAACAACCTTTGCAACTTCTTCGTTACTTCTTATTGCGGTAAACGAATAATTATATTTCGAACGCTGCACATATTCCGAAAGGAAAACGACAACCCCGGCAAAAAATACAAAGAAGTAAAATATTGCATATTCA
The DNA here is from genome assembly GCA_964449345.1 of uncultured Spirochaetia bacterium. GTDB lineage: Bacteria > Spirochaetota > CALGPD01 > CALGPD01 > CALGPD01 > CALGPD01. Next base: position 4,053 of record CAYUYT010000016.1, on the reverse strand, counting down.
TTACCGTTGAAAAATTGCGGAAGTGTAATTCCCGCTGTACCGTGAGTAATACTATCAAGCTGGGTAACAACTGTGGTCATAACGAGTGTAAATGCTAACGTAGCAATAGCAAAATACAGCCCTTTTAAACGTAACGTTACTCTTCCTAGGGCAAAAGCAATGAGCATACAAGCTATTAAGCTTATAAAAATACTAAACATCCATGCAACTCCTGCGTCTTTAAATAATATAGCAGAAATATAAGCTCCCAACCCGAAAAAACCAGGATGAGCAAAAGAAACCTGCCCAGTTCGCGCTAACATATCCCATGACAACGCAAATGCAGCATAAAGAAAAATATTTTTTCCTATGCTTAAAAAGTAACTCGTTCCTTGTAACCCGGACGCGATTAAGGGAAATAAGATAATAACGAACGCGCCTCCACCTAATACTATCTTTTCTGTTAGTTTTTTTGTTTCTGTTTTCATTTTTTAAATAGCCCTTCCGGTTTTACTATTAGAACAATTAATATTATGAGAAAGAAAACCCCGTCGCTCCATCCCGTACCACCCGGGATGTATGTTCCCACAACGGATTCTGTTATGCCCATAATTAAGGATGCATATAAAACGCCTTTTAAGTTACCCAGCCCTGCCATCATAATTATAGCAAAAGCTTTGAGCGTATATCCGAATCCCATATCAGGGTTAACACTTACAACTATAGAAAGCATCGTACCTGCTGCTGCTGCTAAAGCAACGGAAATCCCAAAAGCGATGCGGAAAGTATTTACAACGTTTACCCCCACAACATTTGCACCGTATCGGTTTTGTTCGACTGCGCGCATTGATTTACCGATTTTTGTATTTTTTAATACATAAAACAAAACTAAAATAATTGCTATAGCAATTATAAAAATTATAAATTTAGATACGCTAATCCCTATACCGAGTTTAGCATCTCCGATTAAATTAATATTCCATGCTTTTGCATACGAAGGTTCGGGATGAATCGAAAAACTCGTTTTAGCTCCGGCTAATATTTTTGCAAGATTATGCAAAAAGATTGATATTCCGAAGGTAAGGATGAGTTGGTTAATTTCGGGTGCATCCAAAACTTTTTTCAATGACAATTCATAGGTCAAAACACCTAAGAAAAATACAATCGTTCCTGCCATTGCAATAGAGATTAGAGGGTCAATGCCTAAAAATTGATAAAACATATACCCAATAAAAGCGCCTATCATTAGGAATTCACCATGGGACAAGTTTATGATTGTAACTATACCAACGGCAATAGCCAAACCGATTGTCGTTATCATGTAAACCCCGGATTGAAGAACGCCATTTACCAGTACCTGAATAAATGTTTCCATTTTTTCCTTCCTTACAAGTCAAACAATGTTGATTAATAAAATAATTTTATAAAACCTGATTTCAAAATTAACTATATTTCAAAATTTTTATAAACGCAAAATTTTTTTACAATAATTTTGAAATATACTTAGATATAAAATTTTGGAGGCTTTATTCGTAATAAAGCCCCCAATTTTTATAATTTATTTATTTTTTCTCTCACTCCATTTAGGCATTGGATATACAAGTTTTGAATCTGCAAATTCTCTAGGGTAAACTATTTTCATTTCCCCGCTGCGCCATTGAAAACTCATCCATTCAGTAAAACCTTGATGTTTTATTACTCTACTCGGTTTAAATGTCAATTTTCCCATTGGGGTTTTCATATCCGTTGCTGCAAGCTCTTTAATTAAAGCATCCTTTTTAAGAGAGCCGGCGCGTTTAATTGCTTCTGCAATTACCTTAACGTTAACATATCCCATAGGAGCCCAATAAAGTTCAGGCTTTCTGTTATGCATTGCTTTGAATTTCTTTAGAAATTCCTTTGTTTCTTCATTTTTAACTCCCGGAGCCCATAAAATAAGCGCGGAAACGTATTCGCTTAATGGCATTTTAATAAACTCTTCCGGCCAGGAAGGAGGAACGGGATAAACCATTTTAACATTTACGTTTAAGTTTCTCATTTGTTTCATAAAAGGAGTAACGTCCTTTCCGTAACAAATTACATAAAGAATATCAGGTTTAATACTTTTAACCTTGGTTAAAATCGGTTCAAATTTACCGCTGCCGCTTTTAAAAGCCGTTTTCATTACGATTTTTAAATTATTTTCTTTTAAAAATTTTTCCGCTACTTTTACACCGTCTGTTCCGAACTCGGAATCTTCATAAAGAACAGCAACTGTTTTAGCAGGTGTGCTTTTAAAGAATTTAACCGTTTCTGCTACGTTGTAATATGACCATGGGTGAAGATGGAAAAACCAGTCCGCGCCCTCGAACATTTTTTCAACGCCGGTTGAAGCTGCGCCACCCCAAACCATTATAGGTTTATGCTTTTTAACAATACCCGCAATAGCTTTTGTAACACCGCTTGCCAAACCACCGATAAAAAACTGAACTTTGTCTTTGGTTAACAATTTTTTCGTTTTGGTGATACTTTGCTTAGGGTTGAAAGCGCTGTCTTCATAAATAAGCTTAATCTTTTTGCCGCCTAAAAGACCTTTTTCATTAATCTCCTTAACCGCAAGATCCATACCCTGTTTAATGGATTTACCATACCCGTGGCTTAATGGTATTAGTACGCCCATTTTAATTACGTCTTTGTCCTCAGCTCCACCTTTACATCCCTGAAAGGCGAATAACGCTAATATTAGGAAAAATACAATTATAATTCTTAACTGTTTCAACAATTGAAACCTCCTGTTTAAAAAATTCAAACTTTAGAATAAATACAAATACAAAATTCATATTCATCTGTTTGTTACATTCTCATTACATCAAGAAAGAGGTTATATGTCAATTAAAAAAAAAAAAAATCAATATAGCCATTTTTTTATTTTCTCGTTATGTTATAACCTATTAACAAAATTATTTACATAGGAATATTTTATGGCGAAAAAACAACTTGGGGAACTTCTCATAGAAGAAGGATATATAACGCAAAAAATGCTGGACAAAGCTCTTGCCTTGCAAAAAGAGAACAATGTTCTTCTTGGCGAAGCTTTGATGACACTTGATGCGCTCACAAGACCGGAACTGGAAAAATTTCTTTTCAAGCATAAAGACAACGAACAAGTAAAACAATGGGCAGACAGTATGCTAAAACAGGACGATATTGATAAAATATTCGAAGAAAATCAAAAATAATATTAAAAGAAACCTCTAAAAATTAGCTTTTTTGAATTTTTAATGCAAATTTGAGACTTGGTAAGTTTATCAATAAAAATGCACTTACAATTTATTTCCAAAATCCTACCCGATGGTGTTGGCGGCGGCATTTTGGAAATGAATTTTTTTGTTATAAATGTAGAGCAACGAATATAAATCATTATAGGGAAAGTAAAAATGCGTTTTGTTTTCACTTCTAATACGGCAATGGTTAAACCCTCAAACTTAATCTTAACCACTGATTTTAAGAATTTATCTTGCTAAAATGAAATATTAAATCTGAGCTTCATATTCTAATAATATGGTCTATTATTTCGTTTTTTATCGTTTTTTGCAAAAATCAAATTTTTATCTATTTTTAATTTTATACTCCCTGAGTTTTTAGAGATTACTTCATTTCAACTTTTCACTTTTTTCGATAAAACCATCAATCTCCTGTAAAAGCTTTTTCCATGAGGTTGCCTGCATTATCAAAATGGGAATTAAACCCATACCCAGCACACGCTGAAAAACACCGGGAAACATTCCAAAGGTAATGAGTTGCGCATAATTATTTTTTTTCTTAAATTTCACCGTTGCCCCTGTCCAGCCTGATTTAGCAACAACGAAAAAATTCTTTCCAATCATGCCTTTGGGTTTATATACTTTATACTTTTCACCGAATTCATCTTCAAATATTTTCTGAATCTCTTGTATATCCAGATTATCCGATTTTTTAATTTCATGTTTCATTTTGCCCTCCGATTAATTTTTGTAAAAAAAAACAGCGCAAAGTGTTCCCGCGCTGTTTTGAAAGTATTTATCAAATATTTATAATTTACTTTGCTTTTTTTGC